>NZ_JAOAKP010000006.1 GCF_026419855.1 Methanothrix sp.
TTATCCATTTGATGACTTGTTTGGAGAGGCACTGTTCCCGCTGTGTGCTCCTGGCGAATGAATGGGTGCATCCAGCAACCAGTATGCTTGGCCTCTAAGTTGCTGAACACACAAGAGCGATACCCAATAGGGATTGAAACCTCGTAAACGGTTAACGCTCTTGTTGACATATCGACTTATACATAATTACAACTTCAGTTGTTCGCTCTTGTGTTTTCAGCAACTTAGAGGCCAAGCAAGCTGATTGCCGGAAGCGCTCAGCAATTCTCCAAGAACGAACGACGGAATCTGGCAAGTCATCATATGGATATGAGCGAAACACATTCGGAAAGGTCAGCCCCTTCGTATCAATTCAATGAAGATATACTACCGATTCCTACGCCACGCAGTTTATGAGAGCATATGGTGCCAGCGCTTTTACCAGTAAAAAAGTGCGAAATTCCCTTCCCCCGCACTGTTTCACCGGTGATTCTCAATCCGTGACCCTGATCGAGCCAGACTTTTCCCAAGCAGCCGATCGGTGCTCCACCTTCGTTGAGCGATATCGATGGGCAGTATCAATTTTTGTCTGATGCCCAGCAGCTTTGTTAATTGCTGTGAATCGCTTGCAGTTATTGCCTTTTGGCTCATCCACACGTCATAGATAGACTGTGCTATTTTCCCAGCATGGTGAAAGGTGACCTCCTCTCCGGCCTGAAGACCGGAGTCTGCGCCCTGCAACTCTCTATCAACACAGTTATCTGCTCAGTTCAGCCTCCAGATTGTGTAGTTGAGGAATGCTGCAAAGCTCACCCATACGATGTATGGCACAAGAAGAACGCCAGCCTTTCGTGAGATCTCAAAGAATCCTTTCATGGTTATTACTATCGAGAGCCAGAGTGCAGCTATGACAAAAAGCGCGTATAATGGCGATCGCAATCCGAAGAAAGCTCCGGACCATGAGATGTTAAGAATCAGCTGAACGCCGAACGGTATCAGGGCGCTCTTCAGGGGACCCGCTGATGGTCTTGATTCCAGGATCAGGAACAGCGATACGCCCATCAGCGTGTAGAGGAGAACCCAGACAACTCCTATGAACCATCCGGGCGGGGTGTACGGTGGTTTGACCAGCGTCGGGTACCACGTGGATACCGATAGATCGGTAAAGTACGACCCGAAGACGCCGGCAAGCTGGCAGATTGTTATGCACAGAACGAGCAGGACAGTTCTTTCTCTCATCAAACCTCAAGTTATCTGAAATTCACGCCTTTTGCTGGGAATAGCTGACGTTTGGTATTCTCGGCTGGAGATCATGCGCGTTTGCGATCTGGATCTCTTTCCGTAGACGATATGCGTCAGCAGATCCGCGCCCCAGATAAATGCCTGGATCAATCCTCCAGCCGGCACAGCTGACAGCTGTGATGCCACTTGGGCTCAACCTGTATTCTGACAGGATTGTTCATGCTGTGCAAACCTGCTTTCATATCGTGGATAATCCCGCGCACCTCGTCCTTATCGCGGGATGTGATCCTTCCGACCTCCGTGCCCACAATGCCATGATGCCCCTCGGTCCTCTCGATCCTCACCACAGAATACTCCTGAGCTTCCTCGCTGTCACCGTCGCCGAGATACAGGAGATCTCCGTGGTAAAAGCCGTAGCAGAGGGGCCATGTGTGCTCTGTCATCGCCTTGATGAGATCATCCTCGCTCTCCACCTCCATGAAGGAGAATATTCGGTCCGGGTGTTTCATCTGATGAACCTCCATCTCGATCTGACCATCGATGCTAGCTTGGGGTTTTTGAAGCCCATATATATCTCAGGATCTGTCGTGAACCCTATGAAGGGATCGATAGAGCCCTCCTCCATGTTGGCCACCCATATCTGCACACCCTTCTCATCGAGAAGGCCCGCATGCTCCTGGTAGAACGCCATGAATGGCCCCAGGCTCTCCTCATGCGGTACGATTGCGGCCATCCCATCGTAAAGCTCGGAGGCGAGGACGCACTCCTCCACATCGAGCATGCTGATCCTCGGATATACAAGAACCTCCAGCCGGTCCTCTCCCTTCACGAAAGAGAGCCTGCCTGGTTGCATATGGGATAGCGAGTACCCGGCTCTCATGAGAAAGTCTCTCGTCAGGTCCTGCAGGTTGGAGCGAACGAGCTCGAGCAGCTCGTCCCTCGATCCTTTAAATATCTCGTATGCTCTCTCGAAGTCGGGACGATCGTACTTTCCGGATAGCGGGAAGTGGAATATCCTTCCGTGCATCACTATGAAGCTGTCAAGCTTCGGGGTGTCCTGAAAGACTGGATGTCCGCTCATTATGCTCGAGAATATGCCGGGCGCCGGCCTCTCTCCAACCATTCTTCTCAGGATGTCCATCTCGGCATCGCTCAGGCGCGCCTCACGGATCGCCTGATAGATCCTGTGAAGGAGCTCGCATCTCGCGATGATTCCCCTCTCTTTAATGAGACTGTTTATCCTCTCCCCTATAAGCCCTATCTTGTCTGTCATGATCTCATGAAGGCTCCTTTATCGATTTTTGCCCTTAAGCTGCGCATGCTACCTTCTTATACACTCTGCAGGAGAGCAGAATTCGTTATATCTGAGAAACAACTCTGGGCTGCATCTCCTGGATAGCAGCGAGCTCTGCCCTCAGCTCTCCCATCTTTGCCACCCTCTCGGCGAATGCATTGTGTCTGTGTATGCTCTCCTCGTTTATCTGTTTCAGCGTGACGACCGCGTCATCTGGGAGATCGGTGAACGCAGCGACGACCCTCTGGGCCATCTCCCTGACGCAGTCCTCCACGAACATCGGGTTCATGTGCGCCCTCGATACGACAAGAGCCTCATCAGGACGCTTCAGCAGGCCGTAGACCTTTGAGGACATAGACTCCTCTATGATTCTTATTATGCGATCTATGGAGACGCACTTCCTGTCGCTGACCTCTATCGATATGCTCCCGCGGCCCCGCTGGTTGTGCGTGGCCACTGGAACCCTCTCAAGGAAGCTCTCGACTGCATCCGCATTGAGCCCAAGGTTGAGGAGATCTCTCCGCATCTGCTCCCTGACTATCTCCTGGGCGCAGGGGCATGCTGTGGTGCCGATGACCTCAGCGCCGACGAGCTTTTTGATGTGTGGATCAGGGAAGGTCGTGGCTCTAGCCTCCGCGAAGATGTCCACCACCTCCTGGCAGTTCACCTTTGTCGCAGGGGTCTGCCGCTTCACTATGTACTCGCTCTTCATCTTCACCTCAGCCCTAGTTGCATACTCATGCCGCTCGAGCAGACGCAGGGCAATCTTGCCGCATAGCTCCTCTATCTCGTAAACCGGCCTCGAGATCTCCTCCTCCAGAACTTCATCGATTGCCTCGGTGTTCCTCGAGAGGTTCGCGCCCTTCCTGCTCGATGGCAGATCCACAAACACCTCAAAGTTCGATATGAGAACGATGGGCCTCTCGCCGCTCCTTTCGACCTTCACGAGCTTCTTCACTCCCGTCACCCCGACCCTTGTGAGGTTGATCGGGTACGCGGGGTGACAGGCCTGAACATCCGGCAATCTCTCCAACTCGCTCCACCCTATTCCTCATCCAGGCCGAGCTCATCCATCAGCAACAGGAGCCTGTCGACCTCCTCAAGAAGCTCATCGAGCATCTCCGAGATCCGGCAATCTCTCTCGTTTATGCCATCAAGAATGGACTCAAGCTCGGCCCGAACACTATCATCATAGCCTGTGAGCATCAGCTCACGAAGCTGCCTCTCGATATAATCTGGATCATGCATGTGTTTGTCCTCACAGTAAAACCTGAGCCAAAGATATTTGAGCCTTTTCTGATGGGTGCACTGCAAGATCGCAGCTCTGCAATCAATTATAGGAAAAGCAGGCAGAAGATCCTTCTCGTAGGGGAAGAGGAAGTCACTCAAATCCCGAAATGAAGCTCCTTATGCAGTATCTCAGATCCTGATGGTACCCGCCCTCGAGAACAGCAAATCTGCGTCCACCGCATCTATCCTCAGATGCGTCTCTTATCAGGGAACCGATCTTCATGTAGTCATCTATATCGAGTATGCCGCCCCAGTCCAGGCGGTACGTGTCAAATCCGGCTGATACGCATATGATATCATACTCGTGGGATTCGAGCGCCTTCTCCACCTGCTCGATGTATCCCCCGCTCTCGAGCTTTATGTAATCGAAGTTCGCGTCGATGGCGCCGATGTTGACGACGCTGACATCCGGATCCCATCGAAATATGCTCACAGTGCCGTCGCCGAAGTGCAGGTCGATGTCCAGGATCAGGAGCCTCCTGACATGCTTCCTGATCGCCTTCACAGCTATGGCGATGTTGTTGAAGAAGCACATACCCCATGAGTGATCAGCGGATGCATGATGCCCTGGCGGGCGGATAAGCCCGAAGGCCGGCTCCATCATGGAGATCCTAGCGGCTGCAACGGCGCCGCCCGCTGCAAGAGCCGCAGCCTCATAGAGCCCTCTCAGCCTAACACGCTCGATGTGACCTTCGGTATGGACCGCCGATATCTCCGCGTGGCTCGCCGGAGCCGGCTCGAAAAACTCGTAGCCGGAGAGCTCCTGAGCCGCAAGTCTGACCCTGTCGGGATGCTCAACAGGATTTGTGGGGTACCGCCCCTCAAAGCCCCTGCTGTATACGATGATCATCTCTGAGCTCCTCAATCCAGCAGCCGCATAAGCGATATCAAAAGCATGTGGAATTCGCGATGCCAATCTCTGCGAATGCCAACACTGAAAAATACTGCCACCGACCAGGATCTCAATCAGGCTGGAGGCAGCAGGAATCCGACTCAGACGCACGGGAGCGTCAGCGGCGGATTCTCCCCGACCTCTATCTCTTCGCGTATATTGACCTCGCCTATATAGAGGCCGCCCATGAGCATATTGGTTGTCTTGTCGGTTTTGTTGACGAACCTCGCCCCTATCCTGGCAGTGCCGTGGAGGTACGAGTTGATCTGATAGAGCGAGACGTTCTCGCTCTGGTATATGGTGGTGTCCTTGACGAGATCTCTTATCGATGAATAGCTCTCTGAGACCACGCTGCCGATATCATAGTTCTTTGCGCATAGCGCGTTTTTCAGATCGCTCTCAGATGGGCCCTCTGAGTATGGATGGTACTCGAAGTAGCCCCATTCGTTGAAGTACATCTCGCTCTCATCAGATGTGTTGCTGCTCCAGAAGTCGATCGTCTGCCTTCTGGAGACGGTCCCGCTGCCTCTCGTCCCGACAACAAGCTTCTGTCCCTTGAACCCATAATCTGTCTCGTATATTTTTGTCTCGTCCATGTATCCGTTGACAAACAGATATGAGTGCTGTGTCAGAGTGCGGTTGCCTCCGCCGGATGCAGGGCACATGCTGAGACATATCAGGACCAGCATGAGCACCGAAACCACGGCAAGGAGACGATTCATAACAGAGACCTCTCTCAGATTTCGTTTGAGTGACATGCGATCCACAGCATCTCCTTGATCTGAACGAATAGATACTTTGCGGTCCGCTTCATATCCATATATGTTGAACCGAAATTGATTTATGTGGATCCACGAAAGCAGAGCTGGTGCGGAGAGACCGCACTGGGGGTCGTATGTTGAAGCCATACAGCTTTATGGCGGTTCTGCTGGTGCTCTCACTCTCAGCGATGGGGGCAGAGCATTCTGTCGGCACTGGAAAGGATGACTGGTGGACATCCTATCCTGATGATAATACCAATGCAGGCGGCTCCGTTAACCATCCTGAGTGGGTTCTGAATGCGCTGAAGGAGCGGCCAGTCCTGATTTTCGTGCATCTGAACTGCGATTACTGTGCACCACAGAAGGAGGCAATCGATAAGGTCATGCAGGAGTACTCCGGGGATGTGACGCTCTTCGATCTTTCCGGGGATTCTGATGCACGCGCTGCTGATGCCATCGTCTACGACCCAGACGGCGGAAGGGCACTCGTGCCGCTAACAGTGGTCATCACCCTGGTGAATGATAATGGCGATGTGAAGGTTGGATGGCACAGCTCTGAGGATATCACTGGCGAGGAATGGATCAGGTCGTACCTGGACGATGCGATCGCTCTTTACAGGGAGAACATAGGCGGCTGGGCTGGAGCCTGATGAGATCGATCCATTATTTTTTGGCGATCCTGATGCTGTGCTTCACTGCGGAGGCTGCAGCGGAGAGCATAGATGGACAATCACTTCTTTACATCACAAACATAGAGAGTCCGATATGCAGGGAGTGCGAGGAGGTGCTCCACGCACAGACCGCTGAGATCGCAAGGCTCGCGGCAGAGCATCCTGATGTGGATATTCTCACGATAAATATACGGAAGAATCCATACTCACCGAACGGCAGTTCTCTTGCCGTCTCGTGGTGGGGGGTAAATGTGACATGGCCCTGGATGGAGGACTTCCAGCCTTATCCGGCTGCTGGACGATACATGGACTACTGGTCCTCGGGCACGGGCTTCTCGAACCCGACGATAATAATATTGAACTCCGATGGCGATGTAGTCAGGGTCTATCGCGTCTACCAGATAGGCAGAGGGCTGATTGACGGCGTACAGAGTTCTGAGAAGCTCTACGCAGATCTGAAAAGCGCTGATGAAAAGAGCTCGGGCTGGCTTTCAGTCTCGAGCGCCGGGACTTCTGCCATCGGGATGTTTGCGCTCGGGATAATGACATCGCTATCTCCATGCTCAGTGGCGCTCCTCGCGGCTCTCTTCTCGTACATACTTTCCAGAAAGAGGCGTGAGGGGAGCGCAGGAGATTACAGAGAGGGCCTGGCGATTGGTCTCTCGTTTACAATCGGCATGGCAGCAGTGTTTTTTGTGATCGGTCTCTTCGTATCCCAGCTCGGCATCTTCATGCGCAGCTCCAGGTTCTTCGATCTCGCTGCTGGAGTGCTCCTGATCGTGCTGGGAATGAACAGCATCAGTCCCCTGGGCGAGATCGTGGGCTCGATCTTCAGCTTCAGGCGCTCTGAGAAGAGCTACCTGGAGCGTGCGATCAACATATCCTTGAGAATATTCGAGCAGTCCTCGATGCTGGGCGCATTCTTCCTCGGAGCATTCTTCTCTCTTGGCTGGGCTCCCTGCGCTATATCGCTTGTGTTTCCGGTGATAATCTGGCTCCTCTCCCAGGAGGTCTCGCCACTTGGAGGCGGGATCATGCTCTTCATCTTCGGCCTCGGACACGGGGTGCCTGTGATACCGATGGCTGCGCTCTCTAGGTCGGCTGCAGCAAAAATTGCGGACAGATACATATCGGCAGGCGGCTACATCACTAAGATCTTCGGGCTTCTTGTTATAACGCTAGGAGTGCTGTTCGCAGCAAGATATTTTGGGTATGCGTTATGGTGATGAACATAGCTCAAAATAGCCATATGCCATCTATGCCTTGAATCCCTGCGGCAAATGGTGGAATCCTGCAGACGCTAAAAGATTCTGAGTTCGGCAGCTTGAAGGACAAAATCAGAGGCTCATGAGGTCGAATCGTCGGATATGCGAACTCTGGTATCTCCAATCAGTGGCGGTAGACAGTGTCTTTTTCCACGAAATTACCGTTTCGCTGGATCACCGGCTTGAGACAAATCAAAAGCTTGCAATTACCCACGCTTACTGCAGCGAGTTCCTCGACTGATGCTCCGAGACCACCCTGGCGATCCGGACAAACTCATCGACACTCAGATCCTCAGGCCTTGCCTCAAGTATCGCTGGATCGAGATCTAGCATAACCTCATCAGCAACGCCTATTGACGCCAGCGCGTTCTTGACCTTCTTTCTCCTCTTGGTGAAGAGATCCCTGCTTATAGCGGAGAACATCGATTCGTCGACCTGCTCCCTGTCAGCCCTTGGCCTGAATCTGACAACAGATGAGCTGACATGCGGCATTGGCCTGAACGCGGACCTGGGCACGGTCTCGAGAATCTCGACATCAGCGTAGTATGAGACATTCACGCTCAGCCTGCCGTAATCCCTGGTGCCGGGGGATGCGAGCATCCTCTCCACGAACTCCCTCTGGTACATGAGCACCATGAGATCGAAGGGATTCCTGAGCAGCCTCAGCGTTATCTTTGTAGAGATGTGATAGGGAAGGTTCGATACCACCTTGTTGTACTCCGGCAGATCCACACGGAGCGCATCGCCCTGGATCACCTCAACGTTGGGGAACCTGTCCTCAACGTAACGGGCGAGATCTGGATCCGCCTCTATCGCGTAAACCCTGCCAGCTCTTGCAGCCAAGAACTCCGTCAGGCTCCCCCTGCCGGGTCCTATCTCCAGCACCCTGTCGGCGGGCGATATATCAGCGTAGCCAGCTATCCTCTCAGCGATCCCTCTGTCCACAAGAAAATGCTGCCCTGCCTTCATCCCGCCTCCTGTGAGATTTCTCCGCTCCGCATATGCTCACGGTCTTCTGCGGGCCTCGACAGGCTTCGGCTCCTTCGGCTCTGCCGTGAACACCCTGTACTTGATCCGGTCGTCCATGAGCTCCTCTTCAATGCGCTTCGCGATGAGCTTCTCAGGATTGTGCAGACCCTTCACTCTCTCAGACAGATCTTTAAAGCTCTTGAAAGGGCCTTTTTTACGTTCGTTGAGTATGGCCCACATGAGCTTTTTCCCTATGCCCGGGAGCAGCTCAAGACCGTGCATTCTAGTTGTGATCGGCCCAGCCTCGTTGAAGTACCTGATGAACCTCTCCTCGTTATCGAGCACTATCTTCTGTATCTCATACCCGAGCTCGAGCTTGGCGCTGTTTGTGAGATCGCTGTAGCTGATTCTCCTGTTCACGCGCTCGATGACATCACGTGTTGTCAGATTCACGCGCTGCCCGACCGTCGGGACGACCCCCTCCTTTGGGGTCATCTCCATGAGAACGAAATTTCCCTCGCCCACTGCCTGAACAAGCGGCCGCTTCTGGTAGCTTGTTATGGCCTCCGAGACGTGCCCGTAGGGGAGATAGTCGAGTATCCTGGCTACTGTTTCCCTCTTCGGAGGCCTGACATCGGGCAAGAGAGATTTACCCCCTGCGCACTATATCGAGAATCGCGTCCAGCTCTTCCTCGGTCAGCGAGAACTTCTCCTTCGCGTAGATCGCCCTGAGCTCGTCCCTGGTCATGGGCCTGAGGTCCGCTATCTTCACAGCTATCTCGGGGGTAACCTTCTCAAGAGCCAGGAGAGCTTCCACGAGCCGCCTGCTCTCCTCAGGTGTGCCGTGGGAGAACAGCTCTGCATGGCGCATGGCCCGCCTGAGCTCGTATCCGAGCTCCTCGGGCTCGCCAGACCTTCTCTCCCGGATCTCGCTGAGAAGCGCATTTACCTCTGCTAGCGTTAGCAGTTCCTCTTTCAGAACGTTCTTGACTATCATTTTCTACTTCTGAGCTGCTAGGTGCTCGGGTAATGCTATAACGATCTTCTTTGCGTTCAGATCTGGGACCTCCAGCACGTAAGCTCTCCCTCTCCTGCCCACCACAGTTCCGGTCCTGCCATGAAACTTCGGGTGCGGCACTCCCTTGTGTATGCTGGGATCGATTATTATGTGAACCTTCTCACCAACGGCGAAATCCTGTATCGCCCTGACCACAGGAGAGATACCCCTCTCCCTGACACCCTTCTTGAGCTTGTCCCTGGTGTTCTTACGAAATCCGTGTGATTTTGGCATTGGACACTCCACCTACATCTATTACATCCAGCTCCACGACCCTGGCGTCTGATCCTAGAAGCTCCGCAAGACTGGGCCTCGTCCTGCCACCGTCCCCTGATATCAGCTCCTTAACGTAGAGGCCGCTGTCGCAGCGGACGGTTATTTTTGCTATCTGGCCGTTCAGATATTCCAGCTCGGCGCTGTGCACCGCCCTCCTGCGGACCTTATCCGCCCTTCTGTGAGAGACGCGAGTTGGCGTACGCTGTTCTACAAAACCTACCAATTTGGACAGGGCGGATTTAAGCTTTTCTTCATCCACCAGCGCTGAGATCTCTATAACGGCCTCGTAGGTCTTCTCGAACCTCTCGTTCTTCACGGTCTCGACCATGGACTTGTCGACGAAAATGAGATCGCTGACCTCAACCTTGCCGCTGCACCGTCTGTTTATCTCATCCCTGAGCGCGCTCAGATCAAGGCATCTCTTGCGTGGGCGCACGACCTCGACAACAAAGGGACGGCCGCTGCCGAGCATTCTGGCATCTATGTCCTCCCTTCCAGCTCCATGAAACACGGTGTCCTCGGCATCCGCAGCCTCCACAATCGGCTCCTTCATGAGCTCATCCACAGACTCCTGGTACATTCGCCCTGTGTTGCCGCACCGCTCGCAGCCCCTACCGCCACAGACCCTGCACGGCCATCTCGTCTGCGGAAATCCGCGCTGGAGCTTCCTGTATCTCCCGTAGATGTAAAGAGGCTGGATCTGGATCTCTACGTGCCCGTCTGTGAGATGAAGATGGACAACAACCTCAGGATTGTTTAGATCCGGCTGCTTCCCGCTCTTCACTGCTATGATCTTCCCAACCTCGCGGTTGATCTCTGACTTCATGGGCTCTGCGTGTCTTGAACACCCGTCAGCGAGCAGAAGCTCCTCATTCTCAGCAAGAAGACCGCTCATGAGCGTGCCGACCAGAAACCGGCTGAATTCAATTCCTCTGAATGCCTCCACAGCTTTATCCGCGAGCTCCTCAAGGCGCTCTGGACGCATCTGCCCGAGACAGACCCAGCAGGATCCATCCTCACCCTCGACCCCGAGCCTGAGCCTGGCCTGTCTGCAGGAGGGAGCAAGCGCGCGCAGCATGTCTATGGACTTCTCAGGATCTTGGAGGTCCGCGCTCATGACCATGACCGTCTTTATAGAGCGCCCGCGCTCGGTGTTTGTCATGCCTGTCCCCAGCATGGCGAATTGCCTTCCGAGGCAGCTGTCGCATATCGGGCCGAGACGGAGGATCCTCATGGCAGTCGAGATGATCTCAGACGCAATGCAGATGTCATTTTGATTTTCAGAGGGCATAACACCATCTTTGCTTGGAGAAATTTTTGTACACGCTGAGGGTGAGATTCGAACTCACGCGGTGCGATGCACCACTGGTTAGCCTGTTCCTTACGGAACCTCAAGACCAGCGCCGTAGGCCACTTGGCTACCTCAGCCCATCACATTTTCCGGGCAAGAGGGTATTAATATCTACCGCTTATACGTCCGTCCATGCTAATACGCAGTGCACACATCATTCGAAACGGGTCTCTGCTTAAGAACATCGACATTCTCATCGAGGAGAACCGCATCTCTGAGGTTGGAAGGGATCTGAGACCTAATGATGATGAGGTTGTAGATGCAAGAAACATGCTTGCAGTTCCAGGTCTGGTGAACAGCCACACGCATCTGGCCATGACTCTTCTCAGAGGATATGCAGACGACATGGAGCTGATCCCATGGCTCCGGGATAAGATCTGGCCGCTCGAGGCTCGGCTCAGGCCATCGGATATCCGCGCGGGGGTGAGGCTGGGCTGCCTGGAGCTGATAAGGTTCGGGGTGACGTGCTACAATGACATGTACTACTTCATGGATGAGACAGCTGCGGCCACTCGGGAGATGGGGATCCGGGGCGTGCTCTCAGGCGTCCTCTTCGATATGCGACCTGAGCTTATCAGGGATGTCGAGCCGTTCGTCAAAAGATGGAGGGACGATGATCTCATAAAGCCTGCTGTGGGGCCGCATGCCGTCTACACCTGCTCTGAGGAGACGCTTCTCAGGGCGAAGGAGATCGCAGAGAAGTACAATGTCATGCTACACATTCATCTCTCAGAGACCAGGGACGAGGTCGATACATTTGTCAACCAGCGGCACATGACACCTGTGGAGTTTCTGGAAAACCTTGGCTTTCTTAGCGAGCGGGTGGTGGCGGCGCACTGCGTCTGGTTGACACCAAGGGATATGAGGATTCTTGCGGAGAGGCATGTGAACGTCGCCCACTGTCCGATAAGCAACCTCAAGCTCGCATCAGGCATCGCTCCGATCGCGACCCTCATCGAGCAGGGTGTGAATGTATGCCTGGGAACAGATGGAGCTTCGAGCAACAACAACCTGGACATCTTCGAGGAGATGAAGGTTGCAGCCGTGGTCCAGAAGTGCTCAGCAGGGCGGTCAGCGATACTTCCTGCTGATGCTGTCTGGCGGATGGCCACAGAGAATGCATACAGGGCATTCTCCCTTGATATCGGCATCAGGCCTGGAGCGCTCGCAGATCTCGCCCTGATCAACCTCAAGAGGCCATGGTTCACTCCGGAGACATCGATGCTCTCGCATCTGGTCTACAGCATGCCGGGCGAGGTTAGCTGCACAATATGCAACGGAAGGGTGCTCATGAGGGATGGCGTGATCGAGGGCGAGGATAAGATACTGGATGAGGCGCAGCGCTGCTACGAGAGGCTGATCTCAGAGGAGTAGATGCATTCGCTCTTATCCGTTTGATGACTTGCGTGGAGAGGCACTGTTTCCGCTATGTGCTCCTGGCGAATGAGTGCATCCAGCAACCAGTACACTTGCCCCTGCGTTGCCGAACACACAAGAGCGGATGCATTTTCCTCCGAACCGAAATCTCCCAACCGGCATGGGCATTTTGCGGCGGGCATGCGCCAGATTGAGTCCAGATCCCTAAGATTCTCCATACAATTAAGTTAAAATAAGCGAATATACGACCATCTAGCGCCGGATCTCCGGCCTGTGGTGGGATCGGATGATATGATGCAAGGACCACAGCGGACGTGACATAAAATAAAAGGATGCTTCACGCGTTCGCGCCATGACCTTGCTGATCGATCCCAGCTCAGAATGGAAAGCGCCCACAGCGCACCTCATCTTGATATCTTCTTGTGGCAGAACCACCAGTCATAGCAGTCGTACATCTTGAGCCTTTCTTTCGCAGTCTTCTCATCTGCAGGTGGTGGTATGATGACCTCATCGCCTATGAGATCGTTGTTCGGCCAGTTCGCCGGCGTTGCCACCTTGTTCTTGTCAGCAACCTGTAGAGCCTCCACGACCCTGAGGATCTCGTCTATGTTCCTGCCAACCTCCTGAGGATAGTAGAGTATCAGCCTTATTACTCCGCTCGGGTCCACTATGAATACAGCCCTCACAGTGTTTGAACCCTTCCCCGGATGGATCATGCCGAGCAGGTCAGCGACTTCTCCTGTGTCCGCTATTATCGGGAACTTTATCTCAACCCCCATCTTCTCTTTGATCCATTCGGTCCACTTCATGTGGGAGAAGACCTGATCGACTGAGAGGCCCACGAGCTCGCAGTTGAGCTTCTTGAAATCCTCCCGGCGCTTCTGGAACGCTATGAACTCAGTCGTGCATACAGGCGTGAAATCTGCAGGATGGCTGAACAGAACAAACCACTTGCCTGCAAGATCATCCGGCAGAGTCATAGGACCGTGTGTGGTCCTCACCTCCATTCTCGGAAGCCTGTCCCCAAGGAGAGGCATCCCAAAATCAATCTCAGTTGTGCAGCTCATACGAGATCCCCCAATCACAAACTTCTGGACCTGCTGCTCATGCTGCCAGGTCTGTTGTGGCCTCAAGCAGCATGATGTGCGCTGCGGTCATGACACCGGAATTTCGGTCTGCATTGTGGATGTGGAGAACACCAACTGCAATCCCCAACGATAACCTCCATGCATCTGGCACAGGCGTCTGGCCGCAGGTTGCAGCCACATGATTTTTATTCAGTAATCGGCTATAAACCTTGTGAGACGTTTCCGGTTTATAGTCCTTTGCGTCACTTCATATAAGCCAATTTAAAATATGCTGGATATGCCGCAATTCGCACATGATTTTATGTAATATGAATATTATATCAACTTATGCAGAATGCTATACATGCACATCTTACGAAGTGTAGCTGTGTGCCATTGGCGTTTAGATGGCTTAACACGAATGCAAACCATGCTATTCTTTTCACATGTATTGGATCCAAGTCTTTGTCAGAACATCAACATCTACGACGCAATACACCACAGAATAAATGCCTTTGAAAACTGAAAAAGAGCGATCCGCCCAGTGAAGGGCGGGATCAGGATTAACCGAAGAGCGCGCCGAGTCCCTCGATGCCGCTCTCCTCTGCCTCTTCCTTCTTCTCCTCTTCCTCTGCCTTGGCTGCAGGCTTCTTGGCCTCGGTCTCTGCGGCAGCCGCAGCCGGGGCAGCAGCCGCTACCGGCATGGCGGTCGCCTGGGAGAGTATCTTGTCGATATCGACGCCCTCAAGCGCCGATACCAGGGCCTTGATCCTGACCTCGTCAGGCGTCACACCGGCTGCCTCTAGGACCTTCTTTATGCCATCATCACTTACTTCCTTGCCTGAGCTATGTAGTAACAGTGCTGCATATATGTATTCCATTAAACTCACCTTTCTCTAACCGAACAGAGAACCCAGCCCCGCGGCTGCGTCCTCCTCTTCCTTCTTCTCCTCTACCTCTTCGACAACCTCTTCTACCTGCTTCTGCTCCGGCGCGCTCTCGCCCGCAGACATCAAGCTCGCGATCGCCTGAGCATTGGCATGTGCCTTCATTATGACAAGATCCATCATGCCGGGGACGGGTATACCCCGCTCGGCCACCAGATACCTCGCCCTGGATGCTGCACGCTGAATGATCGGAGCCACGGTCTGGGGTGTCACATAGGCCACCTCGACTGCGAAGGCGAGCGCCTTTCCAGCAGCCTCTGATATGTCCCTCAGAACCGCCTCTACATCCAGTGTCAGATCAGCTGCGGCGAAAACCAGCCCGTCGCTGTAAGCAGCCCGGAGCTCCAGTCCCACAAGCTTCGGATAGATCTCCATGAGCTGGAGGACCTCTGCCACCTTGGGCGTTATCACATCGCCCTTCTTCGCGAGCACGACCCTCTGGTTTATCACGACCTTGCCGCTTTTTATTGCGGCCGGGATTCCAGCGCTCTGGAGCTTTCCGACCATGGGTCCTGGTGAGAAGGAGGTCTCGCCGCTCTCGACCACTATGTCCATCGGCGCGACAGCACCGGCCTTTATGGGCATCGGGCGCTTCTCTGCGTCCAGCATCTTCTTGAGCGCAAACGGATTCGCATCCGAGAATATCAGAGCGGTCTGGTCCTCGATGTAATCCGCAAGCGGCCTGATGGACTCATCGGATTTCAGTATAGCCCTCCGGGCAATGTTGTTGTTGACAACCCTTACCTCCGATAGGGGTCTCAGGATGCCACGGATCCTCTGAAACTCACTTGCCGGAAGCTCGCGTATACCTGCGACGCCCACGACACGGCTGCTCCTTATGCGCTCCACCAGCTCGTCAACCTCTTTCAGCTTCCATTCAGGCACGCGAGCGACGTGGCGAACATCTGCTGACATCTAGATCACCCTTACCGCCGGACCCATCGTCGTCTTGACGTATACCGACTTAAGGTTGTGACGACCATCCTTCAGGGTCTGCTCCAGCTTTGTGATTACAGACTCTATGTTCTCTGCAAGCTGCCTGGCATCCATATCTCTCCTGCCCACGGCTATATGGAATGTTGGCCTGTCTCTGGATCGTATCCTGACGATGTTCTTGAGCCTCGTGACCATCTGGGCGACATCCGCATTTGGCGGGAGTGGCATGGGCATCTTTCCCCGTTTGCCTAGAATGGGTCCGAGGGTCTTACCGATGACTGGCATGAACTGCGTCTCGGCTATGAAGAAATCGTACTCATCCGCCAGCTTTCTCGCGTTCTTTCTGTTCTCCCCCAGAAGCTTCAGCTCCTCCGGAGGTATAACGTAGTCAGCGCCAGCGCTCTTCGCCTTGAGCGCAGTATCTCCAGCTGCGAAAACCGCGATTCTGTTCGGCCTTCCACGCCCGTGCGGAAGTATTACCTCAGTATCTATCCTGTTGCCGGGCTGTGTCAGATCTATGTTATGGAGATTGATGGCAAGATCGACGCTCTCCTTGAATCCCCTTGGCGGGGCCTCGGAGATCGCCTTCTTAACTGCCTCTTCGATATTCTCTTTCATTCATATCATCCGTAGTCCACGACTTTTGGTCTTCTACGGCTCAACAGATCGCAATTATGACTTCCCCTCAAAGAGGTGGTCGTAGCTGCCAGATGCAATCGCCTGCTGCACCTCTTTTGAGGTCATGCCATCTATCTTTATCCCCAAAGAGCCACAGGTGCCGACGATCTCCCTGACCGCGCTCTTCAGGTTCTTCGAGAGAAGGTTCCTCCTCTTTATCTCTGCGATCTTTATCACCTGATCCATTGATATGTTGCCAGCAAAGCTCTTCTTGTCACCGCTTCCCTTCTCAACCCCGGCCTCCTTCAGGATCAACGCCGAGGTTGGAGGTGTGCCGACCTCTATCTCGAATTCGGTCCTGCTCTTAACCTTTATCCTCACAGGAACCTGCATGCCGTTAAGATCTCTGGTCAGCTCATTTATCTTGGCGACAACAGCGGCTACGTTGACACCGAGAGGTCCAAGCGCCGGGCCAAGGGGAGGTCCAGCAGTTGCCTTGCCACCTGATACCAGCGCCTCGACGACATTAGCCAATATTGTTCACCTCTGCGCCTCTTCTTTGCTAAGGACTCTTACATGATCCCCTCTGACCGTTATGGGTATGGGCACCATGGCCTCGAAGAGCTCCACGGTTATCTCCTCTTTGGCTGAGTCGACTCGCTTCACCCTGGCCATCTCGCCCTTGAACGGTCCGGAGATCAGCTCCACAATGGCGCCCTCGCTTATGCCAACGACTGCAGGCTTTGGCGTCAGGAAGTGCTCTATCTCTGCGAAGCTGGATGCGCCTTTTATGACAGAGCGCGCATGTGGAACCCCCTGGATAGCCTGCTCCACTATCTCTGGGGCCGAAGCCTCCACCAGTACGTAGCCCTTCAGCACATCAGGAACGAGTATCGCCCGTATGTCCAGCTTGTCCTTTCTTGCTATCTGGGCGACCAGGTTCGCGACCGCACGCTCCTGATTTGCTGTTGTCTTGACTACGTATATGCTGGTCTCGGGCATCCTCAGTCTAGAGGATAAACCATATATAAAAAGGTTTGTGACCGCTTTGAGCTTTCCAGGGGGTCTGGATTCAGCATATCTGGGGCTTCTGTTCTCCTGATCTCCACTCGATATGCGCATAGCTTATATCTTATCGGATCTTCGCATACCTCAGGATCCCAGGCGCGAAGGAGGTCGCAGAGTTGGAGGAAGACCAGAGTGTGCTCGACCAGTTCGTCCCGTTCTGCCCGAAATGCGGGAACGAGTGCCTGCCCAAGGAGCTGCGGCGGGCTCTCGATGCCCAGAGCTGGAAGAAGATAATCGTTGAAACTATATACTATTGCCCCAGATGTGATAATTACTGGAGCGAAGGTCTGGTGGAAAAGGGCTATAAATGATCTATCTATACTATACAGATATGTTCATGGGCTACAGCTTTGGCCCAGAACACCCGCTGCAGCCAGCGCGGATCATGCTCACCTACAGGATGATCGAGGAGTACGGGTTCTTTCTTGGATACGATACGGAAGTTCAGGAGCCATACTACGCGAGCGAGAGCGACCTCCTCATGGTCCACGATCCAGGGTACATCCAGGCGGTGAAGGAAGAGAGGCCGGATCCGGCTCTCGGCTTGGACGAGCCTGACACTCCGATTTTTCCAGGAATGTACGACGCGAGTGCGCTGATCGCCGGAGCCAGCATCGAGGCCGCGAAGCGTGTTGCATCAGAGCCATGTGTGGCATTCAACCTCGCCGGCGGTCTACATCACGCATTCCCTGCGAGAGCGTCTGGATTCTGCGTGTTCAACGATTGCGCCCTCGGAATTCGCGCACTTAGGAAGCGCTTCGACAGGGTTCTCTACATAGATATCGATGCTCATCACGGCGATGGTGTGCAGTACATATTCTACGAGGATCCATCAGTATTGACGATATCCATCCACGAGTCTGGGAAGTACCTCTTCCCTGGAACAGGGTTCGTGGACGAGATCGGAAGCGGTGAAGGATATGGCTACTCAGCGAACATACCGATGCCGATGAATGCGGAGGATGAGTGCTACAGGTACGCCTTCGAGTCTGTCATCCCAGCGCTTTTCAGATGGTTCCGGCCTGATGCTGTCGTCGCGCAGCTCGGCGTCGATACGCACTACGCAGATCCCCTTGCGAGCCTAGATCTCACTCTTGAAGGCTACGGCTATCTCGTTCGCAGGATAAAAGAGCTCACAGATGAGTACGCGAATGGGAGGATGCTCGCACTGGGTGGCGGCGGCTACAACCTGGAGGTTGTGCCGCTCGCATGGACGCTGGCATTTCAGACCCTGCGGGGACAGGAGATGCCGGAAGAGCTCCCGAAGTGGTGGGTCGATGCGATAATGAAAATGATAGGAAGACCCCCGCTCTCCCTTCCGGATCGACCCAAGACGAAGAGGGATGTCCCAAGGGAGCTGATCGAGACCGTGGCAAACCTGAAGAGAAGGCTGACGATGATACACGGCGACATATTCTGATCGCGAGGTCAGTCGATGATCGCAGCGGAGGGCTCGGTCAGGGTGAACACAGACGGGATCTTCTACAATCCCAGAATGAGGACCAACAGGGATATATGCGTCGCGATGGCCTCGGAGCTTGGGATAAGGGAGTACCTGGATGCGTTCTCTGCCACCGGCATACGCGGCATCAGGGTTAGAAAGGAGGCAGGCGTCGAGCGTGTTGTGATGAATGACATCAGCCCTTCAGCATGCAAGCGCATCAGGGAGAACCTTGCTCTGAATGACATCTCAGACTGCGAGGTGACCTGCGAGAGCGCCAGTGCCCTCATGAGCAGGAGACGGTTTGAGGCGATAGATATTGATCCATTCGGCTCCCCCGCGCAGTTCCTCGCCCCTGCAGCATCCTCCGCGAGATCGTATCTCTTCATAACGGCCACTGATACCGCTCCACTCTGTGGGGCGCATCTCCGGAGCGGCATCAGAAAATATCTCGCGGTCCCTCTGAATACCGAGTACCACAGAGAGATGGGCGTGCGAATCCTGATGGGGGCTGTGATAAGAGAGCTGGCAAGGGCTGACAGGCGGGGGATACCTCTGCTCTCGTATGCTACAGAGCACTACGTTCGCCTGCATCTGCGAATAAAAAAAGGTGCGCGTGAGGCTGATGAGGCCCTCGATTCCATGGGATACGTCGAGCACTGCTTTGGTTGTGGTGGTTGGAGTTTAAGGATGGGCATGGGCTGCACACCCTCTGGCACTTGCGGCTTCTGTGGGGGAAGAACATGCACCGCAGGGCCTCTCTGGCTTGGCCCGCTTCACGATAAGGATCTCCTCAAGACAGCTCTGAACAGGCTCAATCCTGAGAGCCGGGCCCATAGATTAGTACTACTATGCTCTGAGGAAGTTGATGTGCCGTTTTACTACGATCATCATAAGATCTGCAGGAGGCTGAGAATCACACCGTCGAAGGTCGAATCCGTCATATCAGATCTGCTGGAGCATGGCTACAGAGCTTCCAGGACGCACTTCACGGGAGTTGGTATAAAGACCGATGCTCCTTTGAGGGATCTGGTTTCTCTGCTCGCCTGATGGGATGTTTGAGAATACAGCACCAGATCTTTCCTGGCAATCGACCGGATCCAATCCGGAAACAACGAAATCTGGCAGGAAGATCTTCAGCCCATAATTGAGAACCTAAAAGTTAATAAGGAAGAAGGTATATGATAATGATAACTGTAATGCTTCGAGAGCATTGCAGGCAAATGTACATGTGGCACGAGGTCGCGTTTAATTACCCCCTTCATTGCTACTCCCTTTCGCATCTCGTGCCATCCCTTCTTCTTACAGAGGTTGCATGCGTCTGCTGATCTACTTCGTGCTTGGTGGGGCCATCACAGCGCTCGTCGTTCATCTCGGGAGCTCAGGCCGCGGTACGCTCTCAGCTTTCATCGCCACGTTTCCTGTGCTCACAGCCCTCACATTCATACTGATCTCCATGGAGGGGAGCAGCGCAGATCTCTGTGAGTATGCGAGAGGCCTTCTGCTCTTCACGCCTGCCTGGATCGCCTATGTCCTGACTGTGCTGTTCACCTTTGAACGCCTCGGCGTCTGGCTGTCAATAGCACTGGGTATGACAGTATACGCGGTTTCGTCGTGGATTTTGAGAACACTCATTATGCACTAATATTTATAGTATTCCGCATAAGTTTATATAATATCGCATATTACATAAAATAGTGTATGAAGTGCGACATGTCTAGCAAATTTTAAATTAGCTTATATGAAGTGACGCAAAGGACTATATACTACTATCGTATTTTTACTATCATCCTTCGCTTGCCACCCTACTATCATCATTAATACCAACTTTCTTTTTCAGAAAAGAATAAATATCATGTATATGCAGCCTCTAGCCCATGAGGGTTGCTCTTGTCGGTGGTACCGGGGATATCGGTAATGGATTTGCTGTTCGCTGGGCCCCACATTATGAGGTGATCATCGGGTCCAGAAAGGCAGAGCGGGCTCAGGAGACCGCAGCAGAGCTCAGCGGATACATGCGATCTCTGGGAATCGAAACGGTGATGGATGGAACAGATAACGCAAACGCAATCAGGGATTCGGACGTCGTCGTTCTATGTGTCCCTCCGGAGAGCCTGAGCATGGTGACATCCGACCTGAGAGATTTCTACTCGGACCAGATCGTGATCTCGCCTGTGGTCCCAATGGCCCGCACGAACCACTTCGAGTACAGGCCGCCTCCAGAGGGATGTGCAGCGTTTCTCGTAAAGAGATCCCTGCCGGAGAGCGTGAGGGTCGTCTCGGCGTTTCACACAATACCGGCCAAGTCTCTCATGGATGCAGAGAAGATCCTCAAGTTCGATGTTCCGATATGCGGCGATGATAAAGCTGCGAAGGATGTTGTGGCAGAGATGTGCAGAAAGATTCGCGATCTGAGGCCGCTTGATGCCGGCCCGCTGAGCGTATCGCATCAGGTCGAGGGGCTCACGCCGCTTCTGCTCAACATCGCACGCCTGAACAAAATGCGCCGTGTCGGCGTACAGTTTATCCAGGAGGAGTGAAAGCAGCAGGTGCATCCGCGGGAGCGAAATCGGTCACAGGATGCCTTTGGGCGAACTCATCCGCCTCCTGTGACCCTTTCATCCCAGGCTTTACGAAAGTGGCATCGGATGCATATTATTTTCATCCACGGCTCATCCCTGTCGGTCAGCGGATCAGTAACCCTGCAGAAATAATGCGAAGTTGACTGTGGATGGTTGGGGTTATCGGAGTTCGCCTCTCCAGCGATTCGACCACATGAGCATCATCCGTATGGTTGACCCAGCACCATGAGTGTTCTTCTCAAGCCGGCTTCCTTGCAGATATCCTCATGCTGCACACCGACTCTGAGAGATCTGCGTTGCCGATGCTGGCGGGCAGGCACTCAACCGGGAACGGCGACTCTCCGAGGATCGATATATCCTCAAACCCAGCAGATCGCATCGCATCGATGTACTCCTCCACAGTCACTGCGCCTGCCAGGCATCCTATGTATGCCTCTCTGGATCTTCTCACCGTCTCCGGAATCTCTTTTTTAAGTACAACATCTGATACGATCATCCTGCCTCCTGGCTTCAGGACCCTGAACGCCTCCCTGAAGGCTCTGCGCTTATCCGGAACAAGGTTTATGACGCAGTTGGATATGACGACGTCGACGTAGTTATCAGCGACCGGCAGGTTCTCCAGCTCTCCCTGCCTGAAGTCCACATTTCTGTATCCGCCCTTCCGCGCGTTTTCCCTTGCACGTTCAACCATCTCGCTGGTCATGTCCACCCCTATGACCATCCCTTCGGGACCGACTTCTCTCGCCGCCAAGAAACAGTCGAAGCCAGCACCTGAGCCCATATCGAGCACATATTCGCCCCTCTTCAGGGATGCTATGGCCACAGGATTCCCGCAGCCAAGGCCCAGGTTCGATTCCTGCGGCGCTGAGAGCATATCCTCATCTGTGTATCCGATCCTCCTGCTTATCTCAACTGCAGATCCTGTTCCACAGCAGGAGCTCGAGCAGCACGATGACTGTTTCGCGATACGGGAGTATCCATCCCTCACGGCCCTCTTGATCTCTCTTTCCTCTAGCATGTCAATCATTTCCGACACCACTCTTGAAGCATTCTGCACTCCATAAAAGTGGCATTACTTTCCATTGAAGGCCCTGGGATATAAGCACACTGTGTCTCAGAATGGCATGGACCACTCTGCGGGATGCGGGGCGAGAGCACTTTGTTTGTGGTTCTCTCTACGTGACACTCTCCGGCCTGAAGACAGGAGCTTGCGCACTGCAGCTCTACAATGTACCCACCGCATCTCTCAGATCCGGTCCGGCAAGGCTTTTATCTCCGGCAATCAGCTCCTAACAGCCATGAGAGATTATGCCATGATCGTTCCATGCCTCGACGTCAAGGTCGTGGATGGGATCCCATCGGTTGTAAAGGGTGTGAAGTTCGTGGACCTGAAGCGCCAGGGTGATCCGGTCGCATTCGCACGCCGCTACCAGGAGCAAGGTGCAGATGAGCTTGTTTTTCTGGACATCACAGCATCCCATGAGGGAAGAAGGACGATGGTGGATGTCGCCAGGAGTGTTGCGGATGCTGTTGACATCCCCTTCACGGTGGGCGGGGGGATCAGCAGCATTCAGGGTATAAAGGAGATACTTGAGGCAGGCGCGGACAGGGTTGGGATAAACACAGCCGCGGTCAGGGATCCGGAGCTCGTAAAGAGCGCAGCCAGGACATTCGGCTCGGAGAGAATCACGGTCGCAGTTGATGCCAGGCGGAACACTGAGATCATCCCGGGCGTGAACGTATATGAGCTGGAGGATGGCAGACGCGCTTGGTTCGAGGTTGTGATCTACGGGGGAAGAGAGCCGACCGGCATGGATGCCATAGAGTGGTGCAGGAGGGTGGAGCGACTCGGAGCAGGCGAGATACTGCCCACCAGCATGGACAGGGATGGAACGAACATCGGATATGATTTGCCGCTCACGAAGGCGATATGCGATGCGGTTGATATTCCGGTCACCGCCAGCGGTGGAGCCTCCACGCCCCACCACATACTTGAGGCGTTCACGGTAGGAGGCGCGGATAAGGCTCTCGCTGCAGGCATGTTCCATCGCGGAGAGTACACTGTCGGCCAGGTCAAGGAGTACCTGAGAGCGAATGGGCTACATGTGAGATAACGAGTCATGTCCTCGTAATCATTGAAATTCGCCGCGCTCAGCCTTGTCGAGGCTCATATATCTTGCCTGTGGATGTCAATTCAAGCGAAACATTCAGCGATTCAAGCCCACGACCAGATATCGAAGACAAATCGAAACATGCTGGTCGTGGGATCGAACACCTGAAGTGAGATAGATCAACAAGAGTCATCCAGAGAGAGTTCAGAGCGCAAACTCCGGTCTTCAGGCTGGAGGGGTTGATCCCGATCCCACAGCATGCATTTTTATCTCGTCTGCTCGTATGTAGTCTACCTACGACGTGTGGATAAGTGCAAAAGCAATAGCTACAGGAGATTCATGGCTATCAACTGCGCTTGTAAGGCGTCGGAAAGTATTAACAGGTCATGGATGTCGATTTTCATGCCGACAGCGTTGAAAACAAACACATCTCGGGGAGCCGGCCCATCCAGATCAACTCAACGAAGGTAGACTACCTGATCTCGAAAAATATGTAAAACTGTATTGATCATCAGCAAAAAAACAGAGGCTGCGTGGTTCACAGAACCAGCAAACTCCTTGTACAAAAGCTGAAGGTTTCAGACCTTGTGGCCAATCGCGAAGCGGCGCATCACACGGTCGACCTGTATCCTTACCTGATCCCCAACCTGGGTATCCGGGACAAAGATAACGAAGCCTTCAACCCTTGCGATACCGTCCCCTTCACGGGCGATATCCTCGATCTTCACGTTGTACTCGCTGCCAACAGCCACCGGGGCAGAAGGAGCAGAGCCACGAGAAAATCCTTCCTCACTTCTAAACAATTCTTCACCGTCCTTAGCGAAAAACTACACAGAGTTTTTGCGCATTCATAACTCTGAAATACTCATATTAAAACCTTTTGCCATGCTTGCTACGATGTGGGTGTTACTATTCTGCAAAATAAGTGCCGGGGGCGGGATTCGAGCCCGCGACTTCCAGATGACCCAGGCGCCTTTGGCTTACCCTATGAGTCTGGCGCCCTAACCAGCTAGGCCACCCCGGCCCGGAGAGAGCCCTCGTTCGAGATCTTACATAAGGTTTGTGCTCAAAAGCACGGGTCATCAGAGGATCTCAGCACATGATCTTCGGGCATCTCTCAACAGCCGGACGAGATAGGTGGGATAGAAGGTAGCAGGGCGCAAGCTCCGGTCTTCGGGCCGGAGTGGTCACATTTCGTGGATGATGCAGGGTGCTGGATCGCCTTGTTACAGCCACCTGGTCCCCTGGGATAATTATTTCTTGATCGACTCAGAGCATCACGTGATGGAGCTTAGCATCTCTGGATCGGTCAGCGATACCCTCGCAGGAAAAACGGTGGCTCTTGGTGTCACGGGGAGCATTGCAGCCGTGAGGGCTGTCGATCTTGTGCGCGACCTCATCAGGCGGGGTGCGGATGTGCGCTGCGTGATGTCAGAGGCTGCGCAGAGGATACTGCATCCGCAGGCGCTTGAGTACGCCAGTGGCAATCCGGTCATCACCGGGATAACTGGCCGCGTTGAGCATGTGGAACTCTGCGGGGTTGAGGGGCGCGCGGATATGCTTCTCATAGCCCCTGCCACCGCGAACACCATCGGGAAGATCGCATGCGGCATAGATGACACGCCGGTCACGACCTTCGCCACCACCGCGATAGGAAGCGGAAAGCCGGTCGCGGTGGTGCCTGCGATGCACGAGGCCATGTACAATCACCCTGCAGTCGTCGAGAACCTGAAGAAGCTCAGATCGATGGGAGTTGTGTGCATAGATCCCAGGATCGAGGAGTCCAAGGCGAAGATCGCGGAAAACTCAAGGATAGTGGCTGAGGTCGAGCGGATTCTTGGGCCGGGAGATCTCAGATCGAGGCGCATTCTTGTGACCAGCGGCGCGACTGCTGAGAGCATCGATCCGATCAGGATAATAACAAACCGCGCATCAGGAAGAACCGGCGTGGAGATAGCGCGCGAGGCCTACAGGCGGGGCGCGGAGGTGACAGTAGTCCACAGGGCTAGGCTGGGGCTGCCATTTAAGGAGATATACGTCGAGAGCGCTCAGGATATGCTTGAAGCTGTTATGAAAGAGCTCTCTACGGGGTACGACGCACTCATAGGCGCAGCAGCTGTCGGTGACTTCACTGTGGATATGGAGCAGAGAAAGATCAAATCTAATGACGAGCTCGTCCTGAGGCTGAAGCCGGCCCCGAAGATACTGAGGTCTGTACGCTCAAAGCATCCGGATCTCACGATCATTGGGTTCAAGGCCGAGACATTTGTGAGCGATGAGGATCTGATCAGAAGCGCCCGCGAATCCATGGATGCATCGCGCCTGAATCTGGTGATTGCGAACGATGTGGGTACAGGCGGGATGGGAACAGACGACAACAGGGTTCTAATTGTAAGAGGTGATGGCACATGCGCAGAGGTCTCAGGGAAGAAGAGCATCATAGCGAGAAGGGTGATCGATGAGCTTGTGAGGATCCTGAATGATTGAGATCAGAGGGGCGCACGCGAGCGGCAGTGAGCTAATCTCACAGGGCGGCAGAAAGGCTGCGGGGTCGGCGAGGGCCACGGTCCCGGGGCATGTGACCGGATTCTTCGCGGCAAGGCGAGAGGAGGATCCACTTGCATCTGGCTCTATAGGATGTGGTTTCACTCTGGGGCTCCTCGCAAGGACCACTGTGAGCAGAGCGGATTCAACCCAGATAATCATCAACGGGCAGCCATCAGAAGCGCCGGTGAGCATGTACGTCGTCGACTCGCTGGCGCCGTCGCCTGTCAGGGTCGAGACAGAGCTGGAGATGATAATGGGCGCGGGTTTCGGGGCGAGCGGCGCAGGGGCGCTGAGCTGTGCATACGCTCTGAATCATCTGTTCGACCTGGGGATGACGTCGAACCAGGTTGCCTCGGTCGCGCATCGCGCAGAGGTCCTGAGCGGCACAGGCCTCGGGGATGTCATAGCGCAGAACACCGGCGGGCTGGTCATACGCATAGCACATGGCGCTCCGGGGAAAGGAGTTGTCGACAGGATTCCGATTCCAAGAACAAAGGTCTACGCGGTTGTGAGAGGGCCTATACCGACAGGAGACGTGCTCAGGGATGCGAGCGTTATGAAAAGAATCAATGATGCGGGTGAGAGAGCGGTGAAGGAGATCCTGCGCAGGCCGACCCTGGGGGAGTTCATGCGCCTGTCGAGGAGATTCACATATGAGACCGGGCTGGCGAGCTCCTGGGCGATTGATGCCATAGAGGCAGTCGAATCTGCAGGTGGAATGGCGAGCATGATAATGCTTGGCGACTCAGTTTTCGCAGTGGGAGGAGACGAATGCATGGAGGCGCTTCAGCATTTCGGAAATGTGATCGAGACAGAGATCGTTCAGAGGGGGCCCATGCTTGACTGAGATACCGAAATCGCACCCCAGATATGCATCACTCATGACCCGCGAGAGGATCGCAGAGGGTGTGAGGAACGGGATAACAAGCGTCCAGGGCCTGATCGCGCAGGGCAGGGGCGAAGCGTTCGATTACCTCCTCGGCGAGAGGACGATGCGATCAGCGGATCGGGCAACACTTGCAGCTGCGGCAGCTCTTCTGCTCGCGGAGAGGCCGGCCATCAGTGTGAATGGAAACGTAGCTGCTCTCGTCCCAGGAGAGATGGTGGAGCTTGCGTCTCTACTGAGCGCACCACTGGAGATCAACCTCTTTCACAGGAGCGAGGATCGGGTGAGGAAAATCGCAGATCTTCTCAGATCACACGGTGCAAGCCTGGTGATCGGAGAGAATCCCGACTGCAGGATACCGGGGCTGGATCACAGCCGCGCGCTGGCCACAAGGGGTGGCATATACGATGCGGATGTGGTGCTGATACCTCTCGAGGATGGGGACAGGTGCGAGGCGCTTGTGAGGATGGGAAAGACTGTGATAGCAGTGGACCTCAACCCACTATCAAGGACATCAATGATGGCCAGCATCTCGATAGTGGATAATATAACAAGGGCAGTTCCGAACCTCACACGGAAGATAGGATCGCTATCAGGAGTCCCCCGGGAGGATCTCCATGCGATACTGAGGGATTACAGCAACAGGATCACACTGAAAGACGCTCTCCTCGAGATGCGGGAGTATCTCACTGCAAGAATGAATGATCTTGATAGCACAGATCGCTCAGCTGGTAAGCAAATCTAAGAGATCATGCGCAGGTTCGCGGTCTTAATAGCGAACATGCTGTCAGAAATAAAAGCGTGCACTAACAATGCGGTGCATGAGTCCAGGAGGACCGCAGGCGACCCATACAGGAGCAGACGACCCACAAATGAGTTCTGCTGCATCTCTGAGCGTCCGCAAACAATATCTCTGAGATCATCTTGTGATCACATCATGGACAGAAAGCAGCTGGAGATATTAACAAGCACCGGCATGGTTCTGGCACTGATAGCCATGCTGCTTGCAATACAGCTAGTGTTCCCTGAGAACATGAGGCCCACCGGTTTCGTCGGAGCCGTGGCTCTTTACATAATCCTGATGTCGCTGATCGGCCTCAGGCTTGCCGGTGCAGGCCAGCAGATCTAAATATAATAATAATCATCACATCCTTGAGGGTTTGAGATGGTGAAGTTCCTTGAAAGACTGATGGGCAGGCCTGCCACAGATGATTATGTGGAGGTGGATCTGGGCCAGTTCGAGGACGAGCCTGAGAGGCCCAGGGCGTATCTCAGAGTGGCCGAGCTCACGTCTCTCGATGTGCTGCCGGAGATAAAGCAGGAGATACGATCCCGCAATATTCTGCTGGTCGATATCGCGCCCATGAAGAGGGACAAGGCATCTCTGGACAGGGCGATAGGGGAGCTCAGAAAGATCGTCGAGGATATGGCTGGAGACATAGCTGGAGTTGGAGATGACCTGGTCGTCATAGTTCCGAGCGGCATAAGGATCGACAGGGAGAAGGTTGTGGGAGGAAGAGATTGAAGCTCAAGACGAAGGCGAGCTGCCCCCTGTGCGGGGCGACGATGGAGTTCAACTGGGAGACGACAGAGCTGCCGTACTTCGGGGATGCTCTGATCATAGCAGGGGTCTGCGAGTGCGGCTTCAGGCACAGCGACACAATGCTTCTGAGCCAGCGCGAGCCGTACAGGCACACACTTGTTGTGAGGGAGCTCGAGGACCTGAACGCCAGGGTTCTGAGGTCCTCCAGCGGCACGATCCACATACCTGAGATCGGAGTGGACATAGAGCCAGGATATGCATCTGAGGCTTACATAACAAACATCGAGGGTGTTCTTGTAAGGGTTAAGAACATCGTCGAGTTCGCAACGAACGCCGCGAGACAGGCCCAGGATGCAGAGAGGACCGCAAAGGGCGAGGAGATTCTCTCAAAGATAGAGCTGGCGCTCAGAGGCGAGTTCAGCCTCACCGTGATCCTGGAGGATCCGTTCGGAAACAGCGCCATAATATCCGATCACGTTGTGGCAACACCTCTATCAATAGAGGAGGCCAGCACTCTCAAGACAGGCATGATAGTTCTCGATCTCTCCGAGTGAGCATGCTGATACTCAGTGGCGGCACCGGCACACCGAAGCTGCTTCGCGGCCTTGTACGGGTCGCAGATCCAGAGGAGATCACGGTTGTTGTCAACACAGCCGAGGACCTCTGGGTCTCCGGAAACCTGGTCTCCCCTGATCTGGATACGGTCCTCTACACGCTCGCGGGGCTTATCGATGAGGAGAGATGGTGGGGCATCAGGGGGGACAGCTTCATCACGAACGCCCGTTTGAGAGAAATGGGGGTGAGGGAGAGGCTCGCGATAGGCGATGCCGACAGGGCTTTTCATATTCTAAGATCAGATGTCATCCGCAGTGGAGGCACGCTCAGCGATGCCACTGAGGTGATGAGAAAAGCGCTGGGGCTCAGGTCCAGGGTATTCCCGATGAGCGATGAGAGCGTATCCACGATCATAGCAACACCTCTGGGCGAGATGCACTTCCAGGAGTTCTGGGTCGAGAGGCGGGGTGAACCTGAGGTCCTGGGCGTTCGCCTTGATGGGATCGATGATGCGAGACCCAGCAGGGGATTTCTCGATGCCCTCCGCAGGGAAAACACAGTCATAATCGGACCCAGCAATCCGGTGACGAGCATCGGCCCGATCCTGTCGCTGAAGGGCGTGAGGGATGCTATGGCCGATAAGATAAAGGTAGCAGTGAGCCCTCTCGATGGCGACAGGCCGTTCAGCGGGCCTGCAGCCAGGTTCATGAGGGCCGTGGGGGTCAAGCCGAACGACGAGGGTGTTATCTCGATTCTTGGAGAGGTGGATCACTTCATAGTATCGAGGAGCAGCAGATATCCCGGAAGATGCATACGCACCGACACGCGCATGGATAGCATCGAGGGTAGCACAAGGCTTGCGAAGGAGATACTGAGGCTTGTGGGATGAGCCGTCGTTTTCATCTCATGGACCGCCAGTCACAGTTCCTGTCAGTTCCGTCCAGGACCGTGCGCGAATGAGATCGTTCGTGAGACCACAGGGCTGCAAAGTATATACCAGAGCCTGTAGCGATCACTCGCATGAGAAGGAGAACACATGTTCATAGGCGTTGACCACGGGACGAGGGCGATAAGGTTTGCGAACCATCATGGTGATGGCATTGCAATACCAAGATCCGAGGCTGGATCACTCAGGCCGGAGGAGATACTGAATAGGATAAAGGATCATTTTCATGCGCGATCATTCGACCTGGTGGCGCTCTGCTACTCGATGGGCGATGGTATAACGCGCATAACAAGATTGCAGGATGCTGATAACAGGGGACTCGCAAGGCTCAGCGGTGCCGGAATCGAGATCGGTGGTGGGACCAGGGTCTACGAGGCCATGGCGATCTCCGGATGGCCGGTGGTCCTGCTCCCGGGCATACACAGAGGCTCCAGCATAGATCTCAGAATGAAGGTCTTTTCGCATGGAGCGAGCCCTGAGAAGGTCGGTTTATCGTACTATGTGGTGCGCAGAGGTGTGGAGAACGCTGTGATAGCTGATGCCAGCTCCAACACGGTCACGATCGGCATAAATGAGCGTAAGATCGTTGGCGCGATAGATGCGCCGATATTCGCTCCTGGCCTGCTTCAGGGGCCGCTGGATGTCGATGCGATAAGAGCTGTTGATGATGGAATGATGACAGCGAACGAGGCGTTCTCGCACGGTGGGATCCTAAGAAGGATGAATCTCCCAGATGAGCATGACGATCTCGCGCTGGAGACCCTGGCACTCTTCGCAGCGATGGAGATGAGCGCGATGTCCATTCTTCTAAAAGACCTCGGCGCTGAATCTCCGGATATGTTTCTTGCGGGAGATCCAGCTCCATACATCGCGGAGCGTGTCTCTGAGCTTCTTGGCATCGATGTCATTCCTCTGCCCTCATTTGCTTCTGCCACAGGCTGTGCCTGGATCGCAGAGGATATATTCGCAGGGATGAGATCCATCATGGGGATAGATGTTGACGAACGGGTCTTCGATGAGGGTGGAGGAGTGGCTGGAGGTCCTTAAAGAGCTCGAGGGGATGGTAAGATCCTATGAGAGCAGCGTGACAGCACACGCCCTTCTGCATAGAGTGGAGGCGCTTGCAGGGCGTGATGACGTGCCGCCTGAGCTGGAGGACAGGCTGGACATGCTGCTGATGGAGCTGACAGAGGCATCAAGAGATGTGTGCACAAACACAAAATGCCCGCATTACGGAAAAAGATGCAAGATGCGATAAATACTGACGCGGGCCTCATCCCGCGGGATTTGGTTACGGGGCTTACCTGACGCCCGACCGGCTATCGGACCACTTGTTTGATATCCACGGCAGCGCAACGACCAGGACTCCGAATATCACCACAACAAGCACATGATCCATGATGCTCATCGATGTCACCTCCTGAGAGACAGAGCTGTACACCCTCCGATACACTAGAACTTAAACCTTTTGACATGATTGATAACTTCTTCAGAGATTGTTTTACACAAAAGTGGCAATATATCATCATTAATAATGATTTTGATGACCATAATGCTGTTGAACAGCGCGCTGGCTCACATCATTTTGGAGGGATGTTCTGGGAGCGCAGCACGGGACCACGGGAGTGACCGCCCTCCAGCCTGAAGACCGGAGTCGCTCTTATCGTTTAATGACTTGCTTGGAGAGGCACTGTTTCCTCTATGCTCTCCTGGCGAATGAATGAGTGCACCCAGCAACCAGTATGCTTGACATCTAAGTTGCTGAACAAACAAGAGCGGACCGGAGTTTGCGCTCTGCTGCCTCTATCAGCGATTCGCGCATCCCCTAATCGACCCTCGCCACATCCGATATCTCATCTCCGGGCTTCACGTCCATGATCTTCACGCCTTGTGTTGCCCTCCCCTGCACCCTCACATCGGATGCTGCAATCCTGATCATAATCCCTTCCTTTGTGGTTATCAGGAGCCCGTCGTCATCTGATACTGTAATTGCGGCCACCACATCACCTCTCCGCGTGTCGATGTTCTTGACCCCCTTGCCGCCACGCCTCTGGAGCGGATACTCGCTCAGATCAGTCCTCTTTCCGTATCCCTGAGTGGTTATGGTGAAGAGCGTCTCTCCCTCTTTAACCACATCCATGGAGATCAGCTCATCTCCTTCAGAGAGGTTTATCGCCTTCACGCCCATAGATCCCCTTCCGCTCGATCTCACATCGCTCTCGTGGAACCGTATCGCTTTGCCTTTCTTCGTGGCGACGATCAGCTCCCTCGAGCCGTCTGTGAGCCTTGCAGCCACCAGAGAGTCTCCGCGAAGATTTACGGCCTTGATCCCGCCTCTCCTCGGATTGCTGAACGCTCTCAGTGGTGTTTTCACTATGCTGCCCATGCGTGTAGCGAGCACGATGTACTCATCTGTGCTGAAGCTCTCGACAGGTATCGCCTCTGTGATCCTCTCGTTCTCCTCAAGCTGCAGGAGACTGGCTATCGATCTGCCTCTGGATACCTTGGATGCCATCGGTATCTCATAGACCCTGAGCCAGTGAGCCTTGCCCTTGTCTGTGAAGATCAGGAGGTAATCCAGCGTCGATGCTGTGAATATATCTGTGACGAAATCCTCGCTCTTCGTCTCGGCCCCGATGCTGCCCTTCCCCCCTCTCCGCTGCATTCTGTACACGGATAGCGGCTGGCGTTTGATGTAGCCGTTGTTTGTTATTATCACCGCGACCTCCTCCTCCTGGATGAGATCCTCGGGCCTCACAGAATCCACAGACTCCACTATCTTCGTCCTTCTATCATCGCCGTAGCTCTCGGCGAGCTCCCTCAGCTCATCCTTAATTATATCGAGAACCTCGGCCCTGCTCGCGAGGATTCCCTTCAATCTTGCGATCGTGGCCTCGAGCTCTCTTGCCTCTGATGCGATCTTCTCCTGCTCCAGACCCGTTAAACGCTGGAGCCGCATATCAAGAATCGCCTTCGCCTGCTCCTCACTGAGCCCGAATCTGGCCATGAGCAGATCCCTGGCCTCGGAAGGTGAATGCGAGCCCCTGATGAGGGCTATGACAGCATCTATATTCCTGAGGGCGATCAGAATTCCAGCGAGTATGTGCGCTCTTTTCTCTGCCTGATCGAGCTCGAACCGGGTCCGCCTCTCGATCACCTCAGCCCTGTAGTTGATGTAGTGCTCCAGGGTCTCCTTGAGAGTCAGTGTCCTGGGCTGGCCATCGACCAGGACGAGGTTGATTATGCCGTAGGTGGTCTCGAGCTGCGTGTGCTTGTGGAGCTGGTTCAGGACCACCTGCGGATTCACGCCCTGCTTCAGCTCCACAACCAGCCTTATTCCTTCACGATCAGACTCATCCCTGATCTCCGAGATACCATCCACCCTTCCTGCCTTGACGAGCTCCGCGATGTCCTCCACGATCTTGGCCTTGTTTACCTGATAGGGAAGCTCTGTGAATACTATCCTAGAGCCCCTCCGCCCCTCCTCTATCTCGGATTTGGCTCTGATCGTTATCGTGCCTCTGCCTGTGGAATATGCGCTCTCTATGCCGCTTCTTCCAACTATATATCCTCCGGTGGGGAAATCCGGGCCCCGGATGAAGTTCATGAGATCCGCTACAGATGCATCAGGGTTATCGATCAGGTGGATGAGCGCGTACACGACCTCCCTGAGATTGTGAGGCGGTATGTTCGTCGCCATTCCGACAGCGATGCCTGTGGATCCGTTGACGAGCAGGTTCGGGAGCCTGGAGGGAAGCACAGTTGGTTCCTTCATGGAACCATCGTAGTTGGGCACGAAATCCACGGTATCCTTCTCGATATCCGCGAGCATCTCGCCCGCGATCCTCGAGAGCCGGACCTCTGTGTATCGCATCGCAGCTGGCGGATCCCCATCGACCGAGCCGAAGTTTCCCTGGCCATCAATCAGGGTGTATCGCATCGAGAAGTCCTGGGCCATCCTGACCATGGTGTCGTAGATCGCTGCGTCGCCATGCGGGTGGTACTTACCCATGACGTCTCCGACGATGCGGGCGGACTTCTTGTAGGGCTGATCGAATGTCACCCCCTGCTCGTACATGGCGTAGAGGATGCGCCTGTGAACGGGCTTCAGGCCGTCTCTGACATCGGGAAGCGCACGACCGACTATCACGCTCATCGCGTAATCTATGTAAGAGGATTTCATCTCCTCTGTTACATCGACATCTATCTCTGCCATGCAAATCACACGTCCAGGTTCCTCACTTCTCTCGCATGCGTCTCTATGAAGATCCTTCTGGGCTCCACCTGCTCCCCCATCAGTATGGAGAATATCTCATCCGCCTCGACAGCATCCTTCAGCGTCACCCTGAGAAGTGTTCTCTTCTCCGGATCCATCGTCGTCTCCCAGAGCTGTTCCGGGTTCATCTCGCCCAGGCCCTTGTACCGCTGGACCACAGCTTTCCCATCTTCCAGAAGCTTTGCGAGCTCCTCATCTGAGTATGCATACATCACACTCTTCCCCCTCCTGACCTGGTACAGCGGCGGCTGGGCGATGTACACATACCCTGCCTCTATCAGGGGCTGCATGTATCTGTAAAAGAATGTCAGGAGAAGCGTGCGTATGTGAGATCCATCAACGTCGGCATCAGTCATTATGATGATCTTGTGGTACCTGGCCTTTGTTATATCGAAATCATCGCCTATCCCGGTGCCGAGGGCTGTTATAAGGTTCCTTATCTCCTCGTTCTTTAGCATCTTGTCGAGCCTCGCGCGCTCCACGTTCAGTATCTTGCCCCTTAGCGGAAGTACTGCCTGGAAGTGTCTATTCCGGCCTTGCTTCGCAGAACCGCCTGCTGACTCTCCCTCGACGATGTACAGCTCGCTCTTTGCAGGATCGCTCTCCACGCAGTCTGCGAGCTTTCCCGGGAGTCCTGATGACGTCAGCGCGGTCTTCCGCCTCGTGAGCTCTTTTGCCTTCCTGGCGGCCTCGCGGGCGCGCATCGCCTCGGTCGCCTTCTCGACTATCGCCTCGGCCACCTGCGGGTTCAGATCAAAGTACTCCATCAGGCCCTCAGAGACGAGGGATTCGACAAGACCCCGAACAGCGCTGTTCCCAAGCCTGGTCTTGGTCTGGCCCTCGAACTGCGGATCGGGAAGCCGGACGCTTACCACAGCGACAAGACCCTCCCTCAGGTCATCCCCTGTGAGCTTTGCGTCCCCCTTAAGGAGCTTCTTCTCCCTGGCGAAGTCGTTTACAGTCTTTGTCAGCGCTGCCCTGAATCCGGAGAGATGCGTTCCTCCCTCCCGGGTGTTGATGTTGTTCGCGAAAGTGAACACAGACTCGTTGTAGCTTGTGTTGTACTGCATCGCCACCTCTACAGACACACCATCCCTCACCCTGGAGAAGTAGATCGGGTTCGGATGCAGTACCTCCTTGGATTTGTTCAGGTACTGAACGAAGGAGACTATGCCACCATCGTACTGGAACGTCTTGCTCCTGCCGGATCTCTCATCAGTTATGCTGATCCTCAGCCCCCGGTTCAGAAATGCGAGCTCCCTGAGGCGCGATGAAAGAACATCGAAGCTGAAATCGGTGACCTCGAAGATCTCGGGATCCGGTTTGAACCTCACATTGGTTCCGGTCTTCTCAGAAACGTCTGTAACCTGAAGATCTGATACAGGCTTGCCGCGCTCGTATCTCTGCCTGTATACCCTTCCACCCCTGCTGACCTCAACCTCGAGCCACTCTGAGAGGGCGTTGACCACTGAAACGCCGACGCCATGCAGCCCGCCGGAGACCTGGTACGTGTCGTGGTCGAACTTCCCGCCAGCGTGGAGCACGGTCATGACTATCTCCACAGCGGGCCGGTTGTACTGTGGATGAATGTCGACAGGGATGCCACGACCATCATCCTTAACCGAGACAGAGCCGTCTCCATGGATGACCACGGATATCTCCTTGCAGTAACCGGCCATCGCCTCGTCCACGCTGTTGTCAACCACCTCGTAGACAAGGTGATGAAGGCCCAGCGCATCCGTGGATCCTATATACATCGAGGGCCTGTGCCTGACCGCCTCAAGTCCCTCCATCACCTTGATATGACTGGCATCATACGTCGTCTCGCTCAAAACAGCCGAATCCCCCTGAAAGCTGAACCAGAACCTTTACGGGCTTCTACAATAAGTATCTAATCCTCTGGAATACTGCACGCTAGAATCGCCCCGCCAGGGCGATTCTGGAAACTCTCTGAGGATCGAAGCTTCCTGGCCTCAAGGGGCATCATCTGCGGGAGCGAACTTCGTGCCGTAGTATATTATGCCCCTCTCCCCCTCCTTTCCGAGTATCCTGAAAACAGGCCTGACTCGCATGCCTATTTTCATGTTCTCAGGCGCGCAAACAACCTGTCCTGTGAGCTTCGGACCCTCATCAAGCTGGATTATCGCGAGGTTGTACGGAGTGAGCCTCTCGAAGTCCTCTGTCGCGCTGTATATCGTCGTGTATGTTATCACAGTGCCTGTCCCTCTGAACCTGTGCTCCTCCATCTGGCCTGTTCGCCTGCAGTTCGGGCACAGAGTCCTTGGAGGGAAGTAATACTCACCACAGCTCTTGCAGTGCGTCCCTATCAGGTTGTACCTCTGGGGTATGCACCTCCAGAACCTCGGAGCATTTGTCGTCGTGGTTTCACCTCGAGAGTATGTGCACCAGTGCGGTTCCTCCGGAGCCGCCGACGTTGTGCGTCAGACCTATCTCGGCATCATCCACCTGACGCCTCCCAGCCTCGCCTCTCAGCTGGAGCACGATCTCGTACGCCTGCTTTATTCCTGTGGCGCCTACCGGATGTCCACACGCCTTCAACCCACCAGAGGTGTTGACTGCAACATCTCCACCAATGGCGGTCCTCCCCTCCTCTGTCGCAGCTCCGCCCTCACCCTTGGGGAAGAACCCGAGATCCTCGATGGCCAGGATCTCTCCTATGGTGAAGCAGTCATGGACCTCTGCAACATCTATGTCCTCCGGGGTCAACCGCGCCTGAGCGAATGCCTTCTTAGCTGCGTAGACCGTCGCGTCAAGCGTTGTTATATCTCTCCGGTCGTGGAGCGCGAGGCTGTCGCTCGCCTGTGCGCTTGCCAGGATCCTGATGGGCGTGTCGCAGTACCTGGATGCGATATCTGATGGCGCAAGAACAACCGCAGCCGCTCCGTCGGTTATCGGCGAGCAGTCTAGGACCCTGAGAGGATCGGCGACAAGCGGGGAGCTCACGACATCCTCCACCTTTATCTCCGTGTGGTACTGCGCAATCGGATTCATGTGGCCGTGGTGGTGGTTCTTCACAGCCACCTGCGCGAGCTGCTCTCTTGTCGTGCCGTACCTGCGCATGTGAAGCCTTGCGATCATCGCGTAAAGCGCTGGAAACGTCGCGCCGAAGAAGCACTCCCACTCCCTGTCCGCAGCTGCTGCAAGAGCATCTGCCGCTACACCGCTCGAGACATCGGTCATCTTCTCGACGCCAGCTGCTATGACTATGTCCGCGTAGCCGCTGGCGACCGCCAGGAACGCCTCGCGAAGGGCGAGACCGCCGGATGCGCATGCGGCCTCCACCCTGGTCGATGGGATGTGCAGTCTGGAGAGGCCTGCATAGTCTGCGATCAAAGCACCTATGTGCTCCTGCTCCACGAACCTGCCGCCGCTCATGTTTCCAACATAGAGAGCGTCTATGGCCTCGCCTGTAACTCCAGCGTCCTCTATCGCGGCTATGCCTGTCTCCACGACCAGATCGCGCAGGGAGCTGTCCCAGCGTTCGCCGAACCGCGTGCATCCAACCCCGATGATTGATACAGCCCTCATAGTCTGAGCTTCCCCTTGTGCTTCGCGTATCTCGCGTAGTCGATGTACTCCGCTATTGCTATGTAATCCCTCACGCTCGGGGCACTATCCCTGATATCATTTATCCTGTCCGTGACGACGATGCTGAATGCATCGCTTCCAGCGCCGGAGCCGAAGCTGGTGACAAATATGCGCTCCCCCGGCCTCGCCTGATCGAGCGTCGCAGCCAGGCCTATGAGGGTCGAGCCGGAGTAGGTGTTTCCTATAAGCGGAACAACAAGCCCGGGGGCGATCTGCTCCTTTGTGAATCCGAGCTTCGCCGCGACCCTCACGGGGAACTTCCCGTTTGGCTGATGGAAGACAGCATAATCGTAATCCTCTGGCTTCTTCCCCAGCATCTCCATCAGCCCCCTTGCGGCAGATGTCACATGCTTGAAGTACGCTGGCTCTCCTGTAAACCTGCCACCATGCTCCGGATACGGCATTCCCTCTCGCCGCCAGAAATCCGGGGTATCGGTGGTGAATGAGTATGTGCCCTCTATCTCGGCGATGAGGTCTCCAGCACCCACAACATATGCTGCCCCGCCTGCAGCTGCTGTGTACTCCAGAGCATCGCCGGGGGCGCCCTGGCTCACGTCAGCGCCTATGGCCAGCCCCAGGTCTATCATGCCTGACCTGACGAGACCCATGCATGCCTGTAGAGCCGCTGTGCCTGCCTTGCAGGCGAACTCCATATCAGCGACTGTATGAGAATGAGAACAGCCGATAGCCTCGCCGACTATGGTGCCGGTCGGCTTCACAGCGTATGGATGGCTCTCCGAGCCTGTGTATATCGCGCCTATCCTGCGCGGATCGATATTTGCCCTATAGATTGCGTTCCTGGCGGCCTCAACAGCGATGGTGGCGGTATCCTCATCCAGGTCAGGAACCGCCTTCTCGTAGACGTTGAGGCTCCTGGCGACATCCTCCACCTCTCCCCAGACCCTGGCAATCTCATCGACCTTTATCCTGTACCTCGGAATGTAAACACCGTAGCTGACTATACCGACGGCCAAGTGATCCCCTCTCATATCCTGCTCAGGCTGCTGGATAGCTCCTCTGGCGAGAGCAGCGTGGTAAGAAGGGGTATGTTCTCCACCCTTGCGATCTTCACAGCCACCGGATCCACGCGCTCAGCCTCTATGCCCTGGAGGATGACCGCCCCTGGTTTCAGGTTTGACACCCTTATCGCGACCAGCGGCGATCTCCCCCTTGTGACACCTGTGAATATAAGCGCTCTGGCTGTGCTCCGGCCGTAGATCTTGTAGAACTGCTCGGGCAGAAGCTCCAGTATCGCCTTTATGCTATCGATTATCGTGTAGCCGTTGATCTGCACATCCGTGCTTCCGCATATAAGAGTCGCATCGATCTCTGCCATGAACTCCGCAAGCGTGACCGGCCTGGCATACTCGCAGACAGAGCATATCGCGCTGAGTCCCACCATATCCCCGAACATGCTCTCGTATGCGCGGAGCACATTGCATCCTCTCAGCTCATCTATCTTGAGAAGCGCATCGATGATCTTGCTGACGATCAGTATTCCTGGTGATCGTCGCCTGCCGCTCTCGTAATCGCTTATCACGCTGGGCGATATGCCAAGGTAGTTAGAGAGCTCTGTCTGGCTTATCCCGAAGTTCCGGCGCCACTTTCTGAGGGTCTCGCCAGGGTTCTGGGAAAGCGTGATCTCGCCGGCGATCTTTTCGGCCAGCAAGCCCCTGATGTTTGAGAACTCACCCTCAGAATTCATGCCAGTTAACTCGATCAACTAGAATATAAAGATGGCGAAATGTCGTTCGTCATTTAACGAAAGTGAAGAGGGACCCAAAAAAGAGAGATGCGCCGACCGGGATTCGAACCCGGGTTGTAGGCTTTCTTCGGGATGCTTGGAAGGCCCAAGTCATAACCGCTAGACCATCGGCGCGCCCGCCACTCTATCACATGCCAGACTTTTAATGCTTTCGATTGAGCACATCGGGTCGCTTAATATGTTGATCCCTGCGCTAAATACAATTGCAGGAGGCCATGTTATTACAGCTGCAGTTCACTTGCGCACATTCTGAGTGCGATTTACGCAGCGCTCTTATCCATTTGATGACTTGCTTTGAGAGGCACTGTTCCCGCTATGTGCTCCTGGCGATTGAATTAGTGCATCCAGCAACCAGTATGCGTGCCCTCTAAGTTGCTGAACACACAAGAGCGTTACGCAGATGCTCCCATCCGGTCCAGGTGCTTGCGTATCGCGTCAGCGAGTCTGTTCTCAGAGTCGACGAGCTCGTATCTCACAGAAGTCGATGGCTTGTTTATGCTGATCACGCGGCGCAGGTCAACCGGCGTGGCTATGACCACCGTGTCGCAGTCACATCTGTTGATGCTCTCTTCAAGCTCTTTTATCTGCTCCGGATAATAGCCCAGCGCTGGTAGGGCATCTTTGATGTGACCGTACCTTTCGAGCGCATCGCGTATGCTGCCGACAGCGTAGGGCCTCGGATCCACGATCTCCGAGGCGCCGCAGATCTCCGCTGCGATCCTGCCAGCTCCTGAATGCATGCCTCCGTGCGTCAGGGTTGGGCCGTCCTCGATCACCAGAACCCTCCTGCCCTTTATGAGATCCGGATCCTCCACGCTTATGGCGGAGGCGGCTCTGAACACCACTGCCCTGGGATTGAGCTGCGCAGCGTTTCCCTCTATGAACACAACAGCATCTTCAGAGGCGGTGTTCACTTTGTTTATCACTATTATGTCAGCGCATCTGAAGTTGATGCTTCCAGGGTAGTATGTGAGCTCATGCCCGGGGCGCATCGCGTCCGCCACAGTGATCCAGAGATCGGGTCTGACAAAAGGAAGATCGTTGTTCCCTCCATCCCAGACTATGATGTCCGCCTCCTTCTCCGCCTCTCCGAGCACCCTCTCGCAATCCACTCCAGAATATACAGCTGTGCCCCTCATGACGTGAGGTTCGTACTCCTCGCGCTCCTCGATGCTGAGGGATTCAAGATCGCCGGGAGCTGAGAACCTCTGGACCGCGTGGAAATCCCTGTACGGCATAGGGTGCCGGATCACCACATGTTTCAGACCTGTGGATTTCAACACGTTCACCACATACCGTGTGGTCTGGCTTTTTCCCGCGCCGGTCCTCACCGCGCACACTGCAACAACCGGTTTTGATGAGCGGAGCATAGTTTTTTTGCCCACAAGCTCGAAATCCGCACCGCAGGAGAGCACCCTTGATGCCATCTCCATGACCTCCTGGTTGCTGAGGTCGCTGTATGAGAGAACGCATCTGTCTACATCCAGCTCTTCGATCAGTCTTTCGAGGTCGCTCTCAGGGAAGATGGGTATGCCCTCGGGATACAGAGGGCCCGTGAGTTCTGATGGATACACTCGATATGCGATCTTTGGTATCTGCGAGGCTGTGAACCCCACGACATGATGTTCGGCATCGGAGCGATAGAGCACGTTGAAGTTATGGAAGTCCCGCCCTGCTGCCCCCAGGATCAGAACACTCTCTCTGGACATGGTCATTTGTGGACGATCTCTACGACAATAACTTTTTCCAGGAGAATCATCCTGATTTCAGTGGTGATCGGGCATGATAGAACTGCTCAGGAGCAGGAGAAGCATAAGGAGGTACAAGGCAAAGGACATCGAGCCTGAGATGATCGAGATCTTAAAGGAAGCTGCTCTCAGATCGCCCACATCTCGGGGAATAAACCCATGGAGGTTCTTCTTCATAAGAGACAGGAAGAAGCTTGATGAGCTGTCGCGGGCGAAGGAGAGCGGGTCATCGTTTCTCCGGAACGCCCCCCTGGGAGTTGTCGTCTGCGCTAAAGAAAGCGAGTCTGATGTTTGGATAGAGGACTGCTCGATTGCGTCCATAATCTTGCATCTCACAGCTCACAGCCTTGGCCTAGGATCCTGCTGGATCCAGATAAGAAACAGGATGCATGACGCGCACAAGACCTCTGAGGAGTACGTCAGGGAGGTTCTCGGTCTTCCGGGGGATCTACGTGTGGAGTCGATCATCGCCATCGGCTATCCTGACGAGATCAAACCGCCTGTGCCAGCGGAGGAGCTGGAGTACGGAAAGATATCAGCCGACTGAAAAATGAATGTGGCAGGCGAAATGTAGTCACTGTCGCTCTTGTGTGTTCAGCAACTTAGAGGGCAAGCATACTGTTTGCTGGATGCACTCACTCATTCGCCAGGAGCACATAGCGGGAACAGTGCCTCTCAAAGCAAGTCATCAAATGGATAAGAGCGGTCACTGTAATCGTATCGCTGAGTCCAGGGTATGCGACCGTGTGGTATTCTTGTAACATTTCGGCAGGTGCACGCCCATCTAGCAGCCACACTTTATAGGAAAGCAGGCAGAAAGCCCCCTTGCAAGTCACCTCAGATACCTTGATATAGCGGTTGCTGCTGGTTGATTAAGCCAATGAATATAATCGTACACTCCATCTGGCTGATGCTGCCTGCGTATGTACCAAACAACTTCGCAGCGCTTTTCGGTGGTGGCACGCCTCTCGATCTGGGGATGAGCCTTCCTGATGGGCACCGTGTGTTTGGAAATGGAAAGACGATTCGTGGCACGATCGCCGGAATCATCGGGGGGATCAGCGTAGGAGTGCTTCAGAACAGCATCGCCGGAGCCTTCGGGCTTCCAAGCTTCGGCGATGGGATGGAGCTGTTTCTCGTGCTCTTCGGGCTTTCAGCAGGATCGATGCTCGGCGATCTTGCAGCCAGCTTCGTCAAGCGACGCCTGGGAATGGAGCGTGGCGCATCCTTCTTCCTAGTTGACCAGCTCGACTTTGTCATGGGCGCATGGGCTCTGACATTCCTTCTTGCTCCAGAGTGGTTCAACACGCAGTTCACATCTCCGGTCATAATCCTTGTTCTTCTGATCACGCCTGTTCTCCATCGCTTCGCAAATGTGATCGGCTATAGGATCGGGACGAAGAAGGAGCCGTGGTGAGATCAAAAGATTGAATACACATCATGTTTTTCTGATCATCAGGAGGTGAGATTGTGGCTGAGTACATGCGTGGTTTTGAGCAGAAGACCATCCCGCCCGTGGGCGAGGATTCCGGAAAGATGGCGTATCTTCCGCTGATAGCCATCCTGGGGTTTGGCGTTTTCGCCCTTATAGTCGCATATATGGTAAAGATGCTGGCCTCCTGAGACCGGCATCTTTCATGTTTTGCAGGAACTGCAGGCCAGGGTCGTTTACCCGATTCATTGAGATCAACAGCGGGTGACCCCGCAGTCCATGTGAGGTAATGTGCCTATAGATAGCGATTTCATGGCGAACTGTTTTATCGATATGGGTACACGATCCTGGCCAGTATGTGCGACTTTTCTCTCCCATCCAGGAGTTTGCGCCCCTCTACCCTTATCAGACACGCCTGATAAGAAGGCACGCCTGCTGACGGAGCGGAATTCTGTCATATGCTGTTTTTGTATGAGATGGCTGCATGATATCGCTGTTGTTCCTCTTGCCATTTCGATAAAAGCGAATCCGGTGCACAAGACAAAATTTATGACAATATAAATCTTAATTCTGATATGCAGCAATGGTTTTTGTTCGCGAAACCTTTATAAGCCTGGCTAAAGGATAAGACAGCGTTATTAGCCAAATTTGTTCATAATGATTTGGCGAAAATGAATAGGAGGAGGAAAAATGGACGCATTGAGCATGGGGCTCGTCGCTGCTATGGGGGCCCTTGCGACCGTTGCTGGAGCCAGCGAGGATATCGAGTCGGATATAGGCTCTCAGAGCAATCCAAACTCGCAGGTCCAGCTTGCTGCTCAGGTCGGAAACCCCCACAGGATATACAATAAGGCGATCTCAGGCGAGCCACCAGCGAACGCTCTCTGGGCTACAACCGCTGCTGTTGTGGCTTACACGCTGATAACAAAGTTCGCAATGCCTGCGCTCTTCGCAATAGCCATCGGCGCGTCGGTTGCTGCGCTCTTCAACGGAGTCTTCTCAACCAGCGCTTACTTTGGCAGGAGCGCAAGCCAGCGCAGGTTCAACCAGTGGATATATCTGGATATAGTGCGCTACACAACGACATCCATAATGGCACATGCATGGATAACAGCGTTCTGCATAACATGCATAGCATACATACAGACTGCGATTTTGACACCACACCACCCGTTCCCGATGCCTGTTATCGCTCTGATCTGGGGATTGACCGTTGGTGCAATCGGCTCTTCTGTTGGTGATATTCATTATGGAGGCGAGCGCGAGTTCCAGTGGAGGCTCTTCGGTCAGGGTCTCAACACGATGCTATCAGGCCAGATTGTGAGGAAGGCCGAGGCTGGATTGAGGAACTCCATAGACAACGCATGGTTCTGCACGAAGCTTGGAGGGCCGCTCACGGGTCTTGGGTTTGGCTTAACGGTCTTCCTGGACAACTGGCGCACAACGGTCTTTGACCCGGTGACGCAGGCCGGTCTGGCCATTGGTATGGGTCTCTTCTTCGTGATAATTATGAACCTGTATAACTTCTACGTTGAGACCTCGATAAGAAAGAAGTACGGCCCGTATCCAGGGTACAAGGGGGATATCGCAGCATGAACTTTGATGCTTTAACCATTGTTTACATTCTGGAGATCGTAGTGGGTGGACTGATGGTAGGTATAGGCGTCCACTTCGTGCCGGTCGGCGGCGCGCCTGCTGCCATGGCACAGGCCACAGGAATCGGTACCGGCACAGTTCAGCTGGCCGCTGGATCCGGACTCACCGGACTGCTGGCAGCAGGTCTCATGATGTCGGTCACGGATAACATCTGGCCAATTCTGGCATCAGGAGCCGTCGGAGCAATGATAATGATGGATGCCACGATGCTGACCGGCGGCTGGATATATGCATACGCTGTGGGCGCCCCGTTCGCATCAGCCAAGGTCAACTATGATCCGATCACTGGATACTCACAGCCCCCGTATGTCGCCCCGGGCACAGTCGGGCAGGGTATACCCACAGTCTGTTACGTAAGCGGGACGATCGGTGCTCTGATGGGCGGTATCGGCGGCGCAATGATCTACTACCCGCTGATGATGACAAACCATAACCCCTCCCTGAGCGCGCTCTTCGCGATCGGCATATTCCTGGTGAACGCTGTTCTTGCTTCCTGGAACATCCAGGGGACGATCGAGGGGTTCCACGATCCGAAGTTCAAGAGATGGCCGAAGGCGTTCAGGTCATGCCTGGTGGCCACCCTGATCCTGGCGCTTGTGGCCGTTACAATAACAGGAGGTGCATGAGATGACAGTAGGAGGGGGGGCAGGAGGAGCACCCTCTGCAATAGATCCCAAGAAGCTCAGGGTGTACGGGCTTGCAGGAGCTCTTGTGGGCATATACCTCGCAGCCATTCTCAACAGCGTTCTCGGAACGGACATATTCTCGATCCTGGCTGCAGCAGGTGCAGTCGCGGCTGCTGTCATGGGGGCGAATGCCGTAAGAAGGGTCTGCGGCTATGGTATCGGTACCGGTGTCCCTTCGATAGGAATGCTTGCGCTGGGAATGGGCATAGTCGGTGCGTCGTTTGGTCTCTCGACTGCAGAGCAGCTGGGCATATCGATGGCCGGTGTCATCATAGCGCTGGTCTATGCGATGGTCTTCGGCTACATCGTGGGCGCGATCGCAAACAAGGTCATGGGCTTCAACATACCGATCATGGAGGAGGGGCTCACCGATCTGTCAGGCGCAGGCGCGATGGCAATAATCGGATGGTCCTATGCGGTCTCCGGATCGCTGGCGTATGCAGATATGGTAACTAAGGTCTTCAACACCGGCTACCTGGCTATAATATTCATCTGCGGCGGCCTTGCGATTCTCCATCCGTTCAATGCGAACCTGGGGCCGGATGAGAAGCAGGACAGAACACTGGTGAATGGGTTGATGGTCGGCTCTCTGGCAACAGTTGCTGTCGGACTGTGTTCCCTGGCAACGCTCAGCACCACTGCAGCTCTCATAACCATTGTGATTGGCGCTGCCGCGTGGTACTACTTCTACGTCTGGTACTACAGGCTGGTCAAGAGGGATGCTGCGGCTGTTGTTGGAACAGGTCTGCTGCCGCCAAGCGCGCTATGAGGAGGCACAAAGATGGGATTCGTCAGAATATCTCCAGAACTGGGGCTGCTCTTCGATCCACTTAAGGGAGTGGTCGCGGAGCAGAGGGAGGATGTGGTTCTCTACACATTCGATCCGGTGATGGACAGGATTGAGAGGCTTGATGCAATCGCAGATGACCTGATGAACCAACTGGTTCCGGATAACGAGCTGCTTGAGTCTTACAAGAACAGAGGAAAGACCTCCATCATAGGCGGCCTTTACACCAACATCTGGGTCGGCTTCATCATAGGTCTTGTGATCTCATTCGTCGTGCTGATCGGCATGGTCTTCAGCGATCCGGCGAAGCTTGAGATGCTCAGAAAGGCTATGGGAGGTGCGTGATTATGGTGCTCAAGAAGAAACCCGCTGAGCCCTGGCCTGTGATCACCGGCGAGTATGAGGTCGGCAACCCGGAGAGCCCTGTGGCGGTTGTGACCTGCGGTTCTCACCTCAAGAACTCGGAGCTGATAGCCGCTGGTGCTGCTCTGGCCGGGCCGTGCAAGACCGAGAATATAGGCATAGAGAAGATGGTCGCCAATGTGATCTCCAACCCGAACATCAGGTATCTGCTGATCACAGGTATGGAGGTCAAGGGGCACATCACAGGGCAGGCGATAGAGGCATTCACTGCCAATGGAATAGACAAGGAGGGCAGGATCATCGGGGCGAAGGGTGCGATCCCGTTCATCCAGAACCTGACGCCTGAGGCGATAGAGCGGTGGAGGCAGCAGATCACCACGATCAACATGATCGACACAGAGGATATGGGTGCCATCACCGCGAAGATAAAGGAGCTCGTCGCCAAGGATCCAGGTGCGCTAGATGTCGAGCCGATGATCGTCGAGATCAAGGAGGCTGGCGCCGAGGAGGGCGAGGGCGGTCTCAGGCCGATGGCCGCGGAGATAGTGGAGGTTCGTTCCAGGATACGGGCCATGGATATGGCCGTGACGAACAACGGCCTGCTCAACAAATTCCAGGCTGGAGTTTACGCGGGCAAGATTGAGGGAATCGCGCTTGGAATGACCCTGACCCTGGCCATATTCGGGCTTATACTCAAGATGGTAGGGGGGAGCTGAGATGGCAGGTGATGAGATAGTTTACGGGCAGGGAACTCCGGCTGTTATAGAGCCCCCAATGCCCCTCTTCGATCAGATCGTGGACGACATCAAGTACAAGGCGCAGCTCCTGGCAAGGGAGACGAAGCTGAGCTCTGGCGTCATTGCGGCAACCCCGCAGGGGTTCGCGATCGGCTTCTTCCTCGCCGTGGCCATGATGCTGGGACCTTTTCTGCTGATGGGGGTGTGAGCATTGGCAGATGAGGCGAAGGATACAAAGCCGGTCGTCCCTGTTGCGGTGGTCGATCACGACCAGTACAGGGAGATAATGGCGCGTCTCGATAAGATCGAGGAGAAGATCGAGTTCTACTCGGCTGAGAAGTTCCTGAGAGCCGGAAAGTCCGTGGGCAGAGATCTGGGTGTCGCCTACGGTGTCTGTGCTGGACTGATAATAATATTGGCGTACATACTGTTCATGTATGCCGGCAACTGGGTGAAGGTGATTTGAATGTTCAGGTTCGATAGAAAGCAGGAGGTCTTCGACTTCGGCAAGTTCAAGATCGGGGGTCAGCCTGGCGAGTACCCGACTTGCTGCATCGGCACTATGTTCTATGCCAGGCACAAGATAGTATCCGATCCGGAGCACGGGGTGTTCGATAAGAACGCAGCTGAGAAGCTCTGGAACCAGCAGGTTGAGATGAGCGAGATCACAGGGAACACCTGCATGAACCAGATTGTGGCAGAGACGAACGAGGCGATGCAGAAGGAGATCGACTGGTTTGTGGAGATCTCAGACTACCCATTCCTCATCGATTCCTCTGCTCCAGAGGTGCGCGCCTTCGGTGTGAAGTACGCAACCGAGATCGGGGTCGCGGACAGGGCAGTGCACAACTCCATCAACGCCTCGATAACAGATGAGGAGCTGCAGGCGCTGAAGGAGAGCGATCTGGATGCCGCAATAGTTCTGGCGTTCAACGCGATGGAGAAGGGCACGAAGGGCAAGATGGACATACTCACTAAGGCTGCAGGCGGCGCAAAGAAGGGGATGCTCGAGTATGCGAAGGACTGCGGCATAACGAGGATTCTAATAGACACAGCGGCTATGCCGCTGGGCGCTGGCTCCGGAGCCACATACAGGGCGTGCATCGCTGTCAAGGCGATGCTTGGCCTGCCGGTCGGAGGCGGCTTCCACAACGCTGCATCCGCATGGGATTGGATGAAGAAGTGGAAGAAGACGCACAAGGAGGCGTTCGCCCCTGTGGATATCGGCTCTAACCTCGTCGCGGGAATCGTGGGTGCTGACTTCTACCTCTACGGCCCGATCGAGAACGCACCCATGGTGTTCCCGGCTGCGGCGATGGTCGACATCATGAAGGCTGAGTCGATACAGGAGCTCGGCCTCGAGGTGCTGGATCCGAACCACCCGATAAAGAAGACCCTGTAGGGCGTTTTTCCGCCCTGCTCTTATTTTCATTTCAGGAGTTCTGTTTTGCCCAGAGTTTACGTCTCTGTATCATTTGACAGAGTTCGCTTCAAATGCCAGCGCTGCGGCGCGTGCTGCCACCACCGCAGGCCATCTGAGTTTTCAGATCTGATTCCACCAGAGCAGGTGCAGAGATTTGTCGAGAGCTCGAACCTCATACATCTGAATGAGGATGAGATATCAAGAATATCAAGAAGCTACGATCTCAGGCCGGAGGAGTTCGTGGATACCCTGCATCCCTACAATGGAAGAACTGTCAGGGTCTCAGATGATGGCTTGAAGGTGGTGCTGGATATACCGGTGCTGAAATCGAAGGCGGATACGACCTGCATCTTTTACGAGAATGGCTGCAGGATATACCCTCACAGGCCCAGGGCGTGCAGGCTATTTCCCTTTCGCATATCTGAGCGGGATATCGCGGGAGATGTGATCCTGAGCATAGATTACAATCCAGGATGCCCAGGTATCGGAAAGGGGGATTATGCTGACACTAGAAAAATCGGGCAGCTTGCAGTGGATATCTTTTCCAGACGCATGAACGCTCTTGTTCGAGAGACAAAGGAGCTCATTGCATCGGGATCCATCAAGCCCGGTGCCGTGGTGTACAGAACAATGCCCGGTGGACCCCGGACCAGGTGATCGATGAACGCAGCACATGTTGTTCATAGATCTTTTTTAGATTTTTGAATCTTTTAGATAGACTAAGTGCCCATGAAATAGGGTGCACATCGAAAAACGTAGATTTTATAAAGGAGAAGATTTACTACAGTGAAAATATCTGGGCGGATATTGTGGGGATATCCGCAAGGTGGGGATTCATCTTGTCCATGATCATGCTTCTCAGTGTAAAGGAGGTATTACGTGGTAGATGAGGCCGGAGCCTTGTGTGCCATCGCAGGCTTTCTGGATGGTGATATTAGGGATCAAGGTGTGATCGAGAGGATCGCGCGGGAGGCACATGGGCCTGTATCATCGCTGGCAAAGGCGGTGCTGTCCTCAGATATAACCGGGGCATTATCACATCTGGATGAGATCGCAGAGCAGAGCTCGTCAGCAGATCACAGCCTATGGTTTTCGCTGGGCATAATATCACACCATCTCGGTTCGCTCGAACGGGCGGTAAGCCATCTCTCAAGAGCTCTGGATCTCGCATCGGGAGCAGATACGGTTAGGGTTCTCTCAAGACTTGGATCTATCTATGCGGATGTGGAGGACTGGGATCGCGCGATCTCTCTTTACAGCGATGCCCTCTCGCACCTGGAAAGCGGAGATCCGGAGCGAGCTGTTATTCTCAAAAAACTCTCCAGCGTCTACAGAGAGGCCAGAAGATGGGATGAGGCGCTGCAGTGCAGCTCGGATGCGATAAATACCTTCAGGTCCTCAGGAGACAGAAGATCCGTCGCGAAGGCGCTCATGGAGGAGGCTGAGATCCGCAGGGAGATGGGAGATCTTTCATCTGCTGAGGAGCTATACAGGACGTGCCTTGAGGAGTTCGAGCGACTGGGGGAGATACAGCTCGTGTGCAGGTCTCTGGAGATGCTGGGTCGGATATCCCAGCTCAGAGGTGATTCCAGGAGAGCAGAGGACCTTTTCGATATGGCCATGCACAGGTACGAGCACTGCCATGACAGATCAGGAGCATCGAGAACAGCGCTGCTTCTTGGAGACCTTCATGCGATCGAGGGCAGGTTCTCCAGCGCTGAGGAATGCTACCTGAAGGCTCTGAAGGGCTATCGAGAGTTATCAGATCGAGAGAGCGTGGCGAGCACGCTTCTGAGTCTGGCAAGGCTCTATGGCTCGATGGGCGAGTGGAAAGGAGCGGTTGAGTGTTATCGCGAGGCTCTCGATATCCTGCAATCCGAAAAATCACAGGATCTCGCAAGGGCTCTCAGGGAGATGGGGAACGCGTGCTACAGGTTGAGAGACTGTGAGATGGCGCATGAGTGTTTCATGAGATCTCTCGAGCTCAGCGAGGCCCTTGGGGACAGAGACGGTATGGCTGCTTCACACACAGGCATAGGCCACATGCTCTCAGACCTCGGCGAGTGGGAGGGCGCTGTGGAGCACTATGAGAGGGGCGCCGAGCTCCTGCGCGAGATGGGAGATCTGAGAGGCGCTGCAGCATGCACATCGAACATAGCGAGCGTGTACCAGATGATGGGCGATCTGGAGAAGGCGCTGGAGGTCTACCAAGATGCGCTTCAGCTCCAGGAGCGGCTTGGCGACATCCAGGGTGCTTCGAAGACCCTGAACAACATGGGGCTCGTCTATCAGCACATGGGCGAGATCGAGGCAGCTGAGAGGCACTACATGCGCTGCCTGGATATGAAGAACCGACTGGGGGATGTCTACGGCGCCGCGAATACCCACATCAACCTCGCAACCCTTTACGAGATCCAGAGGCGCTGGGATGATGCTGCAGCTCATTATCAGGATGCCCTGGAGACATTCGAGGCGATCGGCGATCGCAGAGGCATGGCCGCGGTGATGAACAACCTTGGAAACGTGTATGAGGAGAGGGGGGACATCCTGCAGGCGATAAAGAGCTACAGGATGAGCATGGAGCTCGATGGTGGGGATGCCAGCATCGCAAAGATATCCTGGAACCTTGGGGGGCTGTACCAGAGGATTGGAGATACGGAGAGCGCAGAGAAGTGCTACAGGGCCAGCCTGGAGGCATTTCAGAAGATAGGGGATGAAAGGGGTGCAGCATATGCTCTCATGGGTCTCGGCAGCATCGCGCTGGAGCGCGGCCTCTGGGATGATGCGTTGGACTGTTTTAAGAGATGTGCTGACCTCAGGCTTGATGCGTCAGAGGCCCTGAGGGTGCTCGGCAGCATTGCATCTGTGTATGAAAGAAAGGGGATGTGGCAGGAGGCACTTGCAGAGTACAAAAAGCTGCTCGAGAGGTTCAGGGGGATGGGGGATTCCCTTGGAGCTGCAGCGGTTCTGAGCACGATGGGCAACCTCCTGGCGGAGCAGGGGCTCTGGGATGATGCCCTGGAGAAATACAAAGAGAGCCTTGATATCTTCGAGAGGCTCGGCGACGGATACAGCACGGCTGTCACCACAAACAACATGGCAAATGTCTTTTACAGGAGAGGAGACTGGGACAGGGCTCTGATGCTGTACACAAAGTCGATGGAGCACTTCCAGCGTGTCGGGGACATGCAGAGCCATGGAGCCACGCTTAGCAACATCGCGAGCATCCACTACAGGAGGGGCGAGTGGGAAAGGGCGATAGAGCTCTACCACAAGAGCCTCGAGATCTTCGAGGGGCTCGACGATTTCAGGGCTTCATCGATGGTGCTGAACAATCTTGGACTGCTCTACCACAGGAGGGGGGAGTGGTCGCTGGCAGTCGATCACTTCAGGCTTGCAGTGGAGTACGCGATGCGTGCAGGGGATCGTGAGGCTGCCGCGGAGTTCCAGGCGAACATAGACATGGTGAGATCATGCCGCGGAGAGTCACCTGTCGATATCGAGGGGTATCTCAAAAGGCTGGAGGAGATCGAGAAATCAGAGGATCTCGAGGCGGCTGCAGAGATGCATGGGATACTGGCAAATGCATATGCCGATACCTTCCGCTGGGAGGAGGCGCTGGATCATTACCAGAAGAGCCTGGAGCTATTCGAGCGCTTCGGCGACAGGTACAGCGCTGCTGAGACGATGTTCAACATGGCGCTCGTGTACAGAGACCGCGGTGAGTGGTCGATCGCTGAGGATCTTCTCTCAAGAAGCATGAGCGAGTTCAGAGCGCTGAAGGCATCTCCATGCTACAGCATGTCGTGTTTGAACCTCGGGCTTTTGAAGGAGCTCAGGGGAGGAAATCCTGAGGAGGATATACTCTCTGCGATCACCACTTTTGAGAGCATCGGCGCGATCCCGGATCTCTGTGAGGCATACCTCGCGATGGCCAGGGTGAAGCTCAACAGAGGAGAGATGAACGAGGCGCGCTTCTACCTCTCCGAGGCGGAGACGCTCATACTGAAGACAGGTTACGATTCCATGAGGATCAGGCTTCATATCGAGTGGGGCGATTTTTACCTGTCACAGGCGCCTGCCGAGGCCAGGAGCTGCTACAGCAAGGCCCTTGCGCTTGCGAGAAAGATGGGGCTCACCAGGGATGAGGGCGTGGCGCTTCGCAGCCTTGGCGCAGCGGCTCTGAACTCCGGCGATTATGATGATGCAGAGGCGCACCTCCAGAAAGCACTGGAGCTCTTCAAATCCATCAACTCAATGTACGATCTCCTCTCGACATATGCGCTCATGGCGACGCTGTACTTCAACAGAAAGGATCACGCCAGGGCGGAGGAGACAGCCCTGCTCCTGGAAAGGCAGGCGAGGAGGCTCGGCTACAGGGATCTCCAGATAAAGGCCCTGGAGATCATGGCTGGCTGTGAGCTGGCGACCTCGAGAACAGACGCAGCTGTGAGCACATATCTGGAGGCGCTGAACCTGGCACAGTCCGATGGGGTCTCGAGGAGATTGCTGTCAGAGCTGACCAGGAACATAGTCAGCAGTCTGCAGGAGATACTCAGAGAGAGAGCGAACCTCTCTGATATGTCTGCAATAAAAACAGTCGAGTGCCTGCTCGAGGCGCTCCGCGCGGGTCTGACTTGCAGGATGGATTTCACAGACGATATCGTGCTAGGGGGCGCATAGATGTGCGCCTCCTATCCTACCTAAGCTCTCCGTAATTTAGGCATATGGATCCGCAGCATAC
>NZ_JAOAKP010000071.1 GCF_026419855.1 Methanothrix sp.
TTTGATATAAAACTACTTTGATAAAAGCGTGCATCGACATTAGTAGGTCATTAAACAGGAGGTTAATAGGAATCCTCGCGAGACTCACCGCTCATCATAGACAGACAGATATCAAGCGTCTCCTGCACGCCCTCCCCGGTGAGCGTTGATAACCTGATGCCTTTCGGGGGATGCTCAGATGGTATGTCTGACTTGTTGTATGCCACGACGACGGGCAGCTCCAGCCAGCTCCGTATCTCCTCAAGAAGCCTGAGCTGCTCATCGAGCGGATAGCCGCAGTGGCCTGTTGGATCTATGAGGAAAAGTACGATGCCTTTAAGATGCCGCATTGCAGCGATCGCCTGTCTCTCGATCTCGTTTCTCTCCGAAAGCGGCCTGTCGAGAAGCCCTGGCGTATCCACAATCTGATACCTCTGACCCTTCCTGGTGATGTGACCGACTATCAGGCCCTGTGTTGTGAAGGGGTAGCTTGCGATCTCAGGTTTGGCCCTGGTGACCATGGCGAGAAAGCTGGACTTTCCGACATTCGGATAACCGGAGATTATGATCGTGGGAAGGGAGGGATCTATGCCTGGAATCTCCCTCAGACGCGCTGAGGCTTCGTTCAGAAAGACAAGATCTCCATCGATTGATTTGAGAACAGATGCCATTCGCCCCAGAGCGGATCTGATCTCCTCACCGCCCCTCGGGCTCCTCATGTACTCCCTAGATATCCTTCGTATCTGCTTTGAGGCCCATCCCACCCTGGAGAGTGATATGCGAAGCCGATCCACACCAACCACAGCATCCACGAGATCGTAGTAGAACTCTGGCAGCTTCTCGAATGTTGGAAACCTCCTGACGATCGATGATAGAGAGGTGGCCAGAACGCCGCCAGCTGTGCCGACAAAGGCCGCATCGTTCCCTGCAGCCTTGACGGCCTTTGAGCCGCGCCTGAAGGCCCTATCGATGAGCTCCTGTGCATCCGGAACCGTAGACAATCTTTCGAACATTCCTGGTGCCAGGAGGTTCACCTAATGAGATAAATGGTTTTCGAAAGCTTTATATACCAGTGGTGCTCTATTCTTGCTGAGGTGAACTATTGAAGAGGCTGGGAACAGCACTCCATGTGGTTCAGAATAAACTTATTGTTCGCAGGGATGGAGCCGATCCTCCAAAGATCGGATCTGTGGTTGTTGATCGAAAGAGCACAAAGATCGGTAAGGTCTCTGATATCTTCGGTCCTCTGGAGAGGCCGTATGTTATCGTCAGACCCGCCAGAGGAGTCAACGCGACGCTTCACGTCGGAAACATGCTCTATGTGGACGAATCTCCCAGGAGAGATGGTAAGTGGAAGAGATAGAGAGAATTAGAGAGATAGAGCGCACAGAGCAGGAGAAGATAAAAGAGCGCATCAAGCTCCAGCGCGAGAAGGAGAAGGAGGAGGAGCTTGATAAGTATACTGTAGAGTGTCCCGAGTGTGGAAGTCGTGCTCTGGTCAGGGACTATGAGAGAGCGGAGCTTGTATGCTCTGATTGCGGCTTGGTCATAGACGAGAATTTCATCGATCAGGGTCCCGAGTGGAGGGCCTTCGATCACGATCAGAGGATGAAGAGATCGAGGGTCGGCGCCCCGATGACCTATACGATCCATGACAAGGGTCTCTCCACGATGATCGACTGGAGGAACAGGGACTCCTACGGTAAGACCATATCCTCGAAGAACCGTGCGCAGCTCTACCGCCTTAGGAAATGGCAGAGGCGCATAAGGGTCAGCAACGCAACAGAGCGCAACCTCGCATTCGCCCTTTCAGAGCTCGACAGGATGGCATCGGCCCTTGGCCTCTCCAGAAACGTGAGGGAGACCGCTGCTGTGATCTACAGGAGAGCGGTCGAGAAGAACCTGATCCGCGGCAGGAGCATAGAGGGTGTTGCGGCTGCTGCGCTCTATGCTGCGTGCAGGCAGTGCAATGTGCCGAGAACGCTCGATGAGATCGCCGAGGTCTCCAGGGTGAGCAGGAAGGAGATTGGTAGGACGTACAGGTTCGTATCACGCGAGCTCTCGCTCAAGCTCATGCCAACGAGCCCGATCGACTACATACCCAGATTCTGCTCCGGTCTCAACCTCAAGGGCGATGTCCAGGCGAAGGGCATAGAGATCCTGCGGCAGGCAGCGGAGAAGGAACTCACATCAGGACGCGGCCCGACCGGTGTCGCAGCTGCAGCCATCTACATAGCCTCGATACTGTGCAATGACAGACGAACTCAGCGGGAGGTGGCTGACGTCGCTGGCGTGACAGAGGTCACCATAAGGAACAGGTACAAGGAGCTCGCGGAGGAGCTGAATATAGAGATCATTCTGTGAGGGGTAGCTGAGCCTCCGGTTGAGGGGGAAGCGCCCCCGATAATAAAAACATTTGTATACCGCTCTGACGTATTTTCGTTGCTTCCAGATCTGTCTATGGTCATGGGATCAGATCAGAATTAGCCTGCAAGAAACCAGCTTCATCGGCATAACACATTCGCTCTTGTGTGTTCAGCAACTTAGATGTCAAGCATACTGGTTGCTGGATGCACTCATTCATTCGCCAGGAGCACATAGCGGGAACAGTGCCTCTCCAAGCAAGCCATCAAACGGATAAGAGCGAACGCATTAAAACTCCTGCAGCGTCACATGCTGATAAAAACATGAGAGCGCGAGCTTTTCCGGCTCATCGATTCTTTTTTATCATAGATGCACATCATAGCACGCGGGTAGATACTGATGTCTGGATACTGGGATCCGCATATGGAGCGCATGCCAGCTGAGGATCTTAAAGCGCTCCAGCTTGACCGTCTGAAGGCCATAACGAGATACGTCTATGATCACTCGTCCTTTTACAGGCAGCGCTTTGCTGAGGCAGGGGTCACGCCTGATGATGTGAAGGAGCTTGATGATATAACGAAGCTTCCGTTCACAAGAAAGGTCGATCTGAGAAACACATATCCGACAGGAATGTTCTGCCTTCCGAAGAACTGGGTAGTGAGATACCATGTCTCCAGCGGCACGACCGGCAAGCCAACGGTTGTCGGATACACTAAAGGCGATATCGAGACCTGGACAGAGTCGCTCGCAAGAGCCCTGACGTCCATAGGGCTGGGCAGAAACGATGTCATTCAGGTCGGCTATGGCTACGGGCTCTTCACAGGCGGTCTCGGTCTTCATTACGGGGCAGAGAGGATCGGTGCCGCAGTGCTTCCCACAAGCACCGGCAACACCGAGCGCCAGATCGAGCTTATGCAGGACCTGGAGAGCACAGCGATAGCATGCACACCATCCTACTTCCTGCACATAGCAGAGGTAGCCGAGAGGATGGGCATTTCCATCAAAGAGGACACAAAGCTCAGAGCTGGGATCTTCGGTGCAGAGCCATGGTCTCTCGAGACGAGGAAGAGGATAGAGGATACAACAGGCATCAAGGCCTACGACATATATGGGACGAGCGAAATAAGCGGGCCGCTCTTCACAGAGTGCCAGCACCAGAACGGGATCCATGTGTGGGCTGATATGTTCCTCATAGAGATCATCGACCCGAAGACAGGGGAGCAGGTCGAGGATGGAGAGCGTGGAGAGCTGGTTGTGACCACGCTGAACAAGTGGGCGATGCCCCTCATAAGATACAGGATCGGCGATCTCACGATCAAGGAATCTGAGCCGTGCGAATGCGGACGCACGCACCCGAGGATAATGAGAATTCTCGGCAGAACAGATGACATGCTGGTCATCCGTGGCATAAATGTCTTCCCGAGCCAGATCGAATCCGTGCTCATGAACATACCAGAGGTAGGGCCGCACTACCAGATTATTGTCAGCAGAGAGGGTGCGCTTGACGTTATGAAGGTCAGGGTGGAGCTCACCGACAGAGGCTTCAGCGACAGAATAGGAGATCTCATGGCATTGAACAGGAGGATCTCCAAGGAGCTGAAGAATGTGCTCAACATATCTGCAGAGGTGGAGCTCGTGGAGCCGGGCGTCATACCGCGCTCGGAGGGAAAGGCAAAGAGGGTCATAGATACCCGTAAGGTGTAAGGGAGTGGTTTTGATGAGCGAGATAAAGCAGATATCACTTTTTGTGGAGAACAGGCCTGGCAGGATGGCCAAGGTCTCGAAGACGCTCTCCGATGCTGGAGTCAACATAAGAGCGATGACCATCGCAGAGGCTGGCGATTTTGGTGTTATAAGAATGGTCGTTGATGACCCGCAGAAGGGTTATGACGTTCTGCGTAACTCCGGGTTCACGGTCTCTATGACGGATGTGCTGGCGGTTGAGATGCGTGATACGCCCGGCGGCCTCTATGAGATAGTCAGCGCGCTGGGGGATAACAACATCAATATCGATTACGCATATGCATTCGTCACCGCGAAATCGGAGAAGGCGATGCTGATAATGCGCGTCGATGACATCGAGGCCGCACGGAGAACCCTGAGCGCGCGGGGAGTCAAGATAGCGACACCCGAGGAGATACAGAAGATCTGAGGGCAGCATCCTGAAAACGGGATGACATCCAAGAGGGTCCGTTGCGCGCGAGACCTGTGCAGACACTGATCTGCGCAGGTTGCATGCTTTTTTGATATCCTGCTGTGGAGACGTGTGGCGCATACACTCACGTTCAGAGCGCGAACTTCTGCGTGGAATTTCTTGAGATCAACCTGCTGTCGATTTTGACAGGCCGGTGAGGGCCATGTAGGCGATCAGAGCCTCGAGCTGAATCCTCTCGTTCGCCCCCTCTGTGATCCTGAAGTCTATCTCTCCGATCCGGTTGATCATCCTGGCCTTATCTGCATCAGGCACATCCAGGTCGAGCATCTCGCGATGGATCTGTACCACCACATCCTGACCTGATAGCCCCTGGACAAGGAGAAGATCGTCAAGCTCGTTTCTCGCGCCTGCAAAATCACCGGACATCGCCATTTTTATCAGATTCCTGATCTGCTCAGGCCTCGCCATTGATGTTATCTGGTAGATTGTGTTCATATCCACCCTATCGCTTATCAGAGCCGCGGCCTGAAGCGCGTTTATCGCCTTCCGCATGTCTCCCCTTGCGACATAGTTTATGGCCGCGATGCCGTCTTCCGTCACCTCAACACCCTCCTGCTCCGCGATGTACCTTATTCTCTTCTCGATGGCCTCCGGGGTCAGAGCCCTGAACCGGTAGACCGCACACCTCGACTGTATCGGCTCTATGATCTTCGAGGAGTAGTTGCAGGAGAGTATGAACCTGCAGGTCGCGCTGTACCTCTCCATCGTTCTTCTGAGAGCGGACTGCGCATCGCTTGTCAGCGCGTCCGCCTCATCCAGAAATATCACCTTGAACTCAGCCCCTCCCAGCGGCGCCATCCGGGCGAAGTCCTTGACCTTTGTGCGAACGACATCTATGCCGCGCTCGTCAGATGCATTGAGCTCGATGAAGTTATCCCTCCAGCTCTCGCCGAATATCTCGCGCACTATGCTGATCGCGGCTGCTGTCTTTCCGACACCCGGTGGCCCTGAGAAGAGGAGATGTGGCAGGTTTCTCGTGGCCACGTATGACTTTAGGCGCCTGACTATCTCCGGCTGACCCACGATCTCATCCAGGCTTGTGGGCCTGTACTTCTCAATCCATATCTCCTCTTTGATCGGAACCCCTCCAAAAGCTCATTCCGCAGATCGATATATCAAGATTCCCACACAGTGCATGCATCATGCGACATGGTGGGGTTCATTGTTATGCCAGTACATGCTGATTCCGACGATCTCCACGCTGATCGTTTCAACAAACCGCATACCTCGGTTATGTGTTTCTTCCTGGTGGATCCCTCTTATCGGAATATGCACTGGATCATCATCGTCTGATACGCTCTTATGTGGTTGGCAACTTGTATGTCATGCATGCTGGCTACAGAAAGCCCCCATTCATTCGCCATGAGTGCATAGTGGGACCAACATATCTCTATGCAAGTGTCATATGGATAGGAGCGCAGCCAAAAAAGAGGACAGCGTGATCACTTCACCTGTCCGAGCGGGAGTATGACCCTTCCGTGAGCCTCGTTCAGAACCTGAGCCAGGGCTGTGTATATCGCGGAGAGGCCGCAGATGATTCCCTCGTAGCCGGCCAGCGTACCAATTGCAGCGCTGCCTGTTGCATCTCTGGCCGCGAGCAGGAAGAACAGGATAGCCAGCGATAGGAAGACGAACTGCAGGGCCCTGTTCGCTCTCAGCGTCCCGAAGAACATCACGGCCGTGAACAGCCCCCACATGAAGAGGTATGCAGTCATTGCGGGAAGAGATGCCTTTTCTCCGAGATTCATGCCGGGCATGAGTATCAGGCCGACCAGCGTAAGCCAGAAGAGGCCGTAGGAGGTGAACGCTGTGGTTCCGAAGGTGTTCCCCTTCTTCCATTCCATGATCCCGGCTATTATCTGTGCTATACCTCCATAGAAGATACCCATGGCCAGTATCATAGCGCTGAGCTCGAAGTAACCCGCGTTGTGCAGGTTCAGGAGCACTGTGGTCATGCCGAAGCCCATGAGACCGAGTGGGGCCGGATTCGCAGTGGTATCGAGCACCTTGATGGTGGTGTCTAGCGCCTTATTCGTCGCCAAGTATAAATCCCTCCTTCGTTTGTGATCTCTGGCGGAATCATAATATTAATTTGTTACTCTAAAGATATAAATTAAAAATAATGCTATTTGTTCAGTTTATGGCGTTTTTAAATAGGATATCGACAAAATAGAACGATAAATTATTTCAAATGCTCTGTTTCAGGGGTCAAACATCGCGATATTCGCCGCTGGCTCGCGCAGCTGGATCCTGAACTCCTCATCATTTAGGCGAGGTGAGACGGAAATGTGTCGAATGATGCTGCTTCTCTTAGAAGACAACTGTGCTATTACCCACAAATAATCAGTATGCTCTTCTGTGTTCAGCAACTTAGAGGGCACGCATACTGGTTGCTGGATGCACTCATTTATTCGCCAGGAGCACATAGCGGGAA
>NZ_JAOAKP010000072.1 GCF_026419855.1 Methanothrix sp.
GAGATGTTCCCGTCAGCGCCCTTGAGAACATTGAACTTCATGTTCACCGTCCACAACCCGTCCGGGATTGTGCACTGTGTTATGGGTTTTTGGCCAACCGTTTTGTGGACAACGACTTCGAACTCCTGTGTGTACCGGATTTCGATCGGGTTGGGCTGGCTCGCATCCGGATCTGTTGTATCTCGTATGCCAAGCTCGATATCGTGCACCCTGACGTGCATCGCTTTATCGTAGATCGCGATTTTGCCTTTCAGCACCGGATCACCGGATTTGGCAACGATCTCATCGATCAGCTCTCCAAGACCCATCCTATCCCCTCATGTATGCTATATTCCGGTTGTAGAGATTGTCAAGCTTGTTTCTGAGTGCAAACAGCAGCTTGTCGGCTGCTTCGGAACCAAGCCGGTGTGCAAGCCTGTCGAGATCAAGATCGCTGGATACGCTGCCTATCTCGACGTTCACAGACACCGGTGCGCTGATGTGTACCGGTTCGGGTCCGCGCGACCCCACAACGCGTTCTGTGAACCGCTCCAGAACAGTCTTGCCTCCAGACACAACCCTGGCTGGAGCGACCTCCTCACCGCGATGCAGCACTGCCAGCCCGCCTGAGATGATCGATCCGCCGACTGCCATCCCTGGAGTGCGTTTGAGAACGTCCTGAGGGATGCTGGACTGGTCGATCTCGATGGGCACCGGTCCAACATCGCTCTCGATCATCATGTCCCATCGTTTCGTTTTCGGGTTCCAGGCGTATTCGTTGTTGTCCGAACCTCTGATTATAGGAGCGGTGGTGACGGAACCTGTCACCGGTACGGGACCTTCTGGTGGCAGATTGTATCCACCCATACTCCCCGCGGTCTCGGCCATCACGTGCGGCAGACCTTTGATCTCGTTCCAGACGTTCACAACCGAGCTGGCAACCCATTTGCCGCCAGATAGAGCTTCAAGAAATCCACCAATGAATCCGAGTGCCGTAACGATTGCATCGAAAAGCGGTTTGAACTTGGTGTAGAGTGCATCAACAAGCGAGTCGAACATGCCCTTGAGATCTTCGGCGAATGTGGGCTGCTCGGACCATTTCTGCTGCATGGCTCGGACGGCTTCCGGCACGTTCGATTCCGGGATCTCCTCACCGGTTTTGCTGTAATATTTCCCGGTCTTTTCATCGTATCTGAGACCGTATCTGTTCAGCGTCTCGCTGAATTCGAGCCATGCAAGCGCTCTCTTCCCGCCCGGTATCAGCTGGACGACTGTCTCGAACAACCCCCAGAGCTTGCTTGTCAGCCAGTCCCATATGCCCGTTATGGACCGCCAGAGCCTCCGTATGAAGTCCACAACGGTCTGGACGAGACCGGTGAGCATCGAGATCCATTTGTTTACGATACCGGTGTTTATCCAGATCTTTCTTATGAAATCGTATATCCCGATCAGAACCTTGGATATCAGTGCAAGAGGCGATGCGCTGATCAGAGCATCCAGACCCAGCTTTATTACACCTTTCCAGTCGCCTCGGCTGATCGACGATGATAACTTCTTGTACGACTGATCCAGTTTTTCCTTTATGCTCTCAATAGATGATGCTATAGCTCCACCAATACGTGTCTCTTTGAACGCATTCAGTGCACGCGATACCAGATGGAATCGTTTCTCGAGCGCTATCAGCAACGCCACCAGACCAGCGACTGCCAGAATCAATATACCGAGCGGATTTGCGGACATCGCCGCATTGAACAGCCACTGTGCAGCGGTTACTGCTTTGATGGCCGCGGATTGCGCATATATTGCAGCAGTGTGAATGACGCGCCGAACGGTATCCAGATGAATCAGGTTTGTGATAACACGCAGGTTCTGGATCATCGACCCCATCACAGAGAGAAGTACCAGCCCGGCCGCTGCGGCTCCAGAGAGCACCGTTGTCCAGCCGATTGCAGCACCCAGTCCGGGGATTTTTCCAATCGCGTCGGATATTGCCAGAAACGCTCCGAGAACACGGTTCAGCACCGGTATTACAGTGTCACCGATAACTGCGGATGTCGCGACCAGTCGTTTCTGCAGGACCTCATCAGGTCGCATTGCAACCGCTTTACCGATATCTATCTCCGCTGCCTCGGATGCGAGCCGTGCCAGTCTTGCCTGTGCATGCATCCGGGAGAATCCCAGACCGAATATGTCCTCGAATATTGTCGCGGCCTCGCCAGTCAGGACCGGGGCGGATATCTCAGACGCGAGCTGCTCAGCGCTTGTGATACCCTTCTTTGCAAGCATCTCACGGTTTGCAAAGAAGTATTTCTCGATGGCTTCGGTGAACTCCTGAGCCTGAGACTGACCGAGGTAGGGGGCTTTGCTCAGAACCGTCTGGAACACTGCCATCCTGGACTCACGTCCAGCGGACCAGTCGACCTGCTGAGCCTGCTGGATCCAGGCTTCGGCTGCTTTCCGGTCGGTGAGCCTCCGGGCCATGAGGCCCGTGCTGAGTGTCGACTGAATGTAGTTTTGAGCATGTTTCGAGCTCAGTCCGACCGCTGCAGCGAACCCGAGCATGGCCGCACCGCTGGCTGCGAGTGTCGTTCTGAGCGAGGTGAGACTGTATGAGACGTCCCTGAGCCATTTCGTGAGACCAGCCCCACCGGTCGACAGGAAATTCAGCAACGCGTTCTTGAACGAATGCAACCCGAGATGGAGATACCCTGTCGTCCCCCAGAACTGAGCGAGATCGCGCTGCCGTTTGAACTCGTTGGACACGCCGACAAGCGCCGTGGCTATACCAGGACCGATGCTGCGTGCAACCAGCAGCGCGCTGCCCATAAGTCGCTGGTACTGTGCCACCTGCGGGACTGCCTTGCTTGATACAGCGTTGCAGAGATCCGAGAGATCTTTTGTGGCCAGCGCGGTTTCCCGCCGGATCTGTCTGGCAGTTTCCTGAACACGATCGATATCGTCCGCGCGCGCTTTTAGCGTAACTGACGCCGACCGTGCCAGCGCGTCTCGCTGCTTTTTCAGTTCCAGCAGCCGGTCTCCAATCTCGTCTACGAGACTGAGCCGGATTGTAACTTCTCGCTCGACCATATCTCAGTGCGATTTTCTTTTTGCACGTGCACGTCGCGCGATGTCCATCGCAATTGCGATCGCCTGATCACGTGGTTTCCCGGCTCTGATTTCCTCGGCAATGTTGTGCGCTATTGCACGTCTCGAATAACCCTCGATGAGTGGCATGCAGAACGACCTCCTGCATTATTGCCTACCGGCGCTTCATCTCCTCGAGCACCATCTGTCTCACTTTCGATTCCAGCAGTTCTCTCAACGGCGCTTGTTTCTCACGTATACGCTGTGCCAGAACCTCGTGCTCGCGCTGGATCCTGAAATATTCAGAAACGCTCATCCCTTCCTCCGTACTCGTGATCTCGCCTCGTTCGACCAACCCGCCACCTCCCTTGATCTGTGCGTCCTCCATGCTTGCGAGCGCGAGGAACATGAGCTGCACCGGAGTCAGCGTTTCAACGGGACCCAGACCGCTACCGGTGCACACTATTCTGCTCCAGATTGCGCCTTCCTCGCTGAGAAAAAATCCTCCACATCTGACCACTTCGCAGTGGACGCACCTATTATTGCCATGCCTATCTGCAGCAGCGAGTATCCACGGAGTTCCTCGACCATTGCAGACACATCACAGTCCTCGCATCCCTTCCCCTTGCATCCGCAATCGGGATTGGGGATTATACCGGCTTTGCAAACCTCAGCGAGAAAGAGCTTGAACCGCGGGTCGAATGTTCTGGTGAATTTTGCAGTTGTCTCAGGAGACGCTTTTCCAGCCTGGATATCTGAGATAACGTTTTCAGAGAGGTTCATCGACGCGATCTCAGAGAGCGCTTCCTCGAGAGAGTATCCCACACGGCTCTCGATCCGTGCCAGAGTCACATCCGAGATAGCATGGACTCTCACGACCGCGCCACCGTACTGATCAAGCTTCACCTCTTCCTCATACCTGATCCCCATCAGTGTCTTCTTTCTTGTCAGATAGTTAGATGACAACACATCACCTCTCAAAAAGAGAACTGCCCGCGGGGAATCGCTATTGGTCCGCGATCGGACAACACCACGATCCCCCTCGCGCCGGATGCATTATCTGGGCAGCATGCGACTGAACTTGAAGTCGACTGACGATACAACAGATGCCTTCTCGGGCACTTCTCTGCCAAACTTGGTGACCTTGCAATCGATCAGAGCTTCGATGTGACCCACGTCCACGGCCTTGTTGACAATGCTCTCGGCGAGCTCCTGCGCGCTCTTCGTGGTGAATCCGGATGAGGTTACCTCCGGCGTTCGGTTGCCCTGCACCTCGAGGATATATATGTCGAAATAGTAAGGCACACCCTCATCCATCTGGTTGAGCAGTGTTCGTTTCAGCAGCAGCACCTCGGATTTCGTCATCACGTTCACACCGTTCACGAGGAACGACGCGTACGTGAACGATCCGGAGTACGTGTGCTCGTGGTTTGTCAGCGCATACGGGTCGTGCGAACCGGTTCCGTGCTCGTCACTGACGTTGATGTTCTTATCGTACCGTAACGTGCGCAGCGGGAAATACATGCCTGCGATGTCAACCAGAATGTCCAGACCTGAAATGTTGTGGAGGACCGTACCCTCCTTCGTCATGAAGTCCGAGTACGGATGTCTGCCCTTGGAAGCGTATACGCTCCTGACGGCTGCCATGATTTATCACCTCACTCGGCAATTGCCTCTACATTGTAGTATCCGACACCGATCCATGTGTACACGCGCTCGATGTGTCCAACAGGCTGGATCTTGAGCGTGATATCGACCGCGTTGTGATCTGACTCGTTCGGTGTGACCATCAGGTCGTATGTATCGAGAACCGAAGCGCGGCAGAGTCTGTCCAGCAGGACGTCGATGGATGTCTTCATCCGAGCGAGGTTTGTCTTAGTTCTCTTCTCGTTCAGGAAGTATTTCACGATCTGATCGACCCACACGATCACCTGGCATATCGTCCGGACGTCCACGGTGCGTCTGAACGAATCGTCAAGGTCGGTCGAAACACCAACATACGGATGCACACCGGTATCCTTGACGAGCACTTCCACACCGTTGTACGTGAGAAGCTCACGATCCGGTTCTGACCACTGGAACAGCAGCCCGTTGACACCCTTCAGGCTGTTGCTTGCTGTTGCTGGCGAAACTCCGAGACCGAGCGCGGCCTCCTGACCAGCACGTGCGCCCGCAAGATCCTTCTCTGTATTATCGTATCCGTTGGATATCAGCGTCAAGAAGAGGTTTGTGTATCCTTCCTTGAAGTCGAGGATCTGCTGTGCGGTTGCATCTGCAGGCAGCGTTACGAACCCCTGGCACGGTTTCTTTCGATGACCCATCTGCCAGAGGAACTGATCCAGGAGCGCAACGATATCCCACTGCCCCTCGGTTGCCTCGTATGCAGTTGTGAACACCGCGCTGGGGATAACGGTGTCCGGCAGCTTCTCGAGAACGCTGTTAAACGCAGCCTCCCAGTCATCAATCGTTATCGGATCTCCATCCGACCCTCCAGACATGTTTGTTGCAGAGATCGGTTTTGGCAGCCGTGTCGCGCCGACATCGATTTCGAAAGTGCACACCGGATCGTTCTTCATCTTTGCAGCCATCATTGTCAGCGACATGAGGTTGTTGTATGTCACCGGCTGTTTGCCTTCCTCGCGGATCGTGACCTTCCGGCTCTTGTACTTGTACCGTACCTCTATCTGCTCATTGGTCTCTGGCCATTCTCCAGTTGCAAACGTCAGCGTGCCGGTGCTCTTGTTCAACAGCACCTCACCGGGGTCGGGAGTACCTGAGTATATAATTGTCCTGGTAACTCCATCAACCCTCACGTAGTTCAGTGGAGACTCGACGATATCATCATACATCAGTGCGTACGGTGTGGTCACACCGCTGCCATTGCCGTTGAATATCTCCTTCTTTGTTCCATCGAGATCGCCATACGATATCGTAATGGTCGGGATGTTGCCCCACGCACCGGGTCCTCGAGCAACGAACTTGCCGCACGGTTCGTCCTGCCCGTCGACCACCGGCAGCTCAGCAGTCTGGTATCCCTCGCCCAGCACGCGGACGCCGTACACGATCGAGCAGCCCTGTGCAGCAGCAAGCTCGAGACCCTCTCGGAGCGGACCATCTCCGTATGTGCGCCGGATCAGGCTGGGTGTGCTGGCTGCGATCCCGTAAGGTTCCATTGCGGGACCACGGCTTGATGTCCCTATCCCCACGACCACGCCACGCCCGACAATAACCGGTACCGCTCCGATTGACTCGAGCGTTATGACGTGTCGCAGGAAGTCGTACTGATTGCCCAGCGTTATTACAGACATATCCCACCTCTAGAATCACATCTCTGGAACTTCAACATCGATTCTCATAGATCTCGCAGTATCCAGCCCGTACTCCTTCACGAGCTTCTGATACTTCTCTCTCGATATCAGACCCGCCTGCAGCGCGTCTGCTACACGCATTTTTACGGTTTTCAAACCAATCACCTCGGTTGAGAAACACGATTTTCCGTCTGAAAGCGCCACACAATCCCGCTCAGGGTGCCGCAATGTGCGCTTTCAGTGTGACCTTCTGCTCTCCATCGATCACCTCTCGGACGAGTTCCAGCGGACGGGATTCATGCAACTCGCCGTCATCGAGAGGCGTCTGCGACTGTAGGTGTGTGTACACCCGCTTGATGTAATCCGCATCGGGTATACCGCTGACCTCGTACTCGAACAGAAGATCGACCTGTGCCCAGTATAGCGTGCGACCATCATCCAACCTCTCAGGAGGCAATATTATCGAGTTCAGGATCTCGAGGAATCTAACACCATCCAGCGCGATGACCATGTTGCGACGTGTTTCCAGACATTGCTTCACGAACTCGTACCACATCGTCTCGAGCTCGGTTTTGCTGTAAGCTCTCAGAACAACGTTCATTGTCGCGCGATGATACTC
>NZ_JAOAKP010000073.1 GCF_026419855.1 Methanothrix sp.
GATAAATGCAAAAGCAATAGCTGCGGGAAATTCATAGTCACCAACCGCGCTGTAAGGTGTCGGACAGGTATTAACAGGTCCAGGATGTCGGTTTTCATGCTGACAGCGTCAAAATAAACACATCTCAGGGAGCCGGTCCATCAAGATCAACTCAAAGAAGGTAGACTACCTTGTAATTGTGCGCTGAGGATTTCAATAATGCTGTACACAACCAAATGCTGATACAGACCTGTATGCAGGATGTCCTGGGGTGATCGAATGAACGATATCCGTTCACGAATACAGACACCGCTGCTCGCGGTTGATGTCGTGTTGAGAATGAATGATGGGATAGTCCTCATCCGCCGCAGGAACCCTCCGTTCATGGGATGCTACGCGCTCCCTGGAGGGTTTGTTGAGATCGGCGAGACCGTGGAGGATGCTGCACGGAGAGAGGTCATGGAGGAGACAGGAGTAAACGCATCTCTTGTGAGGCTCGTGGGCATTTACTCTGATCCGGACCGCGACCCGAGGGGGCATGTCGTCTCAGTATGCTATCTCGCTGATGGCAGTGGCGAGCTCAGATCTGGCTCTGATGCATCAGATGTGCAGCTCTTCCGCCCTGATGAACTGCCTGAGCTGGCATTTGATCATGCCAGGATGATACACGATGCGCTGAAAGCGATGGTCTAAAGTAGATGGCCATTTCTAGCGGAGGCGAGAGCAAAGCCAGGAGGAGTCCGGTGACAGAAGATATCAGGGAGTTGATCGAGAAGTTCGCGCTTCAGAACGCTGTAAAGTACAGATCCGCACCCAATCACGGCGCTGTCATGGGCAAGCTCATGGGAGAGCGCCCGGATCTCAGGCCGAAGGCCAGAGAGATAGCGCCGCTCATAGCCAGCGTGCTCAGGGACATAGAGCGGATGGGCCCTGAGCAGTGGGAGGCCCGGCTCAGAGAGATCGCGCCAGAGCTCATCGAGGAGATAAGCGCCAGAAAAGAGCCTGCGAAGGGGCTTCAGCCTTTAGAGGGAACGGAGGGAGGGGTCGTCATGCGTTTCGCCCCGAACCCGAACGGTCCCCCAACTCTCGGAAGCGCACGCGGGATAATAATCAACTCAGAGTACGTGAAGATGTACGGCGGGAAGTTCATTCTTCGTTTCGATGACACCGACCCCGTCAACAAAAGACCGATGATAGAGGCGTATGACTGGTACATAGAGGACTGCAGATGGCTCGGGGCAGAGCCTCATGAGATCGTCGCTGCGAGCCAGAGAGTCGAAAAGTACTACGAGGTTGCAGAGGCGCTGATCCGCAGGGGCGGGGCATATGTGTGTTTGTGCGAGCAGGCTGCATTCAAGTCACTGAAGGACGCGGCCATGCCATGCCCGCACAGGGATCACACCGTCGATGAGAACATGGAGCTCTGGAATAAAATGCTTGATGGCAGCTTCAAAGAGGGCGAAGCCGTACTGCGTGTGAAGACAGATATAAAGCATAAAGACCCGGCCATACGGGACTGGGCTGGATTCAGGATAGTGACAAAGAGCCATCCGCTCGTGGGAGACAGGTACCGTGTCTGGCCGCTGCTGGACTTCGAATCCGCTGTAGAGGATCATCTGCTGGGGGTGACACACATCCTGAGAGGCAAGGACCTGATAGACAGCGAGAGGCGGCAGAGGTACCTGTACGATCACATGGGATGGGTCTATCCGAGAGTACTCCACTGGGGGAGAGTGAAGATATTCCAGTTCGGGGCATTCAGCACCAGCAAGCTGAGGAAAGCGATAGAGGCAGGCGAGTACAGCGGCTGGGACGACCCCAGGCTTCCTACTGTGAGGGCCGTAAGGCGGAGGGGCATCACCGCCGAGGCTCTCAGGAAGTTCATGATAGATCTCGGCGTCGGGGAGACTGATATCAGCATCAGCATGGATTCGATATACGCGGAGAACAGGCGGATTGTTGATCCGATCGCAAACAGGAGGTTCTTCGTATGGGATCCGGTTGAGATCGAGATCGAAGGTGATGTTCCTGAGGTCGCAGAGGCGCCGCTCCATCCTACGATAGATCGCGGTACGAGAAAGATCAGGGCAGGGAACAGGGTTCTCCTATGCAGGGAGGATGTTGTGGAACTGAAGCCCGGAAGCATGATCAGGCTCAAGGATCTGTGCAATATAGAGATAAAGGAGGTATCTCCGCTCAGGGCGGAGCTCATCGATCTGAGCCCCGAGACCGCGAAACGCCTCAGGCTCAGGATAATCCACTGGGCTCCGGTCGACGGCATCCCTGTCCGGGTTCTCGGTCCCGAGAGGATCGATACCGGCATTGGCGAGCATGGCATCTCGGATGAGCTCGACAGGATCGTTCAGTTCGAGAGGTACGGTTTTGTCAGAATAGACTCTGTTGGAGAGGAGGTCGTCGCGTACTTTGCGCACAGGTGATGCCCTCGGGCGTTCGGCTCACCTTATGCGATTGCCAGATGTCCTGAATGCAGGAGGTGCAGAACAGGAACAGTATCACGATTTCATCACCGGACCCGCGATCAGCGCAGCGTCAGCCAATCCGGACCCCTCCCGCATGCCGTTAGATAACTTTAAATAAGATGATGTGATGGTGTAACCGGAAGGTTTATATTCGACGAAAGCCGGATATAAACCTCGGCAAAAGTCGATTATCATTACAATCTCCCTCCTTTACCCTACATCCAATCGACTTTTGCTCTCTTCTCAATCACCCTCCTTTTCTACACGCAGCGGGCTTCCGGATCATGGGCTCTCTCACTTGAGCCTAATCTCCCCATAATTTAGGCATATGGATCTGCAGCACACTGATTATTTGTGGGTAATGGCACAGTTACCTTCTAAGAAAAGCAGCATCATTAGCCACATTTCCGTCTCACCTCGCCTATAGTTCTTTGCGTCACTTCATATAAGCCAATTTAAAATATGCTGGATATGCCACAATTCGTACATGATTTTATGTAATATGAAATATTATATCAACATATGCGGAATACTATAACATACCTCTGGGTTTCGATTTCGAGGCTGATATCGTCCAAAATAAACACATCGCTCTTATCCGTATGATGACTTACCAGAAGAAGCACTGGTCCTTCTATGCGTTCTCGAAAAATGAATGTGCGATTCCAGCAACCTGCTTGCTAGACATCTAAGTTGCTAAAGAAACAAGAGCGTAAACACATTTGGAGAAGCCAGCTCATTGGGATCAACTCAACAAAGGTAGACTACCTGTGTTTGTGGCATGTCATCAATGGACTGTTGCATGCTCGAATAACTGAATGATTCCGACGAAATCGATAGCTATGGAGATGTACATCACAAATCTGAACGGGTTAAGCGATGTGGATCTCGATGAACGCTCATGTGGTCGAATCGTCGGGGAGGCGAGCTCTGCCAGTCCCAAACGGCGACAGTCGACTCCGCCTCTTTCTGTAAGGTTACCGATCCGCTGGCTCACATGGATGAGACTCGATGAATCAAGTACACACCCACATGGAGAAGAGCGCAGAATCGTCCGGTATCTGAGCCCACGACCAGATTTCTGACGGCCTGTTCAGCTACCAGACCTCACATCCCAGAGTCGATGCTATTCCCCCAGAAGACATAGAGAGATCAGTAAAAGGACAGGAGCGTTTACAGCAAGTTCGGAACACTGCCTGTTTTCATTCATAGCTGACGCATCTGATATAGATGAGATCTACATGAGATATAGCTGAAACATAAAGATATAAGGAGAACCGGCAGATGCTTCACTGGCGCGGGTAAGAGAGTGGGATTATCCAAGCGTCCTCCATACCTCCTGTAGGATGCGGGGGAGGCACCCTCCCCTCCCTCGCGGCATCTCCCTATCGGCTTTTCTTCTGCGCAACACCCTTCGAGACGATCGTGAAGCTCCCGTAAAGCCTCGTCCCGACCTCGGATCCTCGTGTCATGTATCTCACGTCTGCCATGCCCTCGATGCTCCCGGTGCTTTCAAAGGTGGATCGTGTGCTCCTCATGATCCCCGTGCTGCTTAGATTTATAAAATTTCCGTAATACATCTCCTGCATGTAGCTGTTCAGCTTCTGGTTCTCGCAGCTCCAGCTCAGCCCCCAGGTGCTGTTGTAGTCGATGGTCCTCATGCTCAGGTTGAGGGTAACTGGCGAGCGGTCAGCCAGCGATTCGCTTTGAAAGACTATCGATGTTGCGGAATAATCAGTGTCCTCGGATGATGCATAGCTTCCAGATCCATGCTCCGCAAACTCAAAAACAAACCCTGCCTGCGATCTGACCTTTGTTGTGGCCGATGCGCTCCGGTTGATTCCACCACCATCGATTCGGACGCTGTTTGTTACGTAATAAGCTTCCCGCTCGGTTGACATCCTGCGATAAACCGATGCGTACCCGAAGCCTGTCACCCTTCCATCGATACCTGCGGTACACGATCCTCTCAGCGTCTTCACCTTCACGGTTATCTGGCCGTGCTCCCCCGGCCTCAACCCCCTTATTGTCCAGACGTTCGTGGTACCCGGATCCGGCGGAGGGTACGCCTCCAGAAACAGCGTTCTCCGGTCGTAGGACTCCCGTATCACAATATCCGCTGGAACCTCAAGGTTGTTTCCGTATGTTATGGTGTAGGTGATCGTGCTTCCCGGACTGACACTGCTCTGCTTTGCCTTCTTTATGGAGTCTCTCTCCAGCGGCTCGAAGCTTATCACCTCCCCTGCTATTCTAACATAATCAACATAGCAGGATACACCCTCATACTTCGTGGCGCCTTTGAGGCGTATGTAGACCTTTACAACATCCATCCCGCGGAGGATCTCCTGAGCCTCTTCCCAGCATATCTCTCTCTTGCTCTTCTGAGGGTCATCGCTCTTTATGCTCAGCACAGATTCAGATGCATCGAACTCCCGCCAGCCGTTCGAGTTTCCATCTGTGTCAAGCCACCTGCCATCGCTCCAGGAGGCCAAGCTGATCAGAATGCTCGCATCATCTGGATCGCTGCTGCTCGATTTTCCATCGCTGTCGCCGTCGAGCATGGCCTCCAGCTCGATTGAGCCCCTGTTCGATGCCGGGTGAAGCCAGAGTTTGAGCCTCTCGAGAGCATCTATTCGCGTGGGGCTGATGGTTATCGGCACGCTCTTGGATGATCCTCCCGGATACACGCTGAGGCGCGCTGAGTGAGTTCCATGGTAACCCATGCCTGATATCTCTGCAGCGCTTTTCTTCGATCTGGTAATGGTGTAGTCAGCGTCGGTGATCGCGCCGGCTGCACTGACCAGCAAGAGCAACATGATTATAGCTAATACTCTCATGATTACTACTATCAACAGGAAGTACTAAAATAATTCGACTTAATTTATTAATTTATTTACAAATATTCCATTGACATCTATAACAGCTTCACTAACAGCACCGGCGTATACATTGAGCTGATATTGAACCCATATGAAAAATAGGAATTTAAATGTGCCACAGATACCGTTTTCTCGCGGGTTGGGGCGTGGGGGAAACTCGCCGGGCGGGGTCCCTTTCTGGGACCCCGTAACCCGCAGGTGATGATATGAGATATGTTGCATTGATGTTGATGTTAATGATCCCGCTTGCCTCTGCCTATCATGGGGGCAACACCGTGTCGCAGTCGATAGACATGTCAGCCTCTGGTGGCTATGTGAGCCAGAGCGCCTCGAATGCTGCAGTGGTGTTTGGCGATAACAATAATGTAAACCAGAAGATAAGCCAGAGCGCCTCCGGGAACTATGTAACGCAGAGCGCCGCGAATGCAGCCGTTGTCATAGGCAACAGCAATACGGTCGGGCAGAGCACATCCCAGAATGCAAATGGCAACACAATATCACAGAGCGCAGCCAATGCTGTCGCTGTGGTCGGAGACCTGAACACGGTCAACCAGCTAGTCTCCCAGACCGCCAGAGGCAATGAGATATACCAGAGCGGATGGAATACAGCCACTATAGTGGGAGATGGCAACACCCTGACCCAGCAGGTGGTACAGACAATAAACATGCTGCCTGCACATGTCGATCCGAGCCAGACGATGAGCAACTCCGCCTACATAATGGGCAGCTACAACACCGTTGGTCAGGGGCTTTATGGTACAATCCTCGCAGGCACGAACAACGCCCCGATGTACCAGTCTGGAAGGAACTACATACAGACAAACGATCCGAGCGGCAACAGCTACCGCCAGAGGATCAGGTTCTCCGTCAGTGCAGGGCCAAGGGCTCCAGTCTCCCAGTCCGGCCAGAACGAGATACGCATCGGACCTCTCTGAGGTCCATGCTTTTAACTTGTGGCTGGAGAGCCTGAATAGCCGAGAGATGAGTGCAATCAACAACCTCTGCTGAGATATTTCCCGAAAACTCTAGGGACTAATCCAGCTGAATTAGCGGAGTGGCAGAGAATTACGGAAAAGAGACCTCACAGATACCCGAAATTCCGGCTCAATTCAGATCTCAGATAGTTCGTGTAGATGAGAGACCCCAAGGTTTGACGTTGCTAATCTCAGCGATTCTCTCAGTGATTCGAGGCACGGCCTACTGAGAGAAGAAAAGAGAGCAGAGCAAGCGCTTGAGTATGCTCTTTGGCTTATCCTGCGAATCACCAGAGAGATGGGATACACAGGATCGTCGGATTCGAGTAGTCTACCTTCATTGAGTTGATCTTGATCCTAAGCGCCCCATAATTTAGGCATGTGGATCCGCAGCATACTGATTATTTGTGGGTAATGGCACAGTTATCTTCCAAGAAAAGC
>NZ_JAOAKP010000074.1 GCF_026419855.1 Methanothrix sp.
ATAAAATCGTGTATGAAGTGTGATATATCCAGAAGATTTTAAATTGGCTTATATGAAGTGGCGCAAAGGACTATAATCTTCAACCGATGACATATGGGATACAAACAGAGGCGCTACATGTATCGCACTGCTGCTACAGCTTTGTGACCCCATCAACTGCGGCGCGGATCATCTGCTTCGAGCGGCGTTATCGCACATCCAGTTTATTATCACTATGCAGTGGTCTGCATGCAGGCTCAGCGGGCCTATGCTTACAATCTCAGCCCCCATCGATTCCAGCAGATGCTCCTCATCTTCCGTCATGCCTGTGTGATCCCCGATTATGAATGCACCCTCTGAAACTGATTCACTTAGAGGAGCACCATCCTCCCTTAGGTAGTACAGCCTCTGCCCCTCCTCTCTCAGAGACTCGAGCAGCGATCTCAGTTCACCTTTCCGGATGTAAATGCCGGGCGTTGACTCCCTCCAGAATGCGCTGGCATTTATCGAGAGAGCTCGCTTTATCAGGGCAGCCGTGCTCCTCTCGTCCGGGTTCAGGTGGCGGAGCCTGCTTCCATCAAATCGGAGTATCTTGGGCTCAGGTCCACCCATGAGGAGAAGATGGCACCTGACGTCTCTTCTTATCCCATGAGATAGCATGAATGCCGAGTTGATGCATCTGCAAAGCACATCGATCCTCCCGGAAGTTCCGGGAAGATCCTCCAGGGAGAAATCCGGCGTGGTCTTCGCGATATGACCCACAATCACAAAGTCGCGCATGATTGGATCCTCACATCATTGGTATTCAAACTATGCAGGATCTCAGATGGTATTTGCACCATGTACTGCCATCCAGTTTGTGCATATCGATGAGCATTTCAGGCGAGATCCCAGATGCATACCTGCAGCGTACACATGATTTCTCAGGACAATAGTGATCGTCGTAAGCAATAAATCGATGCCATGCGAGAGCCTGGGATATGAAGCTGCTCCAGCCTGCTGCAGTTCTTCTGGTCGTAACTCTGATGGGCTGTGTTGCATCCGCGCCGGATGAGTTTCGCGGAACAGTCGTCAAGGTGGTGGATGGCGATACGTTCGATGTCGATGGCCTTGGCAGGGTGCGGCTTGCAGACGTCGACTGCCCGGAGCTGGATACGGAGGCTGGAAGAGCGGCTGCGGACTACACGATCTCCTGGCTCTTTGGACGCACCGTCTGGCTGGATATAGACGACCTGAAGGGTAAAGATGACTACGGGAGATGGATATGCGTTGTTTATCTGGATGAAAATGGCACGCCGAATCGTGAGATGAATTTCAACAGGATGATTGTTGACAGCGGCCACGCTGTTGTTAGGGACTTCACAGACAACGAGTTCAATCCAGCCGAGTGGTGGAACCTCAGCTCGGTCCAGCCGGTCGGAGGATGCGCATACGTCGGCTCGGAGAAATCCAGCAAATATCATTACCCTAACTGCGAGTGGGCGCAGAAAATCTCCCCGAATAACCTCATTTGCTTCTCCAGCCCTTCCGAGGCGCGCTCGAAAGGATACACCCCGTGCCGCGTCTGCAAACCTCCGTGATACAGGGAGCAGGGCATCGCGCAGGGGTCCTGCTATATCACAGTGTGATATCAATTTTATTAATAGCATCTGTTGTTATTATTATCCAAAAAATTCATATCAGAGAAGTTGTGACTGTATGAAGGGGGTGAGAAACCATGAATGGTATGACCAAACCCAAGAGAATTGTCGTCTCCGATTACGCAGTACCCTTTGTGGCAAGGGGCGGGCGCGTATTCTCGAAGCAGGTAATCAGGGCAGATCCGGATGTGAACCCAGGAGATGAGGTGCTGGTGCTCGACAGAAACGACAGAGTGATAACAGTAGCAAAAGCATATTAGATTCCACACAGGTCAGAACAGCGGAGACAATAGCGTCCTGGCTGTTCTGACCTCATTTGTTGTTCAACTCGCTCAGCGCAACAACCGTGTATGGTAAAAAATGTTGCCCCGGGTCAGGGCTTGCTGTCGATGATGCTGCCGGAGCGGTCCCTCAGCGTGGCCCTGTCCCCGTCGTTGTTCCAGACAGGGACGCTCCTCCCCCAGTAGAGATCCTCCTGGGTATCATTGCCAGCACCTGTGTGAACCTTTACCCTGGCGCCGGATCGGAGCATGAAGCCATCGGGAAACACATAAATGTGCTCCTGCTCATCAGATATGCTCCAGCCGGTGAGATCCACATCGATCTTTCCGGCGTTCTCGATCTCCACCCATTCCTCATTGAGGTTCGCCCTCTCCGGGCTCGGTGCCACAAAGCTGACGTTTGATATCCTTATGGGGGCTTTCTCAGAGCTCGATACATTTCCATCCCCGTATACGGAGGATGCCATAAGGACCAGCAGAATGGCCAGTCCCAAGCACATTTTTGTGATCCACACCATACTTCCCCACCTCTCCTAGAGAGGTTACTACTACGATTAACAGCAAACATATAAACTTTTCTGAGTAGTTTTTGAAATATGAGATTTTAATCAAAGATATATCATCATATTGAGATTAATTTTGATATAAACTTCGCAATATTTGGATAAATTTAATTGAAACCCCTGTATGCGACATTAGAATCTTGCCAAATGATGAAAGTGTCCTCAGACAGGAGAATGGAGGAGACTATTTGCAAAAATCATGTTGGAGAGTGTGCGTTTAATGGTACTGATCTCCATCTGCAGAGGAGCGCAACAGAGAAATCCCATGATCGAGCCTATTCTTTTGAGGTGTCATTATGGATTATGCTGAGATGTCGGATATTTTGAAGAGCACTCTCGGCCTCGAGAGCGAGCCTGTTGGTGTGGTTCTCTTCAAGAGCGAGGAGGATATACCAAAGGACCTGAAGGAGATTGAGAGACCAATGCCGTACTGCGGGATGGTCCAGCGCGCACGAAGGGGAGAGGTGCTCTTTGCTCGTCTGGACAAGCACGACTGCAAGGGAGGGGCTTCCGGAATAGGGCTGGTGGAGTGCCCTGAGAACATTTCCACAGGAAAGCTGTACTTTTCAAAATTGAATAAGAGCGCCACACAGACCGTGGGCCAGCGGATCGCATCGAGCATGCCCAGACTGCCGGCAGGCAGCACAGTTGCGACGCTCGTCGCGCCTCTATCAAAACTGAATATGGATCCTGACGTGGTCATCTTCGTCGGAAATGCCCTGCAGGCCCGCCGCATAGTTCAGGCCGTCATGTACAAACGTGGTGGGCGCATGAATCTGGACACTGCCGGCATCCAGTCGTTCTGCGTTGATGCCACCGCATCTCCGATCCTCAAAGGTGACGTCAATGTCTCGCTTGGATGTGATGGGTCTGCTAAAAAGACTGGACTTGCAGATAACGACGTCGTCGTTGGCATTCCCTTCGAGATGCTCGAGGACATATGCCGGGTCCTGAAGGAGAGGCACGAGGGCTGGGACAAATTCATGCGCTCCTGACCACCTTCCATTTTATGAGAATGCCATCATCGATGTGCTCTGTGGATTTCAATTCAAGCTTCTGAAAGTTCTCCGCGAAACCCCTGCCGTCCACAAGCGTTGGCGCATCGCGGCCCCCTATCACCATCGGCCCCACAAAGACGCATATCTCGTCGACGAGACCCTGCTCTATGAGCGACCAGTTAAGGGTGCCCCCGCCCTCGACCATCAACCTCCTAACGCCCCTTTCGTAAAGCATCTCCATGAGCTCTCTGAGATCGATACGATCCTCCCCGCAGACTGCGATCTCGCATCTCTTCGAAAGCTCGTTAATTCTCTCAGTGGGGGCAGATCTAGATACAGCGATTATACACCCAGGCCCGAGAACCTCGGCATCCGGAGGCGTCCTTGCTCTGCTGTCAGCCACGATCCTCAGGGGATTCTCAGGCATACCTCTTTCCAGCCTCCAGGCTCGCAGCGCACCAGACTTCACCCGGAGCTTCGGGTCGTCTGCGATGACAGTTCCCACCCCGACCATCACTGCATCGCTCTCCGCCCGGAGCCTGTCCACTCTCAGGATATCCTCAGATCCGGAGATGCGCACCTGTCTCCTGAGAAAAGAGCTTATCTTCCCGTCGGCGCTCATTGCGCTGTTGATGAAAACATAGGGTCTCATCATGCACATGATCGACAAGGATGTTAATAAGATGATGTCTCCCCTTGCCTGCAACCCCGCCGGTCCGAAGAGCCAGGTCGTTGCATCAGGGGATGTTGTGAGCTTTCCGGAGGAGATCATTCTCTCCGGAACTGTGATCGCAGGTGAAGAGATGCTTGCCCTAGAAGGGTATGTTGTTATAAAGAACGGGATAATAAAAGAGGTCAGCGAGGGCAGGGAGAGGGGGCATTTCGAGGGCATAGTATGTCCTGCATTCGTGAATGCGCACACACATGTGGCTGATTCCATCGCGAAGGATCCACCGTTTATGGATCTCGCAGATCTCGTAGGCCCAGGGGGCCTAAAGCACAGGATCCTTGAGAGCGCAAGCGATGAGCTCCTAGTCGAATCGATGCGTTTCTCTCTTGCAGAGATGCTTGATACCGGAACCTGCGCCTTCGGCGATTTCAGGGAGGGTGGATCACATGGAGTGGATCTTTTACTCAGAGCTCAGGAGGGTTTGTCCATTCAGAGCAGAATCTTTGGCAGGCCTCTGAAGGACCCCGAGGATGTGCATCCGGCATGCTGGGGCGTCGGGCTGAGCAGCACCAGGGATTATGATCGGGGCTTTGTGGATGATGTGGTGAGGATTGCAAGGAAAAACGGGATGCACATCGCGATACATGCTGGAGAGGCTGGGAGGGATGATATAGAGGGCGCGCTCGCGCTCGAGCCTGACATCCTCATACACCTGTCCAGAGCAGAGCGCTCCGATCTAAGGCGTGTTGCGGAGGCAGGCGCCTCTGTGGTGGTGTGCCCCAGATCGAATCTGTTCACGCGCGCCGGCCTTCCTGATGTCGCAGAGATGCTCTCCCTGGGGATCAATGTCTGCGTTGGCACGGACAACCTGATGATAAATTCGACCAGCATCTTCAGGGAGATGGAGCTCATCTCAAAAGCGCTCGTCAGAGACGACAGACAGGTTTTTATGATGTGCACGATAAATGGAGCAAGAGCACTGGGAATGGACGAGAGGCTCGGCTCCATTGATCCCGGCAAGAATGCACGGCTGATCGTGTTCGACAGGAACTCCCGTAACCTGAGAGGTTCGCTGAACCCACTTGCGAGCGTCGTGAGAAGGGCTGAGCCCTCTGACATAATGCTGAGGATATGAAAGCATGATCGAGAAGATTATGATTGCAACGGATGGCTCTGAGACGAGCGAGAGGGCCGCAAGGTTCGGCGTGGAGCTTGCCCGAAATCTGGGAGCCAGGGTCATAGCGGTCTATGTCGCAGACACAGGCAGGCTGAGCCACCTCCCGGATGAGATGATCCTGGTTGGCATAAGGGACATGCTTCTCAAGGAGGGCGAGGATGCAACATCCTACGTGGAGTCGATTGCATCGAATGCGGGAGTGCCATGCGAGAAGAGGGTTGTCGAGGGAAAGCCGACTGACGAGATCCTGAAGCTGTCCAGAGATCTCAACGTGGATCTGCTCGTCATGGGAAGCGTTGGAAGAAGCGGCCTCGACAGGTTCCTTCTTGGAAGCGTTGCAGAGAAGGTGGTCCAGCACTCCAGAGTTCCAGTTTTAACTGTGCCTGGCGAGAGAAAGGAGGGTTAACCTTTGGATATCCTGGTCAGAGATGCAATGGTCAGGGATGTTGCTTATGTCAGCCTGCCCGGCACCAGGGACAAGGTGCTGAAGGTCCTGAATGAGCGGCATGTCTCTGGCGTTCCTGTCGTCAAGAACTGCACCGTTGTCGGCATGGTCACCAGGACAGATCTCCTCCGGAACCCTGAGGAGGACCAGATCGCCATGCTCATGACCAGGAACCCCTATGTTGTGCGTCCCGAAGATCGTCTGGTCGATGCTGCGAAGCTCTTCGTCGAGAAGCGTGTGAGACGGCTGCCTGTGGTGGAGGACGGAAAGCTCGTGGGGATCATCAGCGTGGCAGATATCGTGAGGGTGATCGCGACTCTAAACATCGACGAGACCATAGATAGATACTTTGAAAGAAATGTCGTAGCTGTATGGTCAGAGATGCCGCTGCCGGTGGTGGGCGCGATCATGGAGTATGCCGGAGTCCAGGCATGTCCTGTGATCGACACAGATCTACAGCTTGTGGGCATCGTGACAGACAGGGACCTCATAGCAAAGAGCGTCGTCGAGGAGTCACTGGAGAGAGCGGATGCGGACACCGCGCCTGAGATGGATGAATGGAGCTGGGAGAGCCAGAAGGAGGCCATCTCCAGGTACTACCAGGTATCAAAGATCAAACTGAAGAATGTAAAAGTGAGAGAGGCCATGGTTCCACCCATAATTGCGCTGAGATCCAGCCGGGTCAGCGAGTGCGCGAGGATCATGGCGCAGAAAAGGATAGACCAGATGCCGGTCGTCAATGCTCACAGAAAGCTGATAGGCATGCTGAACGACCACAACCTTCTGGTACCATTCATCTCCGCATACAGGAGGTAGCGCAGCGATGGCGTGAGAGATAGCGCTGCTCCATGTGAGCCTGAGCTCCTTTATGTTTCTCTTAAGGCTCATCTCCATTATCGGAGATCTGTACTGGGCCGGGCTCTTCGGGATCTCTGGAGACTCTTTTTCTATATCAATCCGCTAATTCAACTGGATGCGCCAGGAT
>NZ_JAOAKP010000075.1 GCF_026419855.1 Methanothrix sp.
AGCCTCTCTGCTCGCTGTAGCTCTTGCTGCTCATGTTGAAGAAAAGCAGAACCATCCCCTCTAAGATCCTCTTTCCCTCAGCCGGATCCTCTGTCTCGATGGAGATTCTCAGAAGGCGATCCGATCCCTTAACTGGCTCAACACTTATGCTCTCCCTCAGAGCATCCAGCTGGCCGGGGGAAAGGCTGAGGTTCAGGTTATCAGAGAGGTTTGCAAGAAATGCATCGCTCTTAATAATCTCAACTGCCCCTGCCTGGGTCGTGTATATCGGGTCCTCGAAGTTCCCGAGCACGACGATGCAGGAGGCCCTGTAGACGGATGGCATAATGATGCTTATAGCGCCTGCAGCCACAACAGCGATCAGGAATATGGCCGCTATTAGACGCCTGCTCTTCCACAGCACAAGGAATATATCACGCAGATCTATCTCGTCATCAATTCTCTCATCCATGCTCCATCCCCTCAGAGGTACGCATAAACGCTCAGCACCGCAACCAAAGCCTCCACGCCCCACACGAACAGCACGACATCCTTCTCGTATACCCTCCCCTTCACACGCCTGAGCAGAGCGATCGCCAGGTGCGTGAGATGGTAAATACCGCTCTGAGAGAGACTTCCATCATCCTCCAGCTTCGCAAACGCCTCTCTTCCGAATCTGCCTCTGGCCTGCATAAAAAAATCGATCGCATACGGTATGAAAAGTGCCACCGCAATCTTCTCCATATCTCCCAGTATCGCCACGCATGCTGCCAGTGCTCCCACAGAGTAGGTCATTGTGTCCCCTGGAAATACCCTTGCAGGATACCGGTTGAAGTACAGAAATACAAGGAGAGAGCTGAGCATTATGATGGACAGAGCTGCTGCGTTCGTCTTCCCCGTTGCAAGAGCTGTATAGCCAAGTGCTGAGAATATTATCGCACCCATCCCTGCCTCGAGGCCGTTGTAGCCAGCGACCATGTTGAAGGCATTCGAGGCCACCACAATCCCTGTGGGAACCACGACAAGCGGATACAGTATCCCCCAGTCGATACGTCCAATAAGCGGAAGTGTCATCGTCGTCTGGCCTGCATTGATCACCATCATCGGCATCGCCGCAAAGAGCATGAAGAGCGGCTTCTGCCACTGCTTTAAACCCGCCTTCCAGCCCAGGATATCATCCATGATTCCTATGATGCAGGCCATCAGCACCGTGCACAGCGCGGCCAGAATTGGTGTGTATCTGTATGAATTGAGGTAAAACGTTTCGATTCCAATGTAGACCAGAACCCCCAGCACGAAACCAAAGACAAGAGGCACGCCACCCATCTCCGGCACCTTCGGCCGCCCGGGCTTGTGCATGTCCCATCCGAGAAGCCCGACCTCAGGCGCCTTGCGGATCCACTTCCACGTCGCTATCCATGTCGCCACAGTGCTGACAGCAACGCTGATGTAAAGCACTTCCTCCATCCTGCTCGATTGTGCCTTCCTGTAAAAGCATATCAAGGTTTCGATGTTTTGCTCCTGAGGAGCACTACGAAGAAACACATCTATTCTGCGTGCAGCGCATCCGAACATGAAAGAGGGCGTTTGGGACTGAGCCTTAAGCCTGAGAGGCTGATCCGGTACAGGGAGAAGATTGATCACATAGTGAGATCGCTGGAGAGCATCCCCGCTGAACCAAAAGGCGAGCTGGAGATATGCGGGATCTTCTACAAGCGCCATACATCGACACTGCCATTGACCTGGCAGCCATGCTTCTTAGAGATCTCAGCAAATGTTGAGGACGATTACAGAAACATCGGGTCTCTTGAGGAGATCGGAGCTTTGAAACCAGATTTCGCTCAGAGGATGCGGAAATGCAATGGCCTGAGAAACTATCTGGTTCACAGATACGACAGGCTCGATGAAAAGCCCGCGCCTGAATCGGTCGATTGTGTTAAGAAAGCCCTCTACGAGTTCCTGGATATCTTGAAGGAATACCTCCGATGATAACCCTTGAGGAGATCGGAAGGGATCTGCAGTTTCTGAAGAACCGCGAGGTTGTCGCCTGCGGCTCCTACGTCACCGGCGAGTTCAGGGTGGGCTCGGATATAGATATCGCAGTGATAACCAGGAGCATGGATAGAGAGGATCCTTGATCTGCTGCGCAGCCTCATAGGCATGGCCAGGCCTCTATACGATATAAGGATCTTCGAAATCCTTCCACTCAGAGTGAAGGCATCTGTGATGAGCGATTACGTTGTGGTCTACGGTGATGCGCTCGATATATCGGAGTATTTCTAACCTACAGAAAGCTCTGGGACGACCAGAAGCGCAGGATCCTCGAAGGATACTTCGAGAGCTGCAGAGAACATTAATGCTCTCAGATCCAACCCTCAGCGGAACCTGTAGATCCTGGCGCCCCTGTCGTAGATGAGATCGTAGTGCTCCGGCGAGAAGCTCATGTTCACCACTGGATACGCTCCAGCATGTTCCGCAAACGGCGGCACATGCCCAGGTCGCCTGATGGAGACGCTTGAGACGTATATTAGAACATTCCTGCGCCCGAGCCTTTCAATGGCCTCCAGAACCGCAGGATCGTTCGGGTCTTTTATCACCATGCCCGGCAGCGAGTAGCTGAATCCCCCTGTGAACCTCCCCCTCGCAACCCGGATGCCGGTGAGAGGATATATCCACGCACCCGTCTCATCCAGGTTCACGCAGACAGCGTCGCTCATGTTCTGCGCCTTTATCCACATGATGGCATCGTAATCCTCACGCGGCATCCCCCAGGATCCGGCGTAGCTCTCCAGCACAACCATCATTGAGATCACCCCCACCAGGAGAAGAGCGAGGATAAACGATCTCCTGAGTATGAGATCTCCGCCCTCCATCCTCGCAAGCGCCAGTGCTCCAAGAATGCTCAGCGGCAGGGACAGCTCCAAAAGAAGCCTGTCAGGCGTGCCGATTAAGCTGAGCGGGCCTGAATCCGCGAGGAGGACCACCACAACCACAGCCCCGGCCCATGCGAGCGCCATCCGATCAAGACGATCATCTCTCAAGAGCGCGATTACAGAGCCGAGCAGCGCGAGGATCGATGGGTACCATCGGGCGACGAAATCGCTCGCCTGGATCCTGTCGCTGAAGATCGACATCAGATAATCCGGACTGTGCGTTATGATGTAAAGAGCAACTGCCGCCACTGCAGCGATGAGCAGCACATGCTGATGAATCCTCCTTAACCGCCGGAGGCTCGATGCAGCCGCCCATGATGAGAGAACAGCGATGGCGATGGCGAGCACCCGCGCGTGTGCGAGGAGCACGCCCAGGAGCATCACGGGCATAGCTCGAATCTCTACAATACAGGAGAGAACGGATGCTGCAAGAAGCATCTCCGCAGTCGCTGTCGGATAACCTCCCCAGATGAGATGGCTGTAGTGCGCTGGAAAGAGGAACGCCGCGAGCACAGTTGCATATGTCGCTGCCTCGGCTCTTGTTTCTCTCACAATCGAGCAGATCAGAAGCGGCGTGACTGACGTGATGACCACAGGCAGCACCTGCACCACATCCTCGACGGAGAAAACTCTGGCAAAAAGGTAAGCATAGTAATGGAACCCCTTCGGGTAGTACTCCCAGTAGCTTCCCATCCGCGGGAGACCCACAGGGAGCTTCCCGCCATCGAGCAGCGTTCGGATCAGCTCAGCGTGCGCCACCGCGTCCCCACCCATCCACATCGATATGCGATTGAAGAAGAGGACGCCGATGATCAGATAGAGAGCTGCAATCCCGATTACGATCCGATCATCGCGATCGAACCGCCCGATATCCATGACATGATGTGCAAATCCATAGACGCATGCTGCGGCGCATATGATGAGAAGAGATGCCTGCGGGATCAGCGGATCGACTCCAATCAGACCCCCCGCGACTCCCGAGATTGTGAGAAGCACACAACCCAGTGCGAACGAGAGCGAGAGCCCTGTCAGCGCGCGTCCCCTGCAGCTCTGCAGAAACGGCATGCCACATATGGTGGTGAGAAGAACCGCGGATGCTGCGAGGATCAGATCTGGAATCAGAGCATCACCAGTGGTGAAAGAGAGAGCGCGATTAAAAATCTTCCCCCAAAACTGTGAAATACTCTGCAGCAGATCGGTGCTGGAATGGATCCATTTCAGGCTCTGGTTCTGGGTGCGCTCCAGGGGATCACCGAGTGGCTGCCTGTGAGCAGCGAGGGCCAGACGATGCTGGCGATGATGAACTGGCTGGATATGAGGCCCTCTGACGCACTCTCGTGCTCGATATTCCTGCACACAGGCACGATGCTGGCCGTGATCGTGAGGTTCAGGCGTGAGTTCATTGATATGCTGAACATGGAATCAAAGCTCATGAGAACCGTGATCGTCGCCACGCTCTTCACAGGGGTTACAGGCGTGCCTCTTTACATGCTCTTCCGGGAAAGCTTCAAAGGCGGCGACCAGGCAACGCTGCTCATAGGCGGTCTCCTCATAATCACAGGACTGATGCTCAGGCTGCGCGGCTCATCCACAAGAGACAGGGAGGATATCACCACAAAGGACATGGCCATCCTGGGCTTGGCGCAGGGCTTCTCGATACTTCCCGGCGTATCAAGATCCGGCACAACACTCACAGTCCTTCTCATGCGTGGGGTGAAGCAGGATGAGGCTCTGCTGATATCATTCATAATAAGCGTGCCCGCTGTGCTCGGAGCGATCGCGCTCGACTGCCTAACAGGATCCCTCTCGATTCAGTCGCTGCCTGGAGCGGCAATGCTCACGTCATCTTTCATCACAGGGTACGCTACGATGGACGTGCTCATGAGATTCGCCAGAAATATCAGCTTCTCCTGGTTCTGCATATCCATGGGTATGATCACGCTGGCTCTGACGGTGATGTGATGGTCGGAATAATTAAAATAGTTTTATCAAGTATGCGCAAGAGCTTCAAATGATCAGACATACGAGGAGAGGAGTATGAGAGATCTAAGAAGAGGCGATCGCGAACTTGAGATCATGCTTTTTCTCGGAGGTCTCCTCGGGCTCGCCCTGAGCAGGATTAACATACTGGCTGTGATCCTGTTCGCAGCTTGCTACTCAATTCTGGTATATCGCACCTGGCTGACAGAAAGTACTTTTGGCCTCGCACTCTGCAGCATTCAGTCGTCACTGGTGCTGGCGTTCCGCTTTGAGTATCTCACATGGGGCGACCCGTGGTTCGAGTACTCGATGGTACTCAAGATTATGAAGATCGGACTCCTCTCTCCTGCATACTACCCTGATCAGCAGCCTGCGCTTCATACACTGATCGCAGCCGCGTCAAAATACATGCATACAGAAGCCATGCCCCTCCAGAAGTTTCTGATCCCTGCATTCAGCGCAGCTGGCATTTTATCCCTGTACCTTCTCGTGAGGGAATTCTTCGACAGCAGGACTGCCATATCCGCCGGGCTTCTTCTCTCAGTTGGCACCGCATACATACACTGGATATCCCAGGCAGCAACTGAATCTCTCGGAATCCCCATGGCGCTGATAGCTTTCTACTTCTCATACAGAGCTTTTTGCAACACTCGATATCTTCCGGTTGCTCTTATGACCATAAGCTGTCTCCCGCTCACACATCATTTGACCGCAATGATTTTCGTTTTCTGGATCAACTCATTCGCCATTGCGTATCTGTTGCTTGTTTCTGAAAACCACAAAGACGCCCTCAGGGCTCTTGCTCTCTCTCTCTTCGCATTAGCTGTACCATTAATGTGGTGGAACATGAGGTTGCCAAGCATCTACAGACTTGTGGTCGGCACAGTAGAGAAGATCCTTCCAGATGCTATCCCAGGAGATCCTGTTGCTGTGATAATCGTGATAATGATATCGATCTATGCATCACTCAGCCTTTTGAACGATCATACCATACGCCTCAGATCACATGCACACCGCCTTCAGCGCCTTGCTGAGCCAGTATATTATGGATTGATCACTTTAACCGCAGTCGTCGCAGCACTTGTTCTGAACTTTCTTCTCGGAAGATCTTTCTTCGTGTTGAGCTATCCGATGCTGTTCTATGCAAACGGCCTGATGATGATATTCCTCGCGGTTGTTGGCCTGAGGGGCTTTATGAATACAAGGGGCGTGCTGTTCCTGGCCTGGGCTGGCGGTGTGGC
>NZ_JAOAKP010000076.1 GCF_026419855.1 Methanothrix sp.
CGGTCATCCGGTGTGCCGCGTAGAAGTCCATGTACTCCCCAGCCCCGTCCGCACCAAAGCAGTATTGAATCAGCCATCCCTTATCATGGATGAAACCACTGCGCTTCTCTGCAAGATCCTCTTCTGGAATACGAAGGTTCCAGTGCGCAAATCGTTTCGCAAAGGTCTCTCCAATACGGTTCATGGGCATCGAATCGTCTGCATTTCATTTATACCTTCGGGCCTCGGTGCGCTATCGCTCCGCAGTCCCACCTTTCGGTGGAGTACTGTGTCGCTTCGCGACCTGCGGCCCCTCAGGGGACCGGATGGAGTGGATAGAAATTATGTTGGAACCACGATCGGGCTTTATACGCGATTTTATGAGACATGTTACTGGTGGTTGTGCTCGACCACAGAAACCGTGTGATCATTTTGACTTGTCACCAACGCATCCAACACATCCCGCCGTACTTTACTTCCACCATACCAAATTATTTTTCCCTCCTCTACAAAATAAAATCCACTCATCCCCTTAAAATAGGAAAAATACGTTGGACGTGTTTGTGGCGTCTCGGAATATAAATGCGCCAGTCCGGATCACTGGAGAAATGTATATGAAATGGCAGGGTTCGATAGTTTGATCGAGCCTGAGCAATCAATATACTATGTGACTTGTGGCATCCAGCCAAGTCTGGTGGTTTACCGTGTCAAGGACGGTTTGAGGGATTTATTCGAGGGAAGTGCTCGACCAGGCAGGTTAAAATAGAGACGTTCAGAGAATCGTTGTGGCTGGCAAGCAGATGAAGTGATAGGATGCAGCCCGGAGCCATTGTACGTTTCCGTGATCGAGACTGGGTCCTTCTCCCCAGCAACGAATCAGAGATCTTCAGGCTGAGACCACTGACAGGAGCCCCTGATGAGGTGGTCGAGGTCCACAGGACCTTAGCAGAGATAATGGAGAGGTATCTGCCGGAAGAATGCATTCGCATCTCTCGGTTCCCCTTGCCCTCACCAGAGGCGGTTTCTGATGCAGCCAGCGCTCATCTGCTCTGGCAGGCGGCTCGGCTGACGCTACGAGATTGTGCTGCGCCTCTCCGGTCGCTCGGCAGGATCTCAATCCGTCCGAGGATTTACCAGCTTGTACCGCTTCTCATGGCTCTGCGGCTAGATCCTGTGCGGCTTTTCATAGCAGATGATGTGGGTGTTGGCAAGACCGTTGAGGCGCTTCTGGTGGCCAGGGAGCTCATCGACAGAGGCGAGGTTGAGCGTATGGCAGTGCTATCACCGCCCTACCTATGCGACCAGTGGGCTATGGAGCTGCGTGAGAAGTTCAACTTGGATGCTGTGGTCATAAGATCCAGCACCATCTCCGGCCTTGAACGACAGAAACCCCCAGACAGGAGCATTTACGAGCACTACCCCATCCAGGTAATCAGCATAGACTGGGTGAAGAGCGATCGCAACAGGCACCAGTTCCTCCAGTTCTGTCCTGAGCTTGTGATAGTCGATGAGGTCCACGGCGCTGCAGAAACAGGTGAGAGCAACAGGAGCCAGCAGCAGCGCCACCGATTGCTGCAGGAGATCGCAAAAGACAAGGACAGGCATATGATACTGCTGACTGCAACTCCTCACAGTGGTATTGAGTCTGCATTTCGATCGCTTTTGGGGCTGCTCCGGCCTGAGTTCAGGGAATGGGACATCAGCTCGCTTGATGAGCAGCAGCGAATCGAGCTGGCACGCCACTTCGTGCAGCGCACCCGCAGGGATATCGAGCACGACTGGGAGGGGGAGTATTGCTTCCCGCAGCGCCACAGTGTTGACGAGACCTACACGCTTTCAGACGCGTACAAGAGACTATTCCAGCAGACATACGATTTCTGCTACGAGATCATACGTACAGGCGAGGGGATGGAGGAGAGGAAGCGGAGGGTGCGCTACTGGGCAGCTCTGGCACTCCTGCGGTGCGTTATGTCCAGCCCGGCAGCAGCTGTTGCAGCTCTGACAAACAGAGCGCGTGAAGACGAGAGGATCGAACCTGATGATGAGCCCGAGTTCAGCCCCATGGTCTTCGAGCAGTCAGAGGAGGTCACGGATGACGAAAACCCCGTGTCTCCGATTTGGAGGGCAGAGGAGATCTTGCCTGAGGGCGACAGGCGCAGGTTGCGTGAGCTGGCGAGAGAGGCCAGAAATATCTGCGAAAGGAGAGCGGACACCAAGCTCATCCGTTGCACAGAGGTCGTCCAGGAATTGCTGAGGGATGGGTTTAACCCAATAATATGGTGCAGGTATGTGGCCACGGCTGAGTATGTGGCCGAGAGGCTGCGTCACGCTCTGGGTGACAGGGTGCAGGTCATAGCAATCACCGGCCGGATAAATGATGAGGAGCGCCGGGCGATGATCGATGCGATCAGCATCGACCGGCCGCGGGTGCTGGTCGCCACAGACTGCCTCTCTGAGGGGATCAACCTGCAGGAGAAGTTCACAGCGTGCATGCACTACGATCTCCCCTGGAATCCAAATAGACTGGAGCAGCGTGAGGGCAGGGTGGACCGGTACGGCCAGAAGGCCAGCGAGGTGAGGGCTGTACGCTTCTACGGCCGGGACAACCCTGTCGACGGCGCAGTTATCGAGGTGCTTCTCGACAAGGCGCGTGAAATCCACAGGGCTCTGGGCACATACGTCCCCGTTCCGGAGGAGAGCGAGAGCGTCATGCAGGCTGTTCTCAACTCGCTGTTCCTGCGCCGGAGAGAACAGCAGTACTTGCAGACTAGGTTCTCTGAGGATGGCGGCCTCGTCTCAGAGGTCGAGCAGATCCGTCGGTTCCACGAGAGCTGGGATCGCAATGCAGAGCGCGAAAGGATCAACCGCAGCCGTTTTGCGCAACGTGCGCTGAAGCCGGAGGAGGTGAGGCGTGAACTCGAGGCGACAGACTCTGTACTCGGCGACCCTGACGCGGTCAAGGAGTTCGTCCTGAACGCTGCTCAGCGCGTCGGACTTCAGATCCGTGCTGAGAGATCGAATCCCGGGGTGTTCTGCGTTGACGTATCTGATCGTGCTGTATCAACCCTGCCAGATGCGGTGCGATACTCGTTACCGAGGATGCGGAGCGGAGAGTGGCGAATAAGCTTCGTCTCGCCCACGCCTGAGGGTGCGGAGTACGTTGGCCGCAATCACCGTTTCGTGGCGAGCATGGCGCGCTACCTGCTCGAGGAGGCGCTGACAAGGGGCAGGGGTGCTGTGGCATCCCGCTGCGGCGTTATACGGACCCGTGCTGTGGATGTAATGACAACACTGCTCCTCCTGCGGGTGCGCTATCTTGTGGAAATACCGCAGCGTGCTCCGTTAATCTCTGAGGAGGTGCTGGTTGTGGGATACCTCCCTCATGGGGTGGTCAAGGAGCCCTGGCTCAGCGACGATCATGCGCTCAAACTCCTTGCTGATGCAAAGCCGGATGCGAACATCCCTGATGGCGAAAAGCGCGAGTTAATTCGGGAAGCTCTTGATGAGATCGGGGATTGGAGCGCTGGGGAGGGCAGAGGCAGCTGGGTGCAGGAGGCGATCTGGAGGAAGATCGATCTGAGGGCAAAGGAGCTGGAGGGGAGTCACAAGCGTGTCCGGAGGGCTGTTAGGCTGCGGGTGCGTGAGCTGAAGGTCAGACCACAGCTTCCACCGGACCTGCTTGGAATCCTGATACTGCAGCCGATGGTAGGACCATGAGAGCGTTTCAGGCGGTGCGTATTGAGGGAGGGCTGTTTGCGCCCGACCTGTTCGATCAGATGCTTGCAGAGGAGCTTCCCGGGCAGAAGCCGCGGGACTTCGGCCTGGACGGTCGTCGCGGTCTCACAGACGAGATCGCAGCGGTCTTCGCCGATGCAATGGACCTCTGGCGTGTTTTCAAGCACAGGCTCGAGAGGCTGAAAGAGGACGATCCGGGGACTACAATCACGAGGGACGCGTGGGTCGTCCCATTCCTCGGGCTGATAGGCTACGAGCTGTACTACAACCGCAAGGCGTACACAGTTGGCGGTCTGACATTCCAAATCTCGCACCGCGCTGGTGAGCACGAAGACGCCCCACCGGTGCACATCGTGGGTGTGAACCAGGAGCTGGGGCGGCTGGCACCCAGCGGCAGGCCGCGTCTCGCGCCGCATTCTCTACTTCAGGAGTTTCTCAACCGCACAGATGCGCTGTGGGGGATCGTCACCAACGGCAGGGTGCTGCGGCTCCTGCGTGACAGCACATACATCCGGAGACAGTGCTATGTGGAGTTCGATCTCGAGGCGATCTTCGAGCAGCGCCTCTTCCAGGATTTTGTGATCCTTTACAGGCTGCTCCACCGCACGCGTCTCCCCAGAGCAGGTGCTGATGCGCCACAGTGCCTCCTCGAGAGGTACTACCAGCATTCTGTGACGCAGGGCGGCAGGGTGCGTGAGCGGCTGCGTGATGGCGTGGAGGAGTGCATCAAGCTCCTTGCCAACGGCTTCCTGGCGCATCCAAATAACGAGGAGTTAAGGCATCGCATCATACGCAGCCAGATCACCCCTGAGGACCTGTACCGTCAGCTGCTCCGACTGGTCTACAGGTTTCTGTTCCTTCTTGTCTCAGAGGATCGGGGGCTGATCAGCAGCAATCCGCTTTACCTGAAGCACTACAGCGTTAGCCGTTTTCGCCAGATGCTGGATGATCGTGGAGCATACACAGAGCACCATGACCTCTGGCTCTCGCTCCGTTTGCTGTGGAGGTTGCTCTCTGATGATACGCAGATCAAGCAGATCGGCAACATGCCGCCTGCTTCACTGTTAGACCTGCCGGTGCTCGATGGAGAGCTGTTCGAGCCGATCGATCTCGATGAGTGTTACATCAGCAATGAGGATCTGCTGAGAGCTCTCTGGTATCTTATAAACTACCAGGACTCGCCATCAGGCCCTCCACGGAGGGTGAACTACGCTGCGCTCGACGTGGAGGAGCTCGGCTCTGTTTACGAGAGCCTGCTCGACTACCATCCCTGGATAAACACCACTGGAGTCCCAGCATTTGAGCTCCACCCTGGATCAGAGCGGAAGTCGACCGGTTCCTATTACACTCCAGCAGAGCTTGTTGGAGAGCTGGTTCGCTCCGCGCTGGAGCCGGTGGTCGAGGCTCGTTTGAAGGGCGTCTCCTCAAGGGAAGCTCAGGAAGACGCGCTGCTTTCCATAAAGGTCGTGGATCCCGCATGCGGTTCCGGCCATTTCCTGCTGGCGGCTGCACGCCATCTCGGGAAGAGGCTGGCCCGCATCCGCACCGGTTATGAGGAGCCGACGCCTGAGGAGGTGCGCAGGGCCACGCGGGATGTGATCGCCAGATGCATCTACGGCGTGGACAGGAACCCTCTCGCGGTCGAGCTCTGCCGGGTTGCGCTCTGGATCGAGAGCCACGTCCCCGGCAGGCCGCTGACGTTCCTGGACCATCGCATCCGCTGCGGTGACTCGCTGATCGGCGTGATCGATCTGAAAGTGCTGGGGAAGGGGATTCCTGACGATGCGTTCTCAGCTGTATCAGGAGAGAACAGGAAGATCGCTTCTGCTTTGAAGAGACAGAACAGGAAGGAGCCCAGCTTCACGCAGTCACTCCTTACTGAATTCATAAAGCCGGATATGGATCGCATTGTGGCTGCTTCCAGGGCTCTGAGCAGCATTTCGGACGATTCGCCCGGGGATGTGGAGGAGAAGAAGAGACAGTATGAATCGCAGCGGATCGCTGGTGAGCGCCCGCGGACGGCCTGTGATATATGGACTGCGGCATTCTTCCAGCGGTTCGATCGATCGGGGCCATGTGGGATCACCACGGCCACGCTCCGGAGCTACCTGCGCTCGGGTGGTGAAGTCACCGCTGAGGTGGAGGATGCGCGGAAGCTGGCTGCGAGCAATCGCTTCTTCCACTGGCCCCTGGAGTTTCCCGATGTATTCGATGAGGGCGGGTTCGATGTTGTTCTGGGTAATCCGCCATGGGAACAAATCCAACTCGAGGAGCAGGAGTTCTTTGCGGCCCGCGATCCTGAGATCGCCAATGCGCCCAACGCAGCTGCACGCAAGAGGCTCATAAATAAGCTGGCAGATACCAGACCGGAGCTCTGGCAGGAGTACCAGAACGCTTTGCACGCCGCGGAGACCACC
>NZ_JAOAKP010000077.1 GCF_026419855.1 Methanothrix sp.
GGGGGTTTGTCCCCGCCGGTGGGATGCCTGACCTGATACAGAGCGGGAGGTTCCTGCTCGCAGGGGACGCTGCGGGCCATGTGATGGCGACGAGCGGCGGAGGAGTGCCACTGGCGATGGTCGCGGGAAGGATCGCCGGCGAGGTCGCCGCGACACACGCCCTGGATGCTTACACGCAGAGGATCGAGAGGGAGCTGGGCGCTCCCCTCAGGGGCTCTGTGATGATAAGAAGAATCGTGGACAGGGCCATGAGGAGCGACAGGTCGATTGAGATTGTGTTCTCCCTGCTGGATCCGATGACGATGAAGGATATCCAGCGCGGCCGCCTGCCCGCGCCGCTTGAAAAGCTGCGGTCGATGCTTACGGTTTGAGCAGCTCCTCGACCGGCTTCGCGCCGTAATCTGTGATCTTGACGTTGATCTGGCTTATGTTCGGCGAGATCTCGCGCCCGCAGACGCTTTTTCTCCTCTTCTGGCCCTTCACGCGTGGCCTGTACCCGACGCCGCCAGCGAGGAGCAGCCTCTTCCGCTGCATTCCAGGCAGATCGCTGCGCATCGGGAACCCGTCACGATCGCTGCCTCCTGTTATCATCACCGCGTATCCTGGCAGCCCCAGGAGATCGCCCTCCACTGTATCCCCGATCTTCTTCCCGATGAGCCTGCTCGCATCCTTCAGCTCAACCTGATATGCCTTTCCTGTCTTTGGATCTGATATCACAACTCTGACAGCCATCTTTTGACCTCGATTATCGCCCAGTCCTAGCCCTTATAAAATCTTATCCGAGACATCTCCTCGTAGGGGATCAGCGCGGATATCGGGGATGTGCGGATGCGCACGCCGCACTCTGCGACCGCCACAGGAGCGTTGACGCCCGCGCATATCGCTATGCCGACGCGCCCCGGAGCCACAGGGCATCCGAGCACATCATCTCCGGGCTCGCCCACGACGATCCTCCCGACGATTGGGCGCGCGCGCTCCAGGATGCGCATTGTATCCTCAAAAGCGCTGACCGGCACCTCCCTGACGTTCGCCAGAACCTTACCGGAGCCGGAGCGCACAGCGTCCATCACCCTGGCTATCCTCCGCGCCATGAACGCCCTCATCGGATCTATGGAGGTGCCAGCGTAAGCGATCAGATCAGAGAACCTGCATGGCTCTCCGTTCCTGATCTCAAGGACGCCCGCGAATGTGGTGTTCACAGGCACCCCGGCTTTCAGGAGAAGGCCGTCCACGGTTATGCTGCAGACCGTCCCGATCTCCGCACACTTATCTCCGCAATCCACGCGCACCAGGTCGCCTGAGTATCCGGATTCCGCGACCATCTCCATGACCTCGAGTGCTCTCTGGAGATCCTCCGTCTCAACAATGCTGATGTTCGCCACGAGATCGCCCCTCGAGAAGTCAAATGTGGTGCGCAGCATGTACTCCTCTATGAGCGTGTTCACGAAGCCGATCCGCTCGTGGATCAGCGCGTCCCTGAGCTCCTTCAGCCCGAGAGGGGTTGCGATTCTCCCTGAGTAGCCGTGCCTTCTTGTGAATCCGAGCTCATCCAGTATCCTGAGGTTGTAGCGTATCGCCCTCTCGCCGAGGCTGTAGCCCCTGCTGCTGAGCATGTCTGATATGGTTCTAGCTCCAACTGGCCTCTTCGCCTCCGCTATCACTCTCAATATCTCCAGAAGCTTCCTCTGGTCGCGCCCTCTCATCGATTTCCAGAAAGCAGAAGGGAATATATATAGTCAGGGCAAGATCCAGACCGGAGTCCCGTGGGGTAGGGGCCAATCCTGCCGGCCTTTGGAGCCAGCGACGGCGGTTCGAATCCGCCCGGGACTATGATAGGGGCGTTCAGCGAAGCGCCGCGTGTCCGGCCGGCTGAACGCCCTCGATTCCGGCCACGACTCGCAAAACCCGGATATCAATATTATGATATTGTTCGCAAACAATATTATCATCAGTATTTCACAGAAGATCATCATAATAAAAAGCTAAAAAGCGTAATCATGCTCCGGTCGGGATTTGAACCCGAGTCTTCGGCTCGAAAGGCCGGAATGATTGACCTGGCTACACTACCGGAGCTCTAGCGTAATGGCCACTCGCAACGTATTAATCTATCCCCTGAAGACTGCAAGAGGTGGCACAGATGGGTAGAGGTCATCAAAAACCAGATGATCAGCCTCCACTGATGCAGAAGTATTCACTCAAATATGTGTGCACCGGTATGATGTGCCCTCGCCCGTTATGTTTATATGCCATTAATATGAAGTCAGGAATTGTGCCTGAGCAAAACACTGAAATATTTGACGTGTGTCTTAAGATCAGGTACCCTGAACCTGTGAGGTCCGATGGGAGCTCCGGCGTGTGCGGTGGAGACCGGCCGGAGGGTGATGGGCGCAGTTGCTTTTTCTGCGTTCATCTGCCAGGCGGGAGGTCTGGATCCTGGGGCCTCTGGGAAGCTTCAGCAGCTCCGGCATCGGGGCGCATGCTGAGGTGTTGATCCTTTAACTGAGGGTAACAAAATGGAGGTGGGAACGAAATGAAGAGAGAACTGGCTGTTCTCGTGGTTGTTGCTCTGGCTCTTGTGGGCATGGCCAGCGCAGCCAACTACATGTACGAGAAGGCGACCATTAAGGGCGTCGGCTACAAGAACGTAGAGATGATCATCTCTACACAGTACGGATACAACGGCGCCAAGCTTGTCGAGAAGGAGTCCGGCTCCGGTAACGTGATCATCGAGAGGACAGAGCTCGAGGCTGAGAGACAGCTGAACAGGGATATGAGAGGTTGTATAGATGCTAACTGCGATTATCCAACCGGCGAACCCTGCATGGACTACATCAACTTCACCAAGGAAGCTGAGTTCGAGTACATGCCTGTGAGCTACCAGACGGGCACATACGACCAGAAGTGGATCGAGAAGCTCTGCGTCCAGAACTACAGGATCGGCGCTGTCGTGACAGAGATGTACACACATGCGGAGCACCTGCAGAAGAACACAGAAGTCAAGACCAGGCTGTATGGTGCGACGCTCCAGACCCCCTGCTGCACCGGCGTCCTTGAGGCGAACTTCAACAGCAACGTGATCGGCGTCGCTCACATCGGATGGATGTCCCGCGAGCCACAGGCCGAGCAGATAGTCAAGGGCAGGCACGTCGAGTACGGCCGCAGCGTTGAGGACCTGACTGGTGTCTTCTCGATCGAGAAGTTCATCCAGCTCTGGGGCAACTCGACATGCGGCGCGATAAGCGTCGACTGGCTCCCGTGCATCTAAACGCGCGCTGACGCTCCGGACCCCCAGAGGGGGTCTGAACGCTTTTTTTTACAAACTTCGATCGAATTCTTCTCCTGAATATCTTCTTATGTCAACATGCTTCGAATCGCATCCGCTCTTCCCGTCCGCCCTCCTGCGCGCTGGAGGGGATAAATAAAATTTATATAACAAGAGAGAGAACATCTGAGATAAACCTAAGGGGGTGAAACTGAATGAAGGGAGTAGTAATAGCGGCAATGCTTATAGCTGCTCTTCTGGCATGTAATTTAGCTTCAGCAACTCCACCACTCAAGGAACCGAAGCAGTACGAGCAGTACTGCGAGGCCCAGAAGGTGGCGGGGACGGGTGTCATAGATATAAGCACATCAATCGTGGACAAGAAGATCGCTCTCGAGTACTACAACGTGATGGCCGGTGATGGCGACTTCGAGCTCGACTCCGAGCATCTGCTCTCGGAGAACGCGAGCAGGCTGATGAGACCAGGGCCAAATGGCAGCGCTGGTAAGAAGCCTCTCAACCTGTATGAGACGACGAAGATGACCTACTCAGGGAGCACACCGCTCGTCGGTGGCAAGTACCTCCACTCCAAGGCATTCTACGGAGGCATCGGAGCAGAGGTGCAGGAGGTCTTCTCTGTAACAGAGATGGAGAAGGATCAGACTGTGTACTTCGCATCTACGGATCCCACAGGTCACTGGACCGAGAACCCGCTGGATCCAAAGAAGAAGTGGGATGATGCGGCCAAGAACGATCTCATATACAACGTGAGCCCAGTGCATCTCGTCGGACTTGAGACCAGGAACTCCTTCAACGGCACATGGGGCACCGACTCCAAGTGGCACAAGATATTCTACAAGGACATAAAGGATCACCAGTCGTTCACAGGCAACTTCGAGGTCGAGAAGCTGATCAAGTTCCACGAGGCGCCGTTCGCTGAGGAGAAGCCCAGCCCGTGCGCAGGCGTCGACTGCTGATCCCTTCCTTTTTTTGAGGTGGTTCCATTGATCTGGATTCTGATCCTGGCGCTTCTGCTGATCCCAGCATCAGCGACGGTGGAGGAAAGCCCCACAGGCCCGCCGTACACAGATGACTCAGTGTATCCGTCGTACCCATCGAGCTCTTTTGACATCCCATCTGCTCCGCCCGCGCCCATCTCTCCCGGAAAGCTCGCTGTCTCTGTGAGGCAGACCGGACCCCTCCATGAGCGGGACATGGAGTACACAACTCCTGGAAGAACTCTGGACTACATGGTGACAGTGAGGAACGAGGGGTACACGAACGTGACCGCCGCTGTCACAGTCAGCCCTGTGACGTGCGGCATGGACTGGTTCAGCTGGACCTCCAAGGAGGTGTTCATACCAGCCGGCGGCGAGGTCTCTGAGCCGCTCCAGGTCACGCCAGCCACGAACGCGCTGGGCGGTGCGTATGAGTTCAGGGTCACAGCGACAGCACCAGGCGCAGAATCCGCATCAGACACAGAGAAATTCAAGGTCCAGGGATACGATTACGCATCAGAGACGATGATCAGCGGGAGCGGCCAGTTCCAGCTCAGCAAGGACGTCAGGTCGATGAACTCAGGGATAAAATCCAACAAGGATGTCTACTTCAGCGGCAGCGTCGAGGCGCTGGTGAAGAACGAGTACCTCGTCGACCGTGCGAGGGGAAGAAACCCGAACTTCGAGGAGCAGGACGCTGTAGATGACTACATCGCGCTCGCGCCCGGGGACACACTCATGGGGAGCGAGAGCTTCAGGAGCTCCATAGCCTTCGGCGGGATCGGCGCGAAGGTCAGGGAGAGCTACAACCTCCAGGCAATGGAGTTCAAGAACCAGAACTTCAATCTGTATCAAACAGGCACTCTGGGGAGGAGCGCTGAGTTCAAAACAGCGGATAACTTCACAGGTTACCTCATGCTCGATGCGCGGCAGTCCAAGCCGGGACAGAGGAGCATGAAGGAGCACGAGGAGTACCTGGGGTCGTTCGAGATAATGCGCAAGATTCTCTTCAGGGACCAGCCGCTCAGGAAAGGGTGCATCGGCGGTGCATGCGACTTCATGGAGAACATAAATCTCCGGCTTAAATCAAGCTGATGCTCCGGTGCATCAGCAGTCTTTATACTCATTTTCAGCCATCCTTACTGGAGGCAGCAGCGGATTCTTCTGGATACCGATCTCCTGAATCTGTGAGGCTCATCCATCTGAATTAGCGGATTGGCAGAGAATGACGGAAAAGAGACCTCACAGATCCCAGAAATTCCGGCTCAACTCAGATC
>NZ_JAOAKP010000078.1 GCF_026419855.1 Methanothrix sp.
GCATCGCTTTCATTTGCAACAGCCTTCGCGAGCATTGTCTTTCCCGTGCCGGGAGGCCCGTAGAGGAGTATTCCCTTTGGCGCATTTATGCCCAGCCTCTTGAAGTTGCTAGCGTAGCGTAACGGCCACTCAACAGCCTCTATTAGGAGCTGCTTCACATCCTCAAGGCCGCCTATGTCATCCCAGGTGACCTTCGGAACCTCAACCATTATCTCCCTCAGCGCGGAGGGCTGTATCTCCCTGAGAGCGGCCTCGAAGTCGACCCTCTGGACGACGAGCCTGTCGAGGATCTCCTTGGGTATCGTTGGCTCATCCAGATCTATCTCCGGTAGGATCCTGCGCAGGGCATTCATTGCAGCCTCCCTGCACACGGCAGCTATATCCGCGCCCACAAATCCGTAGGTCAGCTCTGCGAACTCCTCGATGTTGACATCGTCTGCAAGAGGCATACCTCTGGTGTGGATCTGGAATATCTCCTTTCTGCCCTCAAAATCCGGTACTCCGAGCTCTATCTCCCTGTCGAACCTTCCGGGCCTTCTGAGGGCGATGTCCAGAGCCTCAGGCCTGTTTGTGGAGCCTATGACGAGAACGTTCTTCCTCTCCTTCAGGCCGTCCATGAGCGAGAGGAGCTGTGCCACCACACGCCGCTCCACCTCTCCTGTGACCTCCCCGCGCTTCGGCGCTATCGAGTCGAGCTCATCCAGGAATATTATCGCCGGAGCGTTCTTCTCAGCCTCCTCGAATATATCTCTCAGAGCCTTCTCAGACTCGCCGTAGTACTTGGACATTATCTCCGGCCCGTTGACAGATATGAAGTACGCATCGCTTTCATTTGCAACAGCCTTTGCGAGCATTGTCTTTCCCGTGCCGGGAGGCCCGTAGAGGAGTATTCCCTTCGGTGGATCTATGCCCAGGCGGTCGAAGAGCTCAGGGTGCTTCAGAGGGAGCTCGATCATCTCCCGGACCTTTGTTATGGCGTTCTTCAGCCCACCAACATCCTCATAGCAGACAGATGGCACCGGGCGCTCTGAGATCTCAACAGCCTGCGGTAGAAGCTCGATCTCGGTCGCATCAGTTATCTTGACGAGCCCCGAGGGATTTGTGGAGACGACCCTGAGCTTGATCTCTCCAAGACCAAACGCCTGTGCTCCGAGGAAACCCCGGAATATCTCCTCGAACATCGTCTCTCTGCCGAATGTATCCGATGGCGGCCTTCGGACACTAGTGGTCGAGATTATGTCACCTTTACACACCGGCCTGCCCTGGAAGACCTTTGTGAGCACCTCGCTCGGAGCGAAGATCTGCATTCCCTTTGTCACAGGGGCGAGGGTCACATGCTTCGCCTCTGACCACTCCGCCTTCTTCACCTCAACATACTGACCTATGCTCGATCCGGCGTTCGATCTGATCAGGCCGTCCATGCGTATGATGTCCAGCCCCTGGTCTGCGCTGTAAGCGCTCACGACCAGCGCAGCGGTTCTCCTGTCGCCTATAATCTCAATGACATCAAGCGGGCGCACGCCCATCCTCTTCATGTAATCATCGCTGACTCTGGCTATGCCCTTTCCCACATCTCTCTGATCTGCCTCTGCAACCTTCAGCCGCACAGATTCGCTCATAGTCCAAAACCATCTCCCGAATGCGATACGCGTTCCCGTTTTTCCGACCCCAGCGAGCTCCAACCCCCACTAAAGTATGGTAGATTGATTCTTAAAAGTTTGCCTCCCGGCCCCAAAAGGCCGGCTGCTGTCCAGGATTACGTTCCATGTGGACGGATGGGTTACGTACTCGCATCACCGAGCTCAGATGCATGCAACCCTGGATTGATGTGGCGTTATGCGAGTGTCTCTGATTCACAACAACATATCTGTTATTCAGGCCCGCGACCTGTCTCCTGTGGAGATTATCATCTGATGGTGGGTGAGGGCTTTCGTACTGATTCGTTCGCTGCTGAATCATCTCCACAGGCTGAGAGAAGCATTATATCCCTCCCAGGAGAAGATGCGGGCATGCTCAAGAGGAGACATGTGCTCTCCATGAAGGACTTCTCCAGGGAGGAGATCGACGAGATCCTGGAGACTGCGGAGTCGCTCGAGCCCTATGCGCGCGGGAAGGGATCGGACATTCTAGAGGGGAAGATCCTCGCGCTGATGTTCTTCGAGCCATCCACACGCACAAGAATGTCATTCGAGACGGCGATGAAGCGGCTCGGCGGCAATACCATAAACCTGGGATCGACGGAGGCGAGCTCCATAGCCAAGGGCGAGTCGCTCGCAGATACGATACGGGTTGTTGGTGGATATGCGGATGCTATAGTTATAAGACATCCAAAGGAGGGGTCGGCACGGCTCGCCGCTGAGTTCTCGCCGGTCCCAGTTCTGAACGCCGGTGATGGTGCAGGCCACCACCCGACGCAGACGCTTCTCGATCTGTACACAATAAAAAAAGAGAGCCATCTCGAGGATCTCTCGATCGCGCTTGTCGGTGATCTGAAGTACGGCAGGACTGTTCACTCCCTCGCCTATGCTCTCTCTCTATATGGAGCTGACATATACCTGGTATCACCACCAACCCTGAGAATGCCCGAACAGATAATCGGGGATCTGTCGAGAATGGGCACGAGGGTGACAGAGGTCTCCGATTTGAGGGAGGTCATAGAGGAGGTCGATGTGCTCTACATTACAAGAATCCAGCGGGAGCGCTTTCCGGATCCGGTCGAGTACAACAGGGTGGCGAGGAGCTACAGCATAACCACAAGGGACCTGGAGGGAGCAAAACCGGAGCTCAGGATAATGCACCCCCTTCCCAGAGTTGACGAGATCTCTCCATCGATAGATGAGACGGTACACGCAGTTTACTTCAAGCAGTCCTTCTACGGGGTGCCTGTAAGAATGGCCCTGCTCAAGATGATCCTGGAGGATTGAAGAATGGCGGAGAGAGAGCTCAAGGTCCGGCCCATCAGGTCGGGAACCGTCATAGATCACATACAGGCAGGTCAGGCGCTTAATGTCCTCAAGATCCTAGGCATCTCCGGCACGACTGATGCGACAGTCAGCGTGATAATGAATGTTGGAAGCAGAAAGCTGGGCAAAAAGGATATCGTGAAGGTCGAGGACAGGGAGCTGAGAGAGGATGAGGTCAACAAGATAGCCCTCATAGCTCCAGGCGCGACGATAAACATAGTCAGAGATTATGCGGTTGTGGAGAAATATGCTGTCGATCTCCCTGATGTGATAGTGGGGGTCGTACGGTGCCAGAACCCGAGCTGCATATCGAACACGAGCGAGCCAATAAAGCCGAAGATGCTGGTCAAGGGGAAGAATCCGGTCGTGCTGAGATGCTTCTACTGCGATCAGCCTCTGACAGAGAGGATCGCGGAGTATCTGCTGTAATTCGATCCACGCTGGTTGTGAGGTTGGATCGCTGTGTGTATCCGGGTAAACCTTAGGGAACCAGCAATCATATTATGGGATGGTATTGGAAGAGCATGCTGCCAGTGGATGACGATACTCCCAGCGTACAGGAGACGACCGATCCACGAGCCACTATGGATCAAATCGGCATGATGCACCTCTCTGTGGCTCGATCGATAGATTAATATGACACCTCTGCAACGAGAAGAGACAGGCAGCCCGGTGGTGTAGCGGTCAATCACGGGAGGCTCTGGACCTCCTTACCTAGGTTCGAATCCTGGCCGGGCTACCATTAAATTATCACTGCTCATAAATGATCGATGGACGATTTTTGGGCCTTTAAAGGGCAATCTGGTTGCCGTTGCGCTTACTGATGCGTCAGACCTGTCCGAATAACATTAGCACCTCCTGGCGAAGTTATAGTAGAACATAAACATTTTAAATAAGTTGTTCCAGCATTCTATAGCTCTTATCCTGTGTTTGATAAGTAGTGCTCCATAACAAAATATTTTAACCATTATGTCGATCCATCTGGACTATGGGCAGAAAGAGGCTGCATGAAGTGAGTTTGAAAGAAGGCGAACGAGAGGAGCTTGAGAGCTTTATAAGGAAGGGTAAAGCCTCGGCGAGGAGCCTGACGCGTGCGAGGATACTGCTTCTGGCTGATGAGGGTCGGAGTGACAAAGAGATTGTGGATGTGTTGAAGGTGAGCAGGGGTACGGTACGTAATATACGTGACAGGTACTGGGAGGGAGGTCTTGATTACGCGTTGAATGAGAAGCCGCGTAGTGGAGCGCCGCCCAAAGTAGATGGTCGGGTTGAAGCAGAGCTGACGCTTCTCGCATGCTCCGATCCGCCAGATGGCAGATCGAGATGGACCATCAGGCTTCTCACAGATAAGCTCGTTGAGATGGGCGTTGTGGATTCGATATCCCATATGACAGTGTACAGGACATTGAAAAAAAAGAGCTCAAGCCATGGCTTGAGAAGCGATGGTGTATAGGGAACATCACAGGCGACTTCATATGGCATATGGAGGACGTGCTGGATGTTTACGAGCAGCCCTACGATCCGAAACGCCCTGTGATCTGTTTTGATGAAAGACCCTGTCAGCTGTTAGGCGATACGATAGTTCCGATACCAATGAAGCCAGGCAGCCCGAGGAAGGAACATTACGAATACGAGCGCAACGGCACATGCTGCGTGTTCATGGCATTTGAACCACTTGCTGGCAGAAGGATCGTCTCTGTCAGGGAACGTCGAACAAAGACCGATTATGCAGAGTTCATGATGGATCTTGCAAACCAGTATCCGGATGCTGAGAAAATTATCGTCGTCCAGGACAACCTCAATACCCACACCATGGGCGCATTCTATGATACAATGCCTCCAGATGATGCTTTCAAGCTCGCAAAAAGGTTCGAGTTCCATCACACTCCCAAAAAGGGTAGCTGGCTCAACATGGCTGAGATAGAGCTCTCCGCTCTATCAAAACAGTGCCTCGACCGAAGAATACCAGATATCGATAAACTGAGAGAGGAAATCAATATCTGGCAACAGGAAAGAAACGCAATCCGCGCAACTGTACGATGGAAGTTCAGCAAAGATAACGCCAGAACAAAACTCAAACGACATTACAATATGGTTAAAAATCAATGTTACTAAGCAGTAGTTGCAGTCCGCAGGATCTGCAAACCAGTCACACCCCATGCATTAGCTCCGTGAGATGATGTCCAGATCACTTAGTGC
>NZ_JAOAKP010000079.1 GCF_026419855.1 Methanothrix sp.
TGTGTATAAGAGACAGGAGCGGCTTCTCCCAGGCTATGCCCATCGCATCGAACGTCGCCTTATCCCCAGGACCGATCCCGAGAATCGCCCTCCCGCCTGAGAGCTCGTTTATCGAGGCTATGCTGGAGGCGGTTATGATCGGGCTCCTGGTGTACGGATTTGTCACACCTGTCCCAAGCCTGATCCTGTTTGTGAGCATTGATAGAACTGCGAGCGTTGAGTAAACGTCTCTGTTGTTGTAATGGTCTGTGATCCATACCGTCTCGAATCCTACATCCTCAGCCAGCTTTGATAGATACCCGATCTTCAGCACGGGATCTGATGGAACGAACTCTATTCCGAACAAATCACATCCTCCAGCAGGATTTTGTCTCCGGTGGAGAGGCCGAAGAGCTCTGCGGCACTCCCGCCGTTGACCGCTATTTCTGCAAACCCATGGCTCCCAAGAGTTATAAGAGATTCGTTCCATCCGGCCTCACCATATGTTCGGACGCGTTTCAGCCTGCGGCCCATGAGCATCAGATCCCTCTCGGGCAGATCTCTCATGTTGAGAACCACGTTTCCGAAGCCATCCACATAGATGACATCCGCCTCGATTCCGTTCGCGACGACCCTGGGGGATCCGAGATCGAGATCTTTGGGCTCAAAGGGCATGCCGATGTCCTCAAGAGATGTGCCGCATGCTATCTCCGCGGCAACGCGGGCGAATATGTCCCTGCCATGGAATGTGGGAGAGGCGTTTTCGGGCACATCGAGCATCCAGGCGACAGGCGATCCGAGGGCGCGGGCAGCTGGCATCAGAAGCCCGTTGTCAGGACCGAGAAACACATGGCCTCCACTCTCCACGCAGATCGCAGCGCGCTCTGTGCCAACGCCCGGATCCACAACTGCGATGTGTATCGTGCCCTGCGGGAAATACCTGGAGGCGACCATTAGCGCGAACGCGCCGCTCCTGATATCCTGCGGTGGTATATCCGTCGAGATCTCCACAAAGATGACATCATATGTTCTCTGAAGTATCACTCCCTTCATCTGTGAGAGATAGAAGGAGCCGAAGTCCGTGAGGAAGGTTATCACTCTGCTCATCTATACCATCTCCGTCAGAAGCTCCTTATCTGGAGAACTGAGTTGATGTCCGTGCAATTTCAGGACCTTATGAATGGCTCCGGATCAATCCACCATACGTTGGCTGCTCTCAACACAATAGATGTCCCCGTGCCGAACCACTGCATATTCAGTCCAGGAGCACCATCCCGAAGAGGCTGAATCGCTCCTGATATGATCTCAAAACCTTGAGATCATAGCCGGCATTTCTCAGTGTGGCGAAGACATCTATGCCGCACGCCTCCAGCGATGGGCGCATCATGTCCTTGTGCCTGCAGAGCAACACATCCGCGGGAGAGGGGGCCTCGCCTCTGGCGATCTTTTCCTCCGCTACACATATCTCGCAGAACGTGCACGGCATCGCGCCCATGCCGAACGCCTTGTAGCATCCCATCAGAAATGCCTGGCGCTCGAGCTCGAAGATCGTCTTGTGGAGAGATGTTAGAGAGTCCCAGAGGTAGTGGTGAAGCCTTCTCGGCTCATATCCAGGAGTTGGCGTGGGCGAGAACCTTGCCAGCACAGCGACATCATAATCTGCAAGCATCCTCCTGGTCTCCTCAGGTTCTGGAGCATACGGCGGGCAGCAGAGATGCTTCCCGTACGCTCTGCACCCATACCTGCACTTCCATCTGACCCACTCGCTCACGACGACAATTCCCGTGGAGATAAGCCTGATGTCCTGATGGATCTCCTTGAGCTTGCCGAGCACTTCATCGTGATCGATCCTGAGGCTCTGTCGGTCTGTCATATAATCGATTATTGTTTTTCGTGTATAAATCCCTTTAATGCTCATGCGCTCCGGATCCGAATCTGGATCCGGTCCAATAAACATGGGTTTTGCGAGACCCTCAGAGGTACTGTACAGAAACTGGGACATCACTGCACACATCGTAAAGGTTAAAGCCCTGAAAGGGCGACCTCGCCATCATGGCCCCAAGGGTGCTCTTCACAACAGTCTACAAGAACGATGACGAGCCCTACGACTACATAGGCTCCAACTCGAGGAGCAGATGGTTCAGGTTCTACTGGCCCAGGATACAGTCATTCGGACTCAGGTTTCTGAAGCAGAACATCCCCGAGCTCGAGATCCTGGAGTACCCGACATGGGAGGAGTATCTTCGCAAGCTTGATGAGGGGTGGGATGTTGTTGGATTCTCATTTTACCTCAACGAGACGCATGAGATCCTCGAGATGGTCGAGGCAGCGAGGGCCAGGGGAATTAACGAGCTGTGGGCCGGCAACTACGGCGCCCTGACACCTGAGATACAGGACAGGTTTGACAGGGTTTTCGTGGGTTACGCGGAGCACCAGGTGGCTCCGTACTTCGGGAGAAGGATCGAGAAGGTCATACACCCGCCGCTGATCGAGTACCTCTCCACACCCTTCGGGCTGAAGCTGAACATCTACGGGATACTCTTCACAACAAGGGGATGCGGAGTGGGGTGCAAGTTCTGCCAGACACCATGCTTCGCGCCAAAACCAACTCCTATACCTCTCGAGAGCATCGAGAGGGTGATAAACTACTACAAGAAAAATAATATCAACGTGGTGATAATAGAGGACGAGAACTTCGGGGCGAACAGAAGGCATGCAGACCGGGTTGTTGAGATTTTAGATGAGTATGACATGATCTGGGGATGCATGGCTAGGGCTGACTATCTCAGGGAGAAGATAGATGAGTGGGTGGCGATGAGGCGGCGCGTGGCCAGGCGCGATGGAAGCGCGCGCAGGATGGTGAGCGGCTTTGCAGGCGCTGCCATCGGGATCGAGAACCTTCATCAGGAGCGCCTGGATGATATAAAGAAGCGGGAGGGCGTCGATGAGATTGTGGAGACGATAAAGCTCCTCCAGAGCCATGGCATGGGAACTGTTGGATACTACATGATCGGGTTCGAGGACGACACTGTGAGCTCGATAGACGAGGATATAAAGAGGGTGGCGGATCTCAAGCTCGATATAACTCAGATATGTGTTCTCACGCCGCTGCCGCAGACGCAGCTCTGGAACGAGATACAGGAGCGCTACGGCATATTCGATCATGATTACCATCACTTCGATGGAAAGCATCTGGTATGGAACCACCCCCACATATCCCCGAAGGAGATGGAGGAGGTTTTGGACAGATCCCTCAAGCGCGTCTACCCATGGACAGCCCCGCTGAGAACATCAGCGCGGGTGTGGAGGAACGCGTACCGGTACGCGGGCATAGAGGGTCTCAAAGAGGTCTTCTCGTACATTACAAGAGCGAACAGCTTCGACTTCGAGACGAAAACCCCAAGGCTGCTGGTATGATGTGGTGAATCGGATGCGCGTTCTCCTCCTCTCATCCCCTGTGGTCCAGCCGGACTTCGACAGGATTGCCAGGCTACCGGACCTCGGCCTGGTCTCGCTTGCAGCTGCAATTGACGACCTGTGTGATGTGCATGTCGCCGACCTCCACGGCATAAGGAATCCAGACGAGTTTGTGAGAAGGCATGCGAACCGCTACGACCTGATAGGGCTCACAGCGATGAGCTTCCAGTACGCCAAGGCCCTGGAGCTCGCTGGCATCGCGAAGGATGCAGGCGCAGAGGTTGTGATCGGCGGTTACCATCCCACGCTCTTCTACAGAGAGATCGGCTCGAGCAGCGATCTGAGGCTTGTAGATTACATTGTTCGGGGTGAGGGAGAGAGAACATTCAGGGAGCTCGTGAGGGCTCTGATCAGGAACAGTCCATTAGATGATGTTCTGGGGCTCTCATACAAATCAGGATCTGAGATGAAGCACAACCCTCCAAGAGCTCTGCTTGATCCGGAGGAGATCGAGATGCCCAACAGAGATGTTCGCCTGATCACAGATGGTTTCTATGCATTCGATGTTCCTGTGGACTCTGTGGAGACCAGCAGGGGGTGCACCCAGGGGTGCAAGTTCTGCTCGATAAACAGCATGTACGGCAGGAGCTTCCGCAAGTTCAATATCAAAAGAGTCATAGAGGATATACAGGATGCAGAGGAGCATGGCGCGGGATCGATATTCTTCCCTGATGACAACATCACGCTGGATGTTAGGAGATTGGAGGCGCTCTGCGATGCCATCATAGATGCAGGCCTGACGCACCTGCGATACAAGACGCAGGCATCTGCATATGGCATTGGCTCGAGTGAGAGGCTTGTCAAAAAGATGGGCGAGGCAGGTTTTGATGGCGTCTTCCTCGGCGTTGAGAGCGCCAGCAAGAGGAACCTCCAGTTTTTCGGGAAGGGCAGGATGTCGGATCATGCAGAGCGCGCTGTCAGGTATCTCCATGAGAACGACATCATAGTATCAACAGGGCTCATCGGCGGAAATCCAGATGACACAGCGGAGGACATGTGGGCAAACTTCCATCTCGCAAGGCAGCTCAAAGTCGATTTTCCGATATTTTATATCAACACACCCTACCCCAAGACCCCAATGCGCGAGGAGCTGGAGCGCATGGGGTTGATAACGAACAACGACTTCAGGTTCTACGATGGTCTCCATGCGAACGTCCGCACGAAACACCTGAGTGCCGAGGAGGTCCAGTACATAACATGGGAGATGAACGCCAGGTACTACAACTGGGAGTGGTTCAAGTACAACAAGGTCAAGAGGCTTTATCCAAGATGGTTCGCGCGGGAGGCACTGCGGCTCGCTCCGATGTACGCAAAAAGAAAGCTCGAGCTCCTCCTGAGGATCAAGAGCAGAAGAGATATCTTTCTTGAGGATCTCTCGCGGGGAGAGCTGTGCAAGGGAGTGGCGTGATGACAAAACACTCTGCAGTTGAGCTGCTGTCTAATATCTGATAATCTGACCCGTGGAAGCGCATATCCTGCTCGCTCTTATCTATTTGATGACTTGCTTTGAGAGGCACTGTTCCCGCTATGTGCTCCTGGCGAATGAATGAGTGCATCCAGCAA
>NZ_JAOAKP010000080.1 GCF_026419855.1 Methanothrix sp.
TAGAAGATAACTGTGCCATTACCCACAAATAATCAGTATGCTGCGAATCCATATGCCTAAATTATGGGGAGCTCAGGGTCGATTGATGCTGGTTGGGTTCAACCAGATCTCGCATATCCGACGATCCGACTGCGAGACCCTGCCTTTTCGGATCAAAGCTAATTTAAACATAAATATCCAAAATACTTACCGCAGGCCCGGGGAGTAGCATGAGCGCAGCGGTATTTCTCAGAGTTCTTCTCATTCTCCTGATCATAGCTTCTGCTGCGCATGGCTCTCCCGGAAACAGCTACCATGAGGAGTACACGAACGTTCTCAGGGTTGCAGGCACTGGGCTCATCGATATCAGCACATCTGCTGTGGACAGGAGATCCGGGCTGGAGTACTACAATGTGATGTACGGAGAGGGTGACTTTGAGATGGACTCCACACATGAGATATCCACATCGCCCTCAGGCAGATCCGCCCCCGCAAACCTAACAGACACGTCGCGCATGACGTATCTAGGCTCGGTCCCGCTCGTCGGATTCAAGGTTATAAAATCCAGGTCGATATACGGCGGGATAGGAGCTGAGATCCAGGAGAGCTTCGCGGTGACAGAGATGGACCGGATACAGAGGACCTTCTTCGGCTCGAGAAATCCGTGCGACGCCATCGCGATGGATGTCTCAGCGAGCTTCAACGGCACATGGACAACGGATGCCGCATGGCACAAGATCTTCGAGAAGAAAGTTCGCGATCACACAAGCTTCCAGGGCAGGTTTGACGTGAAGAAGCTGCTCAAGATACAGGAGAGCGGCCGAGCCCAGCCAAGATTCAGCGCGATCGATTTCTGAGAACCGGTCGCCGGCCTGAATGAGTGTGAGCCAATACCTCGATGCTTGTCAGGGCCGGTGATGCTGTGGAAGCATGCGGCTCTCCCGTCTGCCAGCATAACCGATATCCGCAGCATCCAGAACTGCAGAATCCCTGGAGCTCCAGCCACTAAATACTTGTTACCGCAGGGCTGTTCAGCAGTCCAATCCTGAGATCTGAGATACGGGCGCATGACCACGCCGACTTCAGAACAGTGGCGCATGTCATCGCGCAGCATGCAGCTCGGCTAGGAGCATCATGCTGGCAGATCAGCAGTTGCATATGGTTTCTGTGAAACCATTCAGTATGCTGAAACTACGATGCTACAGTTGACAATCACTTCAAACAAAAAGTTTTTATGAAATGGTACGTATTCCTGATAAACAGGGGTTACAGAAATTTGGTGAGTTGTCATGGAAAAGCTCCGGCGGGTTCTTCTTGTCGAAGATAACGATGCTCATGCTGTGCTCATCCAGAGGATATTTGAGGAGAACGGCTCGGCCTGGAGCGTCTCGCGCGTCTCGACCCTTGCAGATGCTCTGAGGTTTCTTGATGAGAACCGGGACTCACTGCCGGATATCGTCATTGCGGACTACAGGCTGCCAGACGGCACAGGTCTCGATCTTACAAGAGGCACTGGAACTCCTGAGGATGTCGGCTTCCCTCTCATAATACTGACAGGCGTGGGATCTGAAAAGCTTGCTGTGAAGACCATGAAGTCAGGTGCCATGGATTACGTCGTGAAGAGTTCTGAAGATCTCCGCCAGCTCCCTTCGACTGCGAGCAGGATCATGAAGGAGTGGGAAACCCTGATGGAGAGGAGGAGAACCGAGATGGAGATCGCAAAGTGCGTCTCGGATCTTGAGGCCGATAAACTGAACCTCGATGAGTTCATGGACAAGATCTCGCAGGACCTGGAAGAGGCAATCAGCACCATAAAGGAGACTAACGCTAGGATCAAAAACCGGCTCGGAAATAACATCGATGACGAGACGCTCAACGATCTCTACAGGATCGAGAGCGCTGCTGATAGGGCTGGCATGCTCACCGACAAGCTCTTCGAGTACCTGCTTCCGCTGTACTTCGACAGCTCCCTCGTGAGGCTCTACATGCAGAACCTGGAGGAGCTGAAGAGGAAGAAGGAGAGCGGAACGTAAATTCGCGGCACAAGCTCAGAGATCCTGAACTGCCATTTGCGTGCTCGTATCGATCATGAGCTATTCCTGCGGATCTTTCAGATTTCTTACACTCTTATCATGACGACTGCCCCACCGAAGTAATGGTTTGATCATCTGAAGAATGAATGAATGTCCCACCAGGCAGCATGCGCAACCAGAAGAGAACATATTCTCATATCGCCATATTTCGATAAGCTTATATACAGTCCCTGCAGAGCCCCATCCATGCCCTCTGTTCCAAGGCTGGATATGCAGGTTCGCATATTCAGCGCGCTCGCTGATCCGATCAGGATAAAAATTATCCTGCTTCTCTCAAGGGGAGACCGATGCGTGTGCGAGATACTCCCAGCATTTGAGAGATCTCAGTCCACGATATCGAAGCACCTGAGCATTCTGTACAATGCCGGGCTTCTTGATCGCAGAATAGAGGGAAACAGGACGATTTACAGCATAAAGAACAGAAAGGTCGTTGAGATTCTCGAGACCGTGGATGCGATTGCTCTTGAGCATCTCTCCCGTCTTGCAGAGGCAGGGGGTGGTTGATTGCAGGATATCGTTTACGCAGCTCTGAGCGCGGGTCTTGAGAGCCTTCTAGAATATCTATCGGCGCATGTGCTGACATGCCTGATTCCTGCTTTCTTCATAGCTGGGGCAATATCCGCGCTCCTGAAGAAGGACATAATCCTGAAGTACTTCGGCGCAGATGCCCCCAAGTGGCTGTGCTATCCGGTCGCAGCGATCTCCGGCACCGTGCTTGCAGTATGCAGCTGCACAATACTGCCGATGTTCGCGGGAATAGAGCGGAAGGGCGCTGGCATAGGCCCGGCCACCGCGTTTCTGTTCTCCGGCCCGGCCATCAACCTGATGGCGATAGTGCTGACCGCGAGGGTTCTGGGTTTGGATATAGGGGTTGCAAGAGCCATCGCGGCAGTGACGATGGCTGTGCTCATAGGACTCATAATGTCGTTTGTATTTCCAGGTGAGAAGGAGAGATGCTCCCCCAGGAATCCGGATTCAAAAGACGTTTCTGTGAGCAGGACCACGCTCTTCTTCATAGGAGTGCTCGTAGCCATACTCCTTGTAGCGACATCGAGCGCAATACGCGCAGAGCCGAGGATAGCGATCCTCTCAACACTGATACCTGTGGCTGCATACATTATGTGGAGATACTACATGCCTCTGGAGAGGCGCGCATTCCTTGGCGAGACATGGTGGCTTGCGAAGAGGATATTCCCGCTGCTTCTCGCGGGTACGTTCTTGGTGGGCGTGATCGGCTACTTCCTTCCAATGGATCTGATAAGGATTATCCTGGGATCAAACAGCTTTATATCGTGCCTCACAGCCTCCGTCATAGGCGCTGTGCTCTACATGCCCACACTGCTCGAGGTCCCCATAGTCGGTACGCTCTTCGGTTACAGTTCCGGCGTCACCGCCCCGGGCCCGGCGCTGGCGCTTCTTCTCGCTGGCCCATCGCTGAGCCTCCCGAACATGATAGTGATAGCGAGGGTCATAGGGCCGAGGAAGGCCGGCACGTACATCGCGCTAGTAGTGATGATATCAACGCTCATTGGCATGATCTACGGAGCTCTGGTCTCCTGAATCTCTCTCAAGAAGGGAGCTCTCAGGGTGAGAATCTGCAGTGGATAAACAGGGTAACAGAACATGCACTCCAGCAGATCTGCAGATGGTAGCACATTTCGCAATGTGTTGAGGATGCTGGTTCCAGCCATCGCTATCTTTCTCTGCGTGCATACAGCTGCATGCGAGGACGTTTTGATCCTGACGGCTCCCGGATGCGCCAAATGCGCCGCCGCCCACAGGGTGCTGGATGATGTGCTCTCCAATTACAATGACGTGCAGATCCAGGAATACACATACACCAGTGAGGATGGGCGCAGGATCATAAAGGAGTTCAGGGTCAAGGATATCCCATCGATAATAATCGGCAGCTCTGTTATAGGATACAGGGATTACGATGGCAATGAGAGCAGGCTCAGGGAGCTCATAATCTCAGCTCTGGAGGGCGGGGTTCACACAAACGCTTCTTCTGAGACGCCGTATCCATCGGAGCAATTCGAGAGCATCACGCTGTCAACAGCGCTTACGGTCCTTATCGCCGGTCTTCTTGCAGGGTTCAATCCCTGCCTTCTCGCCATACTTGCGTTCCTTGCGACAACAGTTCTATCAAGCGCAGGGCGCAGAAGGGATCTGCTTTCAATGATACTCTTCTTTTCCCTGGGCATACTCTCTGTGTATCTACTGTTCGGGATGGGTCTCTTCAGGATGATGCAGGACAGCGATACCGCCTCGATGCTCAGGTTAGTATTGAGCGTGCTTCTGATCCTGCTCGGGGTGATGCAGCTCGAGGACGCCAGGCGTCTGGGCTCCACCGGCCGATCTCTCTTCAGAACAGACTGGATACTGAGGTACTTCCAGGCCGCAGCTGGCACTCGGAGCCTCGCTGCATATTTCCTGCTCGGAATGCTCTTCTCCATGGTCAAGGCTCCATGTGTCGGAGCGGTTTACGTAGCGATCATCAGCATAATCTACACAAAGGGCTATGCATCATCAGCTGCCCTCTACCTCTTTCTGTACAACCTCGGCGTTGTTCTTCCCGTGATGCTGCTGGGAGGGGCCATCGCCCTCGGCATGCAGCCTGAGAGCGTCGAGCGTTTCAGGCACGATCATCGCGTCGCGATCCGGATAATCACCGGAGTGACACTGATCGCCCTCGCTCCGCTGATATACTTGGAACTGGTATAAAACCGCCAGCTATGCACATGAAAATACAGGCGCTCTTATCCACACGATAACTTGCGCGGAGAGACAGCGGTACTGCTATGTTTCGTGGCGATTGAATGAGTGCTTCCAGCCTAAGCGCCCCATAATTTAGGCGAGGATTCCTAAAAACCCGGCTTTTTGATATAAAACTACTTTGATAAAAGCGTGCATCGACATTAGTAGGTCATTAA
>NZ_JAOAKP010000007.1 GCF_026419855.1 Methanothrix sp.
AGCGTCACTTCATATAAGACAATTTAAAATATGCTGGATATGCCGCAATTCGAACATGATTTTATGTAATACGAATATTATATTAATTTATGCAGAATACTATAATTAAAAATCTGCTGGATACGTCACACTTCACACATAATTTTATGTAATATATAATATTATATTAACTTATGCGGAATGCTATAATCGGGACGCAGCTGACAGAAAAACTTCATGTAGATGAAGACGCCACCGTGCGATCGACGAGCTCCATCAGGCGTTTTATGGCTGCTTCGACCCTTGAGCGTCTCTCCGCTATCCTGGAGAATGCTGATTCCATGTACTTTTTTCTGGCATCCAGCATCCTTGAGACCTCATCCGGCGCAGGACCGCCTGGTCTGGAGCGCATCGAGACGTTTTTTTTCACATCTAGGGCCCTCTCGAGATCTTCAGCCGTGAATCCCATCTGGCTCAGCCGCAAATTTGCCACCTCCATGGCTATCCTGTCGAGATCCTCCAGGCTGGGTTTCCCTGGAAGGCGCGCCAGCTTCCCTACAATCTGGTGAGCTGTTCTGAACGGGATGCCTGTAATTCTTACCATCGAATCAGCAAGCTCGGTGGCTGTCGTGAATCCGTCGGTGGATGATCTCTCAAGCCTCTCAAAGTCAAACCTGAGCGTCGATATGCATCCCCTCATGACCCTGAGCGATGATCTCGCAGCTGCAATCCCGCGCCATATGTGGGGCGTGAGCTCCTGGAGATCCCTGTTGTAGCTCATCGGAAGCGCCTTGGCTATGCTCAGTGCTCCTACAAGGGAGCCGATGAGGGTCCCGCTCTTCGCCCTCACGAGCTCAGCAGTATCCGGATTCTTCTTCTGCGGCATTATCGAGCTCGTCGATGCAAAGAGATCGTTTACTTCCAGGTATCCGAACTCAGAGGTCGACCAGAGTATGATCTCCTCCGCGATCCTGCTCAGGTTTATCATCATTATCGTTGTGTCTGATAGAACCTCCAGCGCGAAGTCTCTGCTGGACACAGCATCCATGCTGTTCTCCACAATCCCGGAGAATCCTAGAAGCTCGCATGTCATGTGTCTGTCTATGTCAAATCCGGTGGATGCGAATGCCGCCGCGCCCAGCGGGCTGAGGTTGACTCTCTCGTAAGCATCCTCGAACCTCTCGAGATCTCGTATCAGAGCGTCTGCGTGTGCAAGGAGATGATGCGCGAGAGTCGTGGGCTGAGCGTGCTGGAGGTGCGTGTACCCGGGAATTATGCGCTCCCGGGTCTCTTCTGCGATCCGCACTAGGACATCAATCATATGCAGAAGATCGACCATGAGGCCGAGCATCTGCTCCCTAAGAGCGATGCGGATGCATGTGGCCACCTCATCGTTTCTGGATCGCGCTGTGTGCATCCTGCCGCCGGCCGGTCCCACGCGCTCTATGATGTAAGCTTCAATCGCCTCGTGTATGTCCTCGCCCTCGCCGAGGACATCAAATCCCTCTGCGAGCAGCTCCTTCAGTGCCATGAGCATTTTAGCGCAGTCCTCTCGCTCTATTAACCCCCTCTCGCAAAGCATCAGAAGGTGCGCCATGTCCACAAGAACGTCAGCCTCTGCTATCCACAAATCCGCATCCCTGGAGGAGATGAAATCCAGCACCTCCCCTGAGATATCTCCCAGCCTCGATCCTCTCAGCAGCATGTCCCGTTTTCCTCATCAGCTGTTGATGCTGCACTGTTCTGTTCGCACAACATCACAACATCAGCACTTACTACTCGCCCTGATCCCGATATCCTCTGCAGCACTGAAATGGGGTTGACCTCCTCTCCAGCCTGAAGACCGGAGCTTGCGCCCTGTTAAGCTCTGTCATCTGGTTGCCACAATTTTTATAACATCCCCGTCCTTCAGCTCGTATTTCTCACCAACACGGAGCTTCCTGCGCGCATCTATGGCGAAGAGAAAGCTCTCGCCCAGGTCTGTGTGCACTCTGTAAGCGAGATCACGCGCTGTGGATCCTCTCTTCATGAGGTAGGCATCCGGCAGGACCACTCCGTTTCTGTCGGTGAACTTGTTCTCGTCCTCAACAGGATAGACTGTTATGTAGCCGAGGAGATCGAAGACCGCGCGGTTGATGCACTCCTGCACCCCTGTGGAGCCGTACTCCTTCAGGAGAGCTCTTATCTTGTCCAGGCCGGCCTTCTGAGCCTTGCTCAGCTCGCCCACAACCTCAAAATCCGGATCTCCGGGGAGGTATTTTATGACTCCAGCCTTGTCAGCCATCCTCAGTGCGATCTCCGCAGCCCCGCTCACGGGCACCACGATATCATCGAGCTCCATGAGCCTCCTGATGTTCTCCCTGGGCGCGAGATCTATCTTGTTGGCTGCTATGATCATGGGCTTGCTAGACTGCCTGAGAAGCTCTGCGAACCTCTTAAGATCATCCTTGCTCCAGCCCGCAGGATCAGAGTCCATGCGGGCGAGTGCCCAGCGGACATCCTTATCAGATACGCCTGCGCCGCCGAGCTGCTCGTATATGATCTGCTCCGGCTTAGCCTTTTCAGAGGTGTACTGGCGCATCAGCTTTGCCCAGTTCCTCTCCAGGATGCCGAAGAGCCACATGCTTATCTCGTGCTTGAGAAACTCCACATCCCTCAGGGGATCGTAGTTTCCGACGCCGACCGGATTCCCCTCAGCATCCGTCGAACCCGATGCATCCAGAACGTGTATCACGGCCTCAGCCAGTCGCAGGCTGTCCAGAAACTCATTCCCGAGGCCTCTCCCGAGGTGCGCATCTGGCACTAAACCTGCGACGTCTATGAGCTCTACAGGCACAAATCTGCTGCCATTGATGCATCTGCCGCATCCGCCCTCGATGCCGAGATCGACGCAGGGACATTTCACTCTCACGTATGAGACGCCATGGTTGGCATCGATGGTTGTGAACGGATAGTTCGCTATCTCCACATCTGCAAGAGTGGCTGCCTTGAAGAACGTCGATTTACCCGCGTTCGGCTTTCCAGCAAGCCCTATTGATAGCATACGTTCCCATCAACCCATGACTCTTTCGCGCATGCCAGTGCATTTTCATATCCTCTTTATATTCAGCTTGCATCTGGATGCGTAATCCTCGAATCTCGAGATCTTCTCGGATGCGAGCCTCTTCATGAGAGCCATGCCTTTATCAGTCAGCGCCTTCTCCTCGATAACGCCTGCGGAGAGCGCGGATCTGCAGATGCTCTCGCCGGCGTCTGTTCTCACGAGCACCGTTGACCAGCCGCCTGGCGATCCTACGCTGCCCACAGACACATCTGCAAGCTCTGCAGTGAAGTCGAAGCACGGACCGCATCCGGCCCAGGTGAACTCATCTGTCTCCTGAAGGGGCACCTCCTTCACGCCCTCCTTCGAGATGACCCTGAACATGCCTTTCTGTATCTCAAATCTCTCAATATCTGTTGGCTGCAGGTTCATCTTCTCCTTCACCAGGCCGGTCATGAGCCTCTGGTAATCGAAGTTCTCCATGCAGAACAGCCCTACAAGCAGAGCGATCTTATCCTGGCCGAACTGGTATGGCTCCTCGAGCAGCTGGGCCTTGCGAAGCGCCTGTATCTGGCAGGGCGTTCCCGTGAATCCGATCTTCGTGAAGCCCTTGTCTATGGCCATCTGAACGCCAACGATGCTCGGTGTTATGGTGTACTTGGTGCCTGCAGCTGCAATAATCTCATCAGGCGTGGTCGCGACCTTGGGTACCGTCTGCCACCTCGAGTTTCTGTCGGTCACAACAGCGCAGTCGATCATGCCGGTCTCGAGCGCGTGGACGAGAAGAGCAGTTACAACCCCACCATCCTGAACCCTGCCGCGAACCGGTGTCGCCCGTGCTGCCATAGAGCTCCGGTATATCCCCAGGACTTCATCAGAGCCTCTCGATCTTCCGAAGAGCTTCCTCTCAAAGAATGGCATGTCGAAGAAGCTTCTCGGGCAGTATGCGTAGCACAAACCACATAATGGGTCGTACTCCATAAGTGTCGGCTTTCGATTCTGCTGCCCGATCCTGGGACAGAGGGCTATACAGGTGCCGCACAGACAGCAGATCCCCCGCTGGACTACATTGTAATCCAGATCGGCGAACCCGCACTCCAGAAAGGTGGGCTCAGGGTACATCTCCTTAGCAGCCATGATGAATCTCCGGAAATTCCATGGGCTTCATACCTAAAGCTTTTATGGTAAGGATCTGCCTCCAGAACTGTGATTATAGGGATCGACATTGGTGGGGCGAACACAAAGGCGGCGAGCTCCGATGGGCGGTTCGCAGAGATCAGGTATCTCCCCCTCTGGAAGAGAGCTCCCCTGGGTGAGCATCTTAAAGAGCTGAACTCCAGGCTGGATCCTGATGGCGTGGGCGTGGTCATGACCGGCGAGCTGGCGGACTGCTTTGAAAGCAGGAGAGAGGGAGTGGTGTTCATAGCGGCCGCGGTCAAAGAGGCGTTCGATTGCCCGGTGCGCTTCTGGGGGCTGAGCGGATTTCATGAGAGCGTTTCAGAAGATAACGCCCTGGATCTGGCTGCTGCAAACTGGTCAGCATCCGTCAGTCTCCTCCTAAGAGATATTGGGGAGTGCATCTTCGTCGATATGGGTTCGACAACCACCGATATCGTACCGGTGGTGGACCGGCAGCTTTCCGGCTTAACGGATTTGAAGAGGTTGATGCGCGGGGAGCTCTTGTACACAGGATTGCTGCGCACAAACCTCGCAGCGCTGCTACAGTGTGTCGAGCTATCCGGTGGGTCTGCGCCGCTCTCTTCCGAGCTCTTCTCGATAACAGCAGATGCGTACCTCGCGCTGGGGGATATAGAACCGGATGAATATTCATGCGAGACGCCTGACGGCGGGCCGAAGAGTCGTGAGGGTGCTCTCAGAAGACTCGCGAGGACGGTGTGCTCGGATCTGGATGAGCTCGGGGAGGATGGAGCGCTCTCGATCGCAGCTCAGGCGAGATCACGACAGATATCGGTAATATCCGATGGCATATCCAGAATAGCCGAGAGGCACAAAATCCGGAGGGTTGTTGCAGCCGGTATTGGCGAGTTTATTGTGGAGGCTGCATGCGAGCGCGCAGCTCTGGAATGCACCCGGCTCTCGGAGATGTACACCGAGAGGCTGTCCGATGTGTTCCCCGCGTTTGCTGTGGCCCGCCTGCTCTCAGAGAGGTATCCCGTGAGCTAGATATGGCCCGAGAACTGTGAAGATCAGTGAGGATATCACGAGCCATGAGAGCGCGGCCACTATGCCTTTCGTGAACCGCTCGGCGCTCCTCTCGCTCATCACCCTGTCGAGAAGCGTCCGTATCATATCGCGGGCTATGTGGCCTCCGTCGAGCGGTATCGTCGGCAGGCAGTTGAATAGACCGGCGTACATGTTGATCCAGCCTATCCAGAGCAGGAGGTTGGCGATCCAGAATATCTTATCACCCAGCGGCTCCGCCCAGCCGGCTGGCTCGAAGAGGTAAAGCATCGCTCCGCTGAAGCCCTGGAAGCCCTCCGATGTGAACCCACCGATGCCTGTAAACGGCAGTCCCATGAGCGTGTTGAACCCCCTCAACCCGCTTGATGGGATCGATCTCATGAGCGCGAGGAACCTCTCCGCCTGGAACTCCTGAAGGATAACACCATCGATTTGTAGAGCTGTGCCTGAGATCGCTATCCCTATCATGCCTGTTCCATCGCCCTTGGGCGCAAGCTTTACGCTGTAAGATCCCTCTGTGGTGTTTATTCTCAAAACCTCTCCAGGGGATGTGGAGTTCATGTAATCCCGGAAGCTCTCGAGAGATTCGATTCTTGTCTCATTGATCTCCGTGATCACGAACCTCTCAGGCATTCCGGCATCCTCCGCCGGCGATCCTTCGAAGGTGTCGACTACTAGCACCCCCAGGACCGGCTCTCCTGAGATCGCTGTTCTGTGGGTGTCATCGAAAAGCTCCAGGGACCTTCCCTCTGACGCGATACTGTAAAGCTCCTCAAGGCTGCTTGCGCCTGATGCAACCATTCCCGCGCGGACGTCGCCTGCAAGTCTGCTTTCCTCGACATCCACAACGATGACCCTGTCTACTGGCGATAACGCGCTTATTACAGGACCGAAGAATAGGGACAGCGCCAGTAAAGCAACCAAGAAGTTCGCGATGACCCCTGCGGACAGTATTCGCATCCTTGCATGCCGCGTCGCTTTGGGGGGGTTCTTCCCATCCCCAAAGAGCTCCGAATCATCGGGCTCAACGAATGCGCCTATCGGGAAGAGCAGAAATACCAGGCCCATCGATTTTACCCGTATCCCCTCGACCCTGCACAGGATTCCGTGTGAGAGCTCGTGGACCACTATCGTGACGCATAGAGCGATCCATCCCCAGATGAGCGGTATATACTGATTGACCCCTGGTATGAGCAGAACGTTCCGCGGAGAGCTGTAGCTCCCGGGCTCTGGTGGCGCCCTCCACATCACATACACCATCAGAAGCAGCAGGAGCAGAAAGTAGATCATTCCCGCAAGAACGAGAGGCATGCAGAGTGTCGTCGTTAAACGCCAGAGACTCCTGGCATCTGCAAGCCTGTCGAGCAGGCCCAGCCCCCGGGTCGTTCTCACAAAAATCACGGGCCCCCAGCTGGTGATCCCCCGCTCACCGCCAAGCGCTGTCCCGAGGAGAGAGAGCAGCCCCAGAGCCAGCACGATAAGAATGATCCACTGCTCGCTGCTGAAATCCATTAGAGCTCCATCTCCAGGAGATCTCTCCGCTTCCTCTCAAGGAAGCTGTAAACGTTGCCATGGGGCGCGCCGTCAATCAGCATCTCAAGAGCCGAGCGCACGACCTTTATCTGCTCAGGATACCCGATGATGGAGACTGTCTTTCCGTAGACCGAGATCCTCGCCCCTGTCAGGCTCTCCATCAGCTCTCTGGTCTTGCCGTCCTTGCCTATGATCCTTCCCTTTATCCGGATCATGTCGTTCTTCGTCGCGGCTAGGCTCGAGAGATCCATTACGTCGAGCATCAGCATGTCATCGTCCAGCAGCGCGAACGCCCGTTCCGGCGAGAATCCCCTTGCTATGGCCCTGAGAACATCCATGGCCTTCATGGCATCCAGAGCATCTCCCTGAGATGTAACGGTGACAACACCGCTCTCGCTGTCTATGTCCAGCGATACCCTGCACCTCTCCTCCAGGTACCTCTTCGTCTCTCCGTTCGGGCCTATCACCGCGCCGATCCTGTCGCCGGGAATCTTGATATTCATCTAAGAACCTCTATCTATCCTTGCATCATCAACTGATTCTATCCTGCTCCAGATATCATCCTCAGATCCTATGCCATATCGTTCCCTGAAGAACCTGACCAGATTGGATATGTCTCTTTTTAGGAACTCCATCGCGTTCGGGTGGTCGAGCGTCACAGCCTGGCCCATGTCTATCAGCACCGGCTCCCCATCGTAGAGTATGTTGAACTCGCTCAGGTCCGCATGTACGAGCCCCGCGCGGTTGTGGAGAATAACAACATAATCAGCAATCTTTCTGTAAATATGTTCCGCCTCCTCTTTCTCAAGCTCAACCTCCTTGAGAAGCGGTGCGGCGACGCCATCAGTGCCGACGAGATCCATGACCAGGATGTTCTCCCTTACAGCGTAGGGGTGAGGGACACGCACGCCTGCTTCCTCTGCTCTGAGCAGGTTCCTGTACTCCTTCCTGGTCCAGGCGTTCACCAGGCTGCGCTTGTTGCCCTTCACGCTCCTGAACCTCGGATCCCCCAGGATGTAGTCCTGCATCGCCTTGAAGTCACTTGTCGCAACCCTGTAGATCTTCAGGGCGAGATGCCTGCCCCCCCGACCGAGCGCATGGAATATGTTTGCCTCCTTCCCACGGCTGATCGAGCCTCCAAGGGCCTCGACGTAGCCCTTCTTGGAAAGGTAGTAGAGGTTCATGAGGGTGCGCGTATCAAAAACGTCATCCCTTACCTTCAAATCGTCTGCATCCTTTATGCGCCTGCGGAAGAGATCGATACGCGCGTCGAGCTCCTCCTCGTCCCTTCGCTTCATGGTGTTGATTTGAGGTATCCCTTGCGCTCAAGCCAGTCGACCTGAGGGCCTGTGTATCTCCATATCACATCTGCCTTGTCGTCCTGGAATTCCCAGGGGACCACTATGACGACGTCTCCCTCACGGATCCATATCCGCTTCTTCATCTTCCCCGGTATCCTGGCGATCCTGGTCTGGCCGTCCATGCACCTTACCTTGATACGGTTGGAGCCCAGGAGGCTCTCCACGTACCCGAATACCTCCCTGTTCTGCTTACGAGGGACCCGTACCCTCGTTACAACCGCCTCATCCTCATTCTTCTGATGCAGCCTATCACCTCAAACATGTTTTTTTAATTCGCTGAGCAGATTCATATCGTCCATCAGCCACATCATGTATCATGATATCCTATATAAATAGTTTAGACGCGCCTGAACGACCGCCCGGCAATGCTCTACATGCGCTAAGTCTCAGCTCATCATGCAGGCCGGTGCTGGCATCACATATTCATTTGCAGGGAGCGCGCAGAAGGAGCAGCGCTTCTATGGGCATGTTATCAGATGGATCGAACCGCTTTTGTGTTCTCACAATCGACTTCTTAGCGATGCCCTTCTTCTGAGACAGCATCTCAGCTCTTTCATCTCGATCTGCCTCTGCATGTACCGGTGCAGCTCATCCCGCGATGAGCAGCCTGATGAGCTCCTTTCCCTCGACCCTTCCATAGTATCCCCTGGACGCTGAGATCTCGTCGAACGCATCGACAGAATCCGCATCTATTCCGGAGCCGGCTATCACAAACGGCACCGGGTCTGTGGAATGGGTTCTTATCTTTATGGGCGTGGGATGATCCGGGAGAAGAAGCACACGCCACGCCTCTTCAGATCTCTTCAGACCGCTGATCATGGGGCCAACCACCCTCTCGTCGAAGAGCTCTATCGCTCTTATCTTCTGTTCCACATCCCCAGCGTGCGCAGCCTCGTCCGGCGCCTCTATATGAAGATATACGATGTCAACCGATTCAAGCGCCTTGAGCGCGGCCCCGACCTTGCCGGCGTAGTTGGTATCTATAGTGCCCGTTGCTCCCGGAACATCGATCACACGCCAGCCAGCGTATACGCCAAGCCCCTTCAGAAGATCGACAGCTGAGATCACAGCTCCATTCAGCCCGTAGATATCGTGAAACCGCGGCATCGACGGCGCCGGCCCCTGCCCCCAGAGCCAGATCATGTTTGCGGGCTTCAAACCCTTGCTAACACGCCTGCGATTGACGGGATGGTTTTCGAGCAGGGGCCTTGCTCTCTCCATTATCTCCAGGAGGATGCGCGCATCATCCCCTCTCGGGAGATGATCTGATATGGGCCTGCCCATTATATCGTGGGGCGGAGTGCAAACCGCATCCCTGCATGTTTTTAAAACGACGATGTTCCTGTAGCTCACCCCAGGATATATCCTGCCACCGGGTACAACATCCCTCAGGGACCTGGCTATCTCAGCGCCCTCCTCAGATGTGATATGACCTGCGCTGTAGTCGTCCATGATGCCGTCAGTCACGGTGACGAAATTGCATCTGAATGCGATCTCGCCATCTCCAAGAGGTATCCGCATCGCAGCTGCCTCAAGGGGTGCCCTCCCTGTGTAGTACCTCGCCGGATCATAGCCCATTATTGAGAGGTTTGCAACATCGCTTCCAGGTGTCATGCCCTCAGGCACCGTCTGGGCGAGGCCGCAACGCCCGTTTCGAGCAATGAGATCCATGTTCGGCTTGCGTGCGACCTGCAGGGGCGTTCTCCCGCCCAGAGATTCAAGCGGCCAGTCGGCCATTCCATCTCCGAGAAGCACCACGTACTTCAAGCAGGGTCACTCGGTTTTCTTTGATTCCATCTCAGCGAGATGCTTGTTCAGGACCTTTGCAAGCGTGTTGAGCTTGCTCCTGCCACATGTCGCGCCTCTCGTCACTCCGGTGACGATGTCCACAACAGTACCCCTCGTGACCTGCTTGCTCTTCGGTGGCATGACGACCCGCGTCTTCACACCCTCCTTTGCGAAGTCCTCGAAGTCCACAGGGCACTGCGATACGACGACAGCAGGAATATCCACAAACGCGAGTATATCTCGTGTCTTGTAGATTACATGCGACTTCACGTTGCCGAGATGTATCACGGCTATCTTGTGCCTCTGTATCTGCTCGATCTCCTTTGGGGTCAAACCGAATGTGGGGCCATAGCCCCTTGACGCCTGGGGAAACGACTCCGGAACGCCTGTCCCGGCCTCCAGGACCAGAACGCTCGTCTGTATGCCCTCCCTTCTCAGCCCGTAGGTTATCTCACAGACGGGCTTGGTTATGTGCCTCCTTCCGGGGGACATCGCAATCGCTATGACATCCGGCCTTGCTGCCTCTGATAGGGTGCCCCTCTGCGCGAGCCCACCGCCCTTGGCTAGGCCCATGCTCTCTCTGCAGTCCACGACCTGGGTCTGCCTGCCGATCATGCATCAGACTCTGAGCTCAATGCTGATATAGTCTTTGCCTTGTGGATCTCCTGTGATCTCCTCTCCGGCCTGAAGACCGGAGTTTGTGCGCTGCTACTATATCATGTTCGGCAGCCGGATTGCTGCAGAACTCGCAGGATGCATCTTTGATGCATCCCGCATTACATATCCCCTAAGCTCCCCATAATTTAGGCATATGGATCCGTGGCATACTGATTATTTGTGGGTAATGGCACAGTTATCTTCCAAGAAAAGCAGCATCATTCGCCACATTTCCGGCTCACCTCACCTAAATGAGGAGGAGTTCAGGATATCCTGGTATCAGGTCGTGTACTTGAATCACCGAATGGAGATTCAGGAATCGGCATTTACAAGCACAACAGATCACAAATCATGTGCTGTGTTGGATAAGTCTTTAAAATACGCAAGCAGAAGACGATTCCAGGAATGCGTGGAGAGTAGATCAGAATCAATAGCTGGAGACATTATCACAAAAGGTTATCCAACACAGCACAAATCATGCGATGCCACATGCTACTGGGTTCTATGATCTGAGTACACGAGCCGGTATCAGCGAGCTTAACAGAGGACACCGGCTTCTCATAAGCATGCAGAGCGGGCAGGCGGTGGATCCCACCAGGCGCAGTCGCGTGACGCTATCTTAGAGTGCCTTTGATCTCCGCTTGGCCTCGAGCCTCTCCTCCCTTAGCCTCTCGGCCCTGTACTCCTCGATGATGCTTCTCAGCCGTTCTGCCCTCTTCTCTGCCTCGTATGCCTTTCTCTGCTCCTCCCATCTCTCCTTAGCGGCCTTCAGCATCTCAGGATCCACGAATGAAATCCCGTCTATAGTCCTCACGGAGACATCATCTGCGCTGAGCACGGGAACGGATTTCTCCATGAAGTACTCCCTCATCCTCTGAGGCATCTCCTTCATGACGACCACAGCCTCAACCCCAAGATCAGCGATGAGATCTGCTGTGTTCGGGCCGCCACCCGACGGATCCTGGAGCAGGATGAGGTCCCCCTTGCCTATGGACCACCTGCTCCTAGCAGAGAGAATGGCCTCCTTTGAGAAGACTGGAACAGGCTTCAGCTTTCTGTACCCTGCCATCTCCTCTATCCGCTCCGCCTTTCTGATTTTCTGAGCCTCTGATCTGAGCCTCCGCAGGCGTTTTCTCTCAGCTCTCAGCAGATTTCTGAGCCGCTCGATCTCCTTATCTCTTATCCGGATCTCATGGTCGCGCTTCATCTCCCTGTAGGCTCTGTCCTGCATCTTCTCCAGCTGCCTCTTCAGCTCTGAGATCTCTTTGTCCTTAGCCGAAATCTCAGACCTGAGGTCCTCCACATACTCCCTGAGATTTTTGACCTGCTCTGTAAGGAGCCTCAGCTCCTCAGGTCTGGGCTGCGGGATCTGCGGAGGCTCTCCAGATGTCTGCACAGGCGCCTCATCAGACTCAAGAAGCTCAGCCATTGCCTTCTCGATGGAGTAACCCCTCACCACAAGCGCCTTCACCTCGTCCGGATTCACATCCCTCGAGATCTTCTTCTCAACCTGGCTGAACTTGTTTCTGTACTTTTTGAATGCGCTCATGGCAGCAGCAAGCGCATCCCTCTCGTGGTCGTTCCTGTAGTTGAATGGCCTGGCGAGCAGGATCTTATCCTCAGCGGCCAGATCCTCGCCGGGAGAGAAGAGAACTGCATTGAACGCACGCTTGATCTTCTCCACAGCTCCTGGGGCCGGCGAGACGTCCGTGGCTACTATCAGGGGCCTACCGCGCGCTGCTATCCACTCGATGACATCCGAGGAAGACATGGTTCTGGCTGAGACGATATCGACGAGCTCGCCCTTGAGATTGAGGGCAGCGAGACCTGTCGTGGTCCCAGGATCTATGCCAACGATGATGTAGTCCCTGCGCTGCTGCAGTGGCACGAACTGCAAATGCTGCCGCGGGATCGGAGCTACACGTATCTGCACATCTCCCCTGGAGCTGGAGTGCACCGGCACCCTCTCCCTGGGCGCCTCGACCACGAACTCACATCTGATGTAACCGCCGAGCCCCTCCACAGCCTTCATCGTGAACTCGAGACCGCTCTCCTTGAGATGGTGCTCGATCTCTCTCGAGAGAAGCTTCACGTTTCCATGTATCTTTCTGGAGTACCTGTTCTGGCTCCATCCACCTCTTCCAGGGGAGCGCCTTCGGCTCACCTTTATCCATGTCCTGTCCTCGAATACGGAGACGGCACACCCGATGCCCTTTGCGGCAAGGCGTGCACACGCCTCAGCCTCGTGCATCGGATTCAATTTGTCGAAGATGATTCCGTGCCACCTCGCCACCTTGACGAGTGGCTCTGGATGATCACCTCCGGTCACCTGGACGATTCTGGTGCCTGGCGGGAAGAGCTTCATGAGTTCTGTCAGCTCATTCCTGTCCGCGGCGAGCTCGTAGATGTTATCCACAGCTATGATATCCGGTCTCTTCTCTCTTATAATCCGGATGAGCTTCTGCCTGCTCACCATCTCATAGCAGTAGCTGCTCTCCCCATCTATCACAAAAAGAGCGTAGCTCGGCTGGCTCCTGCTTCTGGGGGAGCCGCTGGCGATATCCACACCGAATATCCTGTTATCCATCCTCAACCTTTATCTTTCGGAGAACATCTCCGGGATTCAGATTTATTTTATATTTGCGCTTAAAGTATTTCAGTATGTTGGAGAGATCCCTCGAGAGAAGCTCTTCCGCGCTCTCGTGATCCTTTCCAACAGCCTGAGGCCAGTCGATGATGGTTATGTCATCCCCAACTATGACGTTGTACTCGCTCAGGTCTGCGTGTATCACTCCGAGCCTGTAGGCCTTACCGATCTCCTCAAGGATCCTGTTGAGATAGAATGCAGGATCATCAAGCTCCGTCTTTGTGAGAAGCACCCCGGGGACCCTCTCCATGGCCACAGCATGCCTGCTTCGGGCAACAGGCTTTGGAACTGAGACAGAGGGGTAAAGCCTTCTCATCACCTCAAACTCAGTTCTGGCCGCAAGGGCCGCGGCGTATATCCATGCAACCTTCGGCCTGTCCCTGAGATAGTCCCGGACTCTTCTAACCCTTGAGAAGCTCGTCCTACCCTCCCTGTGGAACTTTATGACCATCGGAATATCATCGAGCGCTTCGTAGACGACAGACTCCTTGCCAACGCCCAGCCTGTCGCCAAGCGATGCCACGAAGCCCTTTCTGACGAGATCATGAAGGGCGAGAAGGTCGTATGCAGCAAACTCGATCTGGTACCCCTCGTACGGCACACTTGTGTATGCAACGAGCTTTCTTCCAGAAAGCAGCCTGAGGTAGTACTCAGCCTTCGAGGCCGGAATGCCGGAGATGGCCGAGATCTCCTCGAGGGGCACCCACTCCCTCCGGCGCATTCCGGCCTCGATTGCTCTAAGCAGGATCACATCCTCAGATCTGAGGCTGAGAAAACGCTCTGCGAGCTGTATCACGCTGGTAAGCTAGTTCTCTCAGGCTAAATCCCTTTGCCTGTGTACGAGAGCCATCTGCTCTCGAGATCATCAGAGTTCATCGTCTCTATAACATAATCAGCGAACTCCCTGCCGGTTGCACCTCCAGGCCTGCCGGTCATCACCAGCTTCCTCTCGAACTGGCTGCAGATATCAAGAGCCATCTCGAGCTTCCTAGCCTTGTCAATCATCCCGACATGGCGGAGCAGCATTGTCGAGGCGCGCATGATGCTCGATGGATCCGCGTACTGCGCCCTCCCCTCCTGGACCATCCTTGGTGCTGAGCCGTGTATCGCCTCGAACATGGCATACCTTTTGCCTATGTTTGCGCTTCCCGCTGTCCCCACGCCTCCCTGGAACTCCGCGGCCTCATCAGTGAGTATGTCTCCGTAGAGGTTCGGAAGCACTATAACCCTGAAGTCCCGCCTCCTCTTTGTATCCACGAGCTTCGCCGCCATTATGTCGACGAACCAGTCGTCGAAGGTTATCTCAGGGTACTCTTTGGCGATGGACCTCGCGATCTCGAGGAACTTCCCGTCTGTTGTTTTCACGACATTTGCCTTTGTCACAACAGATACTCTGTTGATGTTGTTTCTCCTCGCATAATCGAAGGCGAGGCGTATTATCCGCTCAGAGCCCTGTGTGGTTATAACCTTGAAGTCGACCGCGAGATCGTCGGTGACGTTGAGGCCCTTGCTTCCGAGGACGTACTCGCCCTCGGTGTTCTCCCTGAAGAAGACCCAGTCTATGCCTTCTGAGGGTATGGAGACAGGCCGCACGTTTGCGAAGAGATCAAGCTCGCGGCGCATCGCCACGTTTGCGCTCTCCAGGTTCGGCCAGGGGTCGCCTTTCTTCGGCGTTGTGAGCGGCCCCTTGAGGATCACGTGGCACTTCTTCAGGGCCTCAAGAGCATCATCAGGAAGTGCCTTCATTGCCCTTGCCCTCTCCTCTATGCTGAGCCCCTCAATCTTTCTGAACTCCACATCTCCTCTCTCGATCTCATCCCTCAGGAGGCTCTGGAGGACCCTTATGGCCTCGCCTGTTATGTAAGGGCCTATTCCATCGCCATCGACGTATCCTACTATCAGTGGCTTCAGGCTGCTGTAGTCTATCCACTCGCCGGCAGCCTTCATCTGCTCAACCCTCGCAAGCTGCTCTTCCAGAAGCCTGCCGAAATGCTCCTTCGCCCTCTCTATAGCCTCTTTATGGTTCATGTCAAAACACTACTATGCGATATCAGATCAAGCTTTTCGTCGTGACCTTCAGCAGGTCAGTATGCTATCGTTGAGCTGGTCACCGAGGGACCTGCTTCTCTAAAATATGTTCAGGCTTATTTTTGTGATCCGGCGGATCGATAACATTGGGTCGTGTGCTCGTCTCACTGAAGGGATTTTTCAGGAATCAGCATGCTTCGAAACAACCGATCACAAATCCTGCGATGCCACCTGCTGCCGGGTGCAATGATCTGAGTACACGATCCAACATCGCAGAAAGATGTGGAGTCGAATGCCGCCTGTCGGGTTATCGGAGCTCGCCTCTCCGACGGTTCGACCACATGAGCCAACCATTGGTCACCGGTTAAGGAATCGCATGCAACATAATACGATGTGTATTTAACAATTTGCAACTACAAGTATCGTGCTGCTTGATGATATCGATAGCAATAATATCAACGATTAACTTCAAGATAACATCAATGTAAAAATTGTTGAGTGATTCTTTCACCTAACGGCCTTAACCGATGACGGATGTGAGCCAACAAATAAAAAGATCAAAATGAATTCCGGTACGGCCGGACCTGAAATCAATTCAATTTAATAATTTCATATCTATCTTTGTTTGGGTTGACCAGAAGCTCCTCTGCGATCCTTCTGGCCACGGACTCCGGATCATCTCCATCTATGTAGAGCTTCCAGATGTTTGCCCGCTGTACGGCTCGTATCATCTTCAGCCCCAGTCTCTTCACCAGACGATCTCTTATCGATACGGCCTCGCCGTCCTCGATCCAGAGGCTCACCTTCACAGGAACAAAGCCGTTGCTCAGATCCAGGGAATTCACAGAGACCGCGAAGCTCTCCTTGTTCTCATTGACGAGCTCTCTGGTGAGCTGTTTTATCAGGGAGTCGGGGTCGCTCACGTCATCGGCCTCTATACTAAGAAGCCTCTCGCGCTTGACATCCCTGACGATGCCCTGGTAACCCATGCGCCTCAGGAGCGTGTTCTTCACGGTGGCAGCCTCGGCATCGGGTATCTTGAGCCACACTCTAAGATTGATGATCATGATCGCCTCTCCTCTATGTATCTCTTCATCGATTCAAAGATCAGCCTCCCCGGCCCGTATCCCTGAACCCTGGGATGCTTCCGCGGGAGCTGCCATGCAAAGAACGCCCTCTCCGGATGAGGCATCATCCCAAGGACATTGCCCTCTGGGTTGCATATGCCGGCGATGTTCTCTGTGGACCCGTTCACATTCACAGGAAACTCGTTGATTATTTCCCCTCGCTCGCTGCAGTACCTGAAAACGATCTGACCGTCATCGATGAGCCTCTCGATCACTTTTCTATCAGATGCAACAAGGTTTCCCTCAGCATGCGCGATCGGTATGCTCAGGATGTCACCTCTCCTCAGAATGTATGAGCCGCTGCATCTCTTCTCCTCAGCATCATGCCTGAGCATCGTCCAGGCGCAGTAGTACCCGCGGCGCACGATCTCTCCACCTCTGATCATGACGTTCTGCGCTAGCGCCAGCCTAACTCCATCCCCGAATGGGAGAATCCCTGACTCCACGAGTACCTGAAATCCATTGCAGATCCCCACGATGGGCTTTCCCCTCTCAGCTTCTTCCCTCAGCGTGGCCATTACAGGCTCCTTGGATGCTATAACACCGGCGCGCACCCTGTCCTGGTACGAGAAGCCGCCTGGTATCACATATCCATCGAACTCGCAGAGCTCCTGCTCAGGACGGTTCCATCTGAAGATCTCCCCATCCATGCCACACTCTTTTACAGCCACAAGCGTCTCGTGCTCGCAGTTCGTGCCCGGGAACTGTACCACAGCGATCCTCATCTCATCGCCTCCCGCAGCCCGGAGCTCCAGGCATCCCTTGCATCCTCCGGATCGAGCCTCACAAGCACCTTTCCATCTCTCACAATCTCAATGCTGCCGGTCGATACTCTGCCTAGCCTCACGGGATTCAGATTGTAGCTACTGGCAATACTCACAAACTCCTGCTCCGCTCCATCCACAACCTCCACTATGAATCCAGAGGACTCTGAGAAGAGGAGCCTGTCGGATCGCATATCACCCACACCGGATATGTCGATGGAGATCCCATGATCTGAGAGCATGCACATCTCAGCTGCTGTTACTGCCATCCCTCCGTTCGATATGTCGTGAGCTGCCCGCAGAATCTCGCGATCCACAGCATCTATGACCGTGTATATCATGGACCTCTCCAGCGGGAACCTTACAACAGGCACGTTCGCCCCTGTGACTCCCCAGATTACACGGTAGTACTCTGAGCCGCCGAGCTCATCGAACCTGGGTCCGAGAAGGTACAGCACATCACCACATTCCTTCAAGGGCATCGTGATCGCCTTGTTTATGTCTTTCATTACACCAACACATGCTATGACAGGCGATGGATCGACGGCCCCCTCCGGGGACTCGTTGTAGAAGCTCACATTTCCCGAGACTATGGGTACTGGCTGTCCTGGATACCCCTTGAGCCAGAGGTTCCTGGCAGCATCAGCCAGACCCCGAACCGATTCCCTGAACTCCCAGAAGGCCTCTGGCTTCTCCGGGTTGCCGAAGTTCAGGCAGTCTGTGAGCGTCGATGGGGTCGCGCCTATGGCTGCAACGTTCCTCATCGCCTCAGCGACCGCCGTGGCCCCTCCCCAGTAAGGGCTGATCCTTCCATAAAACGGGTTTGAATCCACGGACAGCGCAATCCCAAAGTCCTTTCCCCTGATCGGAGCGATGAGGCCTGCATCAGCCTCCCCAGGCCGAATCACGGTGTTCCCCTGGACCTCTGTGTCGTAGTACCTGTAGATGTGCTCCCTTGAGGCTATATTCGGGGAGGAGAGCAGATCTAGCATCACACTGTTGAGATCCTCAGGCATTTTCACATCAGGCTCAAGGAGGTTTCTGATCCTTGGTCGCCACGCCCTCTCGTATCTTATCCCACCTGTCAGATGCTTTATGGGGACATTAACAACCTCCTCACCTCTGTGACGGACTATGTATCTGTCGTGAGTTGTCATCCTGCCTATAACGCTCGCCCTAGCGCCCTCGTAGACGTTCGGCAGATCCCAGTCCACGTTATATATCCTGAGAATCCTCTCGCTAAGCTCCCTGGGAGCTATTATCAGGAACCTCTCCTGTGTCTCGGCTATGCACAGAACCTCAGGCGGGAATTCGCCCGCAACATGGAGCCTGTCAAGGTCGATCTCCATTCCGTAGCCTCCAGCCGCTCCCATCTCTGATGATGCGCAGGTGAGCCCCCCACCCCCCAGATCCTTGAATCCTATCTCGACGCCCTCCTCGCGCACGAGCCTGAAGAGATCCTCGTTGGCCTTGAAGAGAACGTTCTTGAGGAACGGATCCGGGATCTGTACAGCTCCGCGGTTTGTCTCCTCCTCTTCCTCCCTGAGCGTGTCTGATGCGAATACCACTCCACCAAAACCTGAGGAGTCTGTCGGCTTTCCGACAAGAATTACATCATAGCCCTTCTCGCCAGAACCTGGAGGCGCGCGCGATCTTATGATCTCATCTCTTCTAACAACACCAATCGCAACCACGTTGACGAGACAGTTGTAGTCGAAGCATCTGCTGAAAACGACATCTCCTGCGATGACCGGCACACCCAGCGCATTGCCGTACTGCCAGATCCCGTCGACAACGCCCTCTGCAACCCAGCGCACCCTGCTCGACTCCCGTCCATACGGATCTCCAAAGCGGAGGGGATCTGCGGTCGCGACGACCCTAGCGCCCATGCAGTTCACATCGCGCACGATTCCGCCAATGCCGGTTGCCGCCCCTTCATTCGGAAGTATCTGGCTCGGATGGTTGTGGCTCTCGTGGGATATCACCACGCACCATTCGTCATCTATGCTCACAATCCCGGAATCCTCGACAGGGCCGAGAACAACGTTCGGACCTTCCGTCGGCAGGAACTCTCTCAGCACGGCCCTGCTGCTCTTGTACGAGCAGTGCTCAGACCACATGGCATCGTAGCAGAAAAGCTCGGCCAGCGTCGGATCCCTTCCCAGGATCGAGGCTATGGAACGCGCCTCTGATACAGACATGCCGATTCCTGCCTTCCGTAAACTCGATTCGAGCTCGCTATCGGCAAGACCGATTACCTTCAATGGACCACACCTCGGATGTGAGCTCTCGGGTCAGGGCCGCTTATGAAGATATCGATGGATTATGACCTCATGGACCAGGAATGGTAAGGGTTTGCATGAGCGGTTATGCCTGTAGACTGGAGTCTGCAATTCCCTATCTGAGATGCAACCTGAGTTCCTCCTCGTTTAGGCGAGGTGAGACGGAAATGTGGCGAATGATGCTGCTTTTCCTAGAAGATAACTGTGCCATTACCCACAAATAAATCAGTATGCTGCGGATCCATATGCCTAAATTACGGGGAGCTTAGGATGCAAGCACAAGATCCACCTTTAAAACCGCTGGCGCTTCGGAGCGTGCCTTACACAGAGACCGCGGTCCAGGGGCTACGATGCGTCAAAATATGAAAAGTTAGCCCGCAAGCTATGCATGGCTGCAGAGCCGATCGGTATTAAAATTATGCCGCATGGGAGTGCGGCCTTCAGTTCATCTGATGGAGCTTGTAGAGCCCGGTCTGGACGATCGGGACCGGATCCTTTGGTGTCCAGTCCTCTCTGAGGAAGTCGTAGATAGCGTATCCAGCGGCGAGAAGCTGCTTGTCCTTGTTCTGCCAGACTGCGTAGTCCACCGGAGCCTCGAACGTGCTTGGTGTCCAGTTGTCCTTCAGAACACTGTATATGTTGGCTGTGCTGTTTGCGATTGTCCTGTTCTTATCCGGCCATACTGCTGTATCATTTATGGGCATGAATGTGCTTGGAGCCCAGCTGTCATTGAGAAATGCTGCCATCGATTCTGTGGTCAAGATCTCTGACTCTGGGGATAGATAGCTCACATCAACCCCCATAACCGGGATCAGCATAAACAAAGCAACTGTGAGTGCTATGATCTCTCTCATGATTCCCGCGATACTACGGTAATGCGGATAAAGCTTTCTGTCGTCGACCGCCGAAGTGTGCAGGGCGCCATCTCAGGGCGCATGAGCACACCGAATGGCTCATCTCCCGATAGGCTCGTGTACTCGCGTCCCTGGAACCCGCGGTGCTCAATCCTTCCAGACACATGATATATCCTCAAGGGCAGCCGATTCAGAACTCCCGCTATTCAGGCCCATGATCGGCTGTTAGATCTTCAGCACATCAACTGATCCTTTCGCCAGCATGCTCCGCTCTGCGGAAGCATGCCCTTCCGGTGGTCCCCAGAAAGCTCTTCAGCTCCTCGGTTCCAGCATCAGGGTTCTCCTCGAGATACCTGGCAACCTCTGGTATGTGAACCAGGACACAATCGATGCACGACCAGAACCTCTTGCCTCTTTTTGTTCTCACGAATCTTCCAAGCTCTGGGTCCTTGCATGGGTAGAGCGGACAGAAGCAGTGGATGCAGTCCTGCCCCTCGAAGTGGTGGCACGGATAGTACCTGCAGTTCTCCCGGCCGGTGTTTATCGGAGCTGCTTTCAGCACATCTCTTATCGCGCACGGGTCATCGGTGACAAGACCATCAGCCCCAAGCCTGAGCATCCATGCTGCCCGCTCAGGGGTGTTGACCGTCCAGGGGTAAACCCGTATGCCCCTTTTGTGTGCGATCTTGAAGATGTTCGGGCTCACCCTCTTTGGAAATATCGCATCCGCATGCGCATCCAGAGCTAAATCCACAGGGTTAACAGGCAATGAAGATATTATGATGCCGGTTTTTATCCCATCCGCGCCCTTCCTGTCCCTGAGAAGCTCGTGGAACTCAAGCACGCTTCTGTGGTAAAACGAAGTTACTATGGCCTTATATCCAAGGAGCTCCTCGAGAACAAGCTCCTCCAAGCCCTCCTCCTTCATCTCAACGACCGGCTGGATTCCTAAAGACCTCGCGAGCCTCAGCGCCTCCCGCAGTGTCGGCACAGGCTCTCCGCCTGCATCCAGGCACCTGAGCTCCCGGATGCTCAGATCCTCGACCCTGCCTGAGCCATTCGTTGTCCTGTCGACGCTCTCATCGTGCATAAGGACCAGAACGCCGTCCGAGGAGAGACGCACGTCCATCTCGACCATCTCGGCCCCGCATGAATGCGCCTTTCTTATTCCCTGCAGCGTGTTCTCTGGGGCGAGAGCAGAAGCACCACGATGCCCTATAAGCGCGGCCATCGATCGAGTATGGTGGAGACATGTATATTCCATTTTTGGATAGGAGAACTCTTCCTTAATGGAGAGATGGTTCCATCCGGAGGATATGGAAAAAGTTATCATGAATGCAACTGAGCAGAACTCTGATGCCACCAAGTATCACATCAAAGCTCGATAAGTTCAGGTGCATGAAGAGGAGCATCCTGGAGATAAACCTCGACCCGCTCCAGAGGGGCGGCATCCTCACTCCGGAGGCACGGGCGGCCCTCATCGAATGGGGTGATGGTTACTCTGTCTGCGACTTCTGTGAGGGTATGCTTGACAGGGTGAGGAATCCTCCCGTCGAGGAGTTCGTTCATGAGATTCTCCCACAGTTTCTGGATGTTGATGATGTGCGCATAACCCACGGAGCCAGAGAGGGTATGTATGCTGCAATGCATTCCCTCTGCGACGCAGGCGATTACATCGTGGCAGATGGGAATGCACACTACACCACTGTTCTCGCGGCAGAGCGTGCAGGTCTCGAGATATCGTATGTCGAAAACAGCGGAGAACCTGAGTACACCATTGACCCAGAGGGATTCAGGGATGCGATAAGGGATGTCGCAGACCAGGGCTACAGGGTGAGCATGGCGGTGCTCACATATCCTGATGGCAACTACGGGAATCTTGTGGACGCAAGAAGGGTTGCGGATATCTGCCACGAGGAGGGTGTGCCGCTCCTACTAAACGGCGCGTACTCCATAGGAAGGATGCCTGTGAGCGCTCGAGATCTCGACGCTGATATAGTCGTGGGGAGCGGCCACAAGTCGATGGCATCCTCAGGTCCTATCGGGATCCTGGGCGCGAAGCAGGAGTATGCGGATATCATATTCAGACGCTCGAAGAGCAAGAAGAACAAGGAGGTCGAGCTCCTCGGGTGCACCGTCCGCGGCGCCGGCCTTCTGACCATGATGGCGAGCTTCCCGCATGTCGTTGAGCGCATTGGACGATGGCAGGAGGAGGTCGAGAAGGCGCGATGGTTCTCATCGCAGCTCGAGGAGCTTGGAATCGAGCAGCAGGGCGAGAAGCCTCACAACCACGACCTGATGTTCTTCAAATCCGAGAGGCTCTACGAGATCTCGAAAAGCGCCAGGAAGGGCCGCTACTTCCTTTACCATGAGCTCAAGGATCGCGGGATATGCGGGATCAAGCCCGGCCTCACAAGGCAGTTTAAGCTTAGCACATACCTCATTCCAAGGGCAGATCTAGAGCGTGTGATCTCAGCGTTCCATGAGATCATCGAGGAAGGCTTCAATGTGCAGGCGGAATAAACAGGGCAGCAATGCTTCTTCATGCACACCTCTCCCTGATCTCGGCGAGCTCGATGAGCGGTTCCAGCACCTCTCCCGGTATGAATATGCTCCCACCGATCCTGTTCATGGCGATCCATGTGTTGAGAGATGTGCATATCATAAGAACAGATCTCTCATCAGAGATCCTGGAGGCTATCTCTGAAACTATCTCGCTCTTGTTTGTGATCGTCAAATCATGAGCGCACTCGATCGCTCTCAGGTGCATCAGCGCCCTTTCGGCGATTCTGGACCCGGAATCGCTCATATGTCACCCAACCCCGGATTGACATGACAGACCATAATTTTTTCGGTAGAATTTCATGGGGTAGATTTATTACACATGAGGTCGAGCTGCATTAACACTGAAATAGATAAAAGTAGCAAATGGAGCTTTGAGGATGGAGGACATAGGACTTCTTGTGCTCGGGCATGGCAGCACGCTGCCCTACAACAAGGCGCTGGTGGAGGAGCTGGCAGGGATGATAAAAAGAAAGCATCCTGGTCCGGTTAGAACAGCATATCTCAATGCCAATGATCCGAAGATATCTGAGGGTCTCATGAGCTTCACTGGCACAAACGTGAGGAAGATCGTGGCCATCCCGCTGTTCCTTGCAGCAGGGGTGCACACCCTCGAGGACATCCCCAGGGAGCTGGGGATCCCGAAGGGCAAGCGTGCTGGCGTCGTCAAAATAGATGGCAGGGATGTGGAGGTGACATGCGCCGAGCCGCTCGGCGTCGATGAATGCATTGCGGATCTCGCCTATCGGAGGGCCCGGGAGAGCTTCTAGGGCCGGTGGCCGTCCTCGACTCGATACACGGCGCAGGGATCATAGCATCCAGGCTCAGAGATCTAGGCATTGATGCAGAGGCGCTCGAGGTCTACCACAGCAGCCATGATATGGAGAGGTTCTCGCTGGTTGTGGCCCCAGTGCACCTCTCCCCCCAGAACAGATCACTTTCAGATGCCAGGCGGCTCGGAAAAAGGGTTATCTCCCATCACAGGGCCGTGGGGATGATCCTGGGTGAGAGGGAGTTCAGGGCTGTCGAGATCACAGGGACGAGAGGGAAGACAACCACAGCCCTCCTGCTGGCGCTGATACTCTCTCATGATATGCGTGTGGTCTCACACACAACCAGCGGCATCGAGCTCTGGAGCCGCGGGAAGAGATCGCTCATCACATCCGGCCTGAGCATCACGCCTGGGAATCTCATAGCTGCTCATCAGGTTGCATCACGTGAGAGGGCTGATGCTCTTGTATCAGAGGTCTCGCTCGGCGGCACCGGAGCGTTTGATGTGGGCGTGATAACGAGCCTTTCAGGCGATTATCTCATAGCAGGCGGGTCCATGTGGGCGAGCACTGCCAAGCTCCAGATGCTATCTCTCTCAAGCACGAATGCCAGGATAGTGACGAACACGGATGCGAAGCTCTCCGCTGATGTCTCTTTCGGCGATGGCGGTGATGTGAAGCTCTCACGGAGATCTGTTGATATTGGGGAAGAATCGTTCCCGATCTCGCTGGACGAGGCGCTGGATCCTACGTATTTCGATGGGATCGCAGGTGCGCTGGCAGCCGCCATCTCGATGGGTGTTGATGTGCAGGATGCTGTGGAGGCTCTCGATGGCTTCGGCGGCTTCAAGGGCAGGATGTCGCGGTATCAGCTTGATGGTGTGAATGTCATCGACAACTCGAACTCAGGGCTGAAGGTCTCTGGCATCGAGAGAGCGCTTGATCTCGCCTCTGGTGGTCGCATATGTCTCGTTGCGGGAGAGGACTCGGAGAGCGTCTGCGAGGGGCTTGATATCGATGCACTAGTGAAGATGATCGAGTCGAGGAGGGAGGATATAGACGAGCTCGTGCTGGTTGGGAGGAGACTTGAGCCGCATGCGCCGCGGCTGAGAGGACGCACGGCCCGCAACTTCCAGGAGGGGCTCGATGTGGCCCGCAGGCACACCTTCGCAGGAGATTGTTTGGTTTTATGTGTTAAATGCTTCAGGTGATATCGATGGGTACAGAAGTTCAGGTTATTCACCCACGCCCCAGCTCAATAGTGGCTGCCCTTTACACCCTGCGGGATCTCGGCGTGGATGTGATCATACTCCACGGCCCCAGCGGATGCTGCTTCAAGCACGCGAGGCTTCTGGAGGAGGATGGCGTCAGGGTTCTGACCACAGCGCTCGATGAGAAGGGGTTCGTCTTCGGAGGTCAGGAGCAGCTCGTGAGGCTCCTGAGAAGAGCTGTGGAACTCTTCAATCCGAGGATCATAGCTGTCACTGGAACGTGCAGCAGCATGATCATAGGAGAGGATCTGCACAAGGCTGTGGTGGACGCGGATATCGATGTCCCTGTCATTGAGGCTGAGGTCCATGCCGGGTACAGGGACAACACAAAGGGTGTGATCATAACGCTCGAGGCAGCGAGGGATGCCGGTATAATAGACGATCAGGAGCTGGATCGACAGAAGAGGCTCCTGGAAAAGGCGACCGAGATCGAGCGGCTATACGGCGCCGCGAGCAGCGAATACCTGCCGCCGGAGAGGGGTGACGTCAAATTTGTCGTTGCCTCAAGGCTCCTGGAGCTTCTCATGGACGGCAAACGGGGACTCAACATACTCAACGCAAAGAAGGAGACCGCGTACATGTTCGCAGATATAAATCTCTCTCTCATAGAGGTTGCCAGGGCGCTGGGTTGTGAGGAGAACATAAGAACGCTTGCGAATCTCAACCCCGATGTGGGACTGCCAAAGGTGAGAGGGGATGCGAGGAACATAGCAGATGCTCTTAAAGAGAGAGGCGTGAAGTTCGAGCCCACGGGAGGTCTTGACGAGTATCCAGTTGCGGGAGAGCGCATCGCAGATATGATTGAGGGGGAGGAGTACAACTTCGCCTTGATCTCCGGCGTTCCACATGCGATACCGATCGATGCGCTGAATGGAATGGAGCTCTTCTCGGTAACCAACGGCCCAAGACAGGTCAGGCCCCTGCGAGATATGGGTCATCACCATGTTGTTGTGGAGATAGATCTCCACCCCAAAACAATGGGCGTCAGCACCATAGTCGAGTCAGAGTTCGGCGCCACGCTGCGGGAGATCGCAAAGAGGAGAAACATTCTGTAAAAGCAGAGCTGGATCTGGAGGGGCAAGAGCGGTCATGAATGCATCCTGAGGGACTTACACCATCAGGCCATACTGCTTCGATACGCTCAGAGGATTCAGCGTGGGTGTGCAGAATTCCGCCCTTCTGGGACCAGGTCGTGAGTGCGCTGTTCAGCGCGTTCTGAAGACAAACAAAATGCGCTAAAGAAGCTCGAGCGCATCGCGTCCGGACATCCCCTCTTTTATGCCGAGCTTTCTGGCCGCGCTGTTCGCCTCGAATACCTCCCCCCTCAGAAGATCATCCACGGTTGTTATCATCCCGCCGGTACTTGATCTCACCCTCGCCGCAGGGTATCCATGCCGATCAAGGGCGCTGACATCATATGCGCCGCATCCCACCATTCCACGGTCAGTGACCGCGCAAACCAGCTTGAGATATCCAAGACTTATCACGTAGCCATCCGCGACCTTTCTGCTCAGCTGTATTATCTCATGAATCAATCGACTCTGCCTCCTTCATTTTCCATCATGACGTTGAGCATCACGCACCAATCGTTGAGATCAACCGCATTCGACCTCAGACATGGGGGTTTGTGCCAGTTGATATGCCAGTTGATGCTGATTCCCGACATCACATAGGTGATTTGAGCGCATGACCTATCTCTAACATTTCTGAAAGTATATCTTCCCATCGCGGACGCTGCGTGCAATTCTGCCGGCATCCTCGAGTATCTTAAGGTACTTCACCACATCCTCATAGATCAGGCCTGATTCTCTCTGGAGATCCTCCAGTGTCATGGGCTCGCGGAGGAGCTCTGCGATCCTCTCCTCTGCATCATCCGGAACCCTCCAGTCCCAGTCCGGTATCAGCTCAGCGCCCTTGAAGATCCGGAGCATCCTGAGCATCCCCTCCCTGCTCAGCGGCAGCACAGGCTCTGCTGGCGGCCTGACCACGGTGTTGAGCTGTATCCTGTCTGGCTCGATCTCCTCCGCAGCCCTGGCGATCATCGGAGCATCAACCTCGTTTATGCCCTGGACGAGCATCACCTCGAGCCATATCTCTCCGCCGAACTCGGATCTGAAGGCCCGCAGCCCCTCGATGATATCATCTATTTTCAACCCCGCAGCTGGCCTGTTTATCCTCTCGAATGTATCCTGTGTTGCAGCATCCAGAGAGGGGAGAACAAGATCTGCCTGAGCCACCTCCTCCCTGACATGCTTGTCGATGAGCAGGCTGCTGTTCGTGATGACCGCAATCGGCCTGTCGATGTGTTTCCTCGCAGCCCGTATGATCTCCCCAAGGCCTGAGTGGAGCGTCGGCTCTCCAGATCCTGCAAACGTCAGGTAGTCAAAATCGATATCAGATACCCTGGAGATCTCCCTGATAACAGCCTCCACTGGGACGTAGCGATCCCTTCTCATAGTCAGACACGTTGTGGCGCCTATCTCGCAGTAGCAGCAGTCCATGCTGCACGTCTTGAGTGGCAGTAGATCTACGCCCATTGATAGGCCGAGCCTCCTTGAGAGAACAGGCCCGAAGATGTAACGCATTCCGTAACAAGATGCGGATCGCATTTATATCTAAGTTTTGAGAGGATCGCCTGCTTCACACGCCTTCCACACTGCGGCTCTGCTCACAGCATCTCAGCGGGTCCATCCATAGATCCGTCCGCTCTTATCCATTTGATGACTTGCCTGGAGAGGCACTGTTCCCGCTATGTGCTCCTGGCGAATGGATGATTGCGTCCAGCAACCAGTATGCGTGCCCTCTAAGTTGCTGAACACACAAGAGCGGATCCGTCTTGGACTGCATATCCCAGACCACCTAAACCGTCAGATTTATCAATGTGCATCATCAACGTACCTGAACCGCATTTGAGGGTGAAAGAGATGAACGCGTGGGATCGCTTTATCGGGTGAGGTAAGATTTCTGGATACCACACTGCGGGATGGCGAACAGACACCAGGGGTCTCCCTGAGCGCAGATGACAAGCTTCACATCGCGCAGCTTCTCGATGAACTGGGCGTTGATGTGATCGAGGCCGGTTCTGCAATAACATCTGATGGGGAGCGCGAATCGATCCGTGCCATCGCGTCTGCGGGGCTGAAAGCTGAGATCTGCTCTTTTGCGCGTGCCAACCAAAAGGATATAGATGCTGCGCTTGATTGCGATGTCGATTCCCTGCACCTTGTCATTCCGGTCTCAGATCTTCACATCGAGAGAAAGCTGAGATCCAATAGGGAAGCAGTGCTCAGAAAGGCTGTTGAGGCCACCGAGTACGCGAAGGCGCACGGGCTGATCGTCGAGCTTAGCGGAGAGGATGCGAGCAGAGCCGACCTTGATTATCTAGAATCAGTTTACAGAGCCACAATCGAGGCAGGCGCAGACAGGCTATGCTTCTGCGACACGGTGGGCGTTCTTCTTCCAGAGAGGACTGCGGAGATCTTTCAGCGCCTTAAGTCTCTGGGCAAACCCATAAGCATCCACTGCCATGACGACTTCGGGATGGCCACCGCGAACACTGTGGCAGCCCTCAGGAACGGCGCTGCGCAGGCGCATGTCACCATCAACGGCATCGGCGAGCGCGCGGGCAACACAAGCCTGGAGGAGGTCGTGATGTGCCTGGAGAACCTTTATGGTGTAAGGACAGGCATAAAGTGCAATCTTTTATATCAGATCTCCAGAGTTGTCTCGAAGAAGACCGGCATACCTGTGGCGCCGAACAAGGCGATCGTAGGGGAGAACGCATTCACGCATGAGGCAGGCATACACGTCCACGGCCTGATCGCGGACACATCCACATACGAGCCGATGCGCCCGGAGCAGGTCGGCAGGAAGAGGCGGATCGTGCTCGGGAAGATGTCGGGGAGAGCTGCGGTTGAGCTTGCCCTCAGGGAGTTCGGAATCACAGTAAACGAGGAGCAGCTGAACGAGATAGTGAGCAGAGTCAAGGAGCTTGGCGATAAGGGCAAGCGGGTCTCTGATGCAGACCTCCAGTCGATAGCCGACACGGTGCTATCAAGGGAGCTGAAGCCAAGGGTGCTCCTGGAGGAGCTGACAGTGGTCAGCGGGAACAGGGTGACGCCCACAGCGAGCGTGAAGCTGATCCTGGATGGAAGAGAGACGCTGGAGGCTGGCGCAGGAGTCGGGCCTGTTGACGCTGCTGTGAATGCCGTCAGAAGGGCTATATCGGGCGTAACAGATATTCGCCTTGAGGAGTACCATGTGGATGCCATTACGGGTGGAACAAATGCCCTGGTCGAGGTATGGGTGACAATGGCTATAGGAGATAGAAGCATAACAGCCAGGGGCGCAGGGGCTGATATCATAATGGCCTCCGTCGAGGCTGTTCTGGAAGGTATAAACAGGCTGATGCTTTTGGAGGATAGATGATGGTCAGGATGACAGGAGCAGAGGCGATCATAGAGTGTCTCAGGCGGGAGGGCGTAGAGGTGATATTCGGCCTTCCCGGCGGAGTTCTGCTTCCGCTGTACGATGCGCTGTACAGCTCCGATCTGAGGCACATACTGGTCAGGCATGAGCAGGCGGCTGCGCATGCAGCAGATGGATACGCTAGGGCTACTGGCAGGGTAGGCGTATGCCTGGCCACCTCTGGTCCTGGCGCGACCAACCTTGTCACAGGCATAGCCACAGCCTACATGGACTCGGTGCCGATCGTCGCAATGACCGGCCAGGTAAACACAGGCCTCATCGGAAAGGACGCGTTCCAGGAGGCGGATATCACCGGCATAACCATGCCGATAACAAAGCACAACTACCTGATAAAGCGCTCCAAGGATATACCCCGGGTCTTCAGGGAGGCATTCTACATAGCGAGGACCGGCAGGCCAGGGCCAGTCCTGATAGATCTGCCAAGAGACGTAACAGTGGACGAGCTGGAGTTCGATTATCCGGAGATAAACCTTCCAGGCTACAATCCAACAACGAAAGTCCACCAGCTCCAGATAAGAAGGGCTGCAGAGGCGCTGATGGCTGCGGAGCGGCCTGTGATATATGCCGGAGGGGGCGTGAGGTATGCGAACGCGCACGAGGAGCTCTTCCAGCTCGCCACGCGCCTGAACGCTCCTGTGACAACAACACTCATGGGCTTGGGCTGCTTCCCGACAGACCATCCGCTATCCCTCGGAATGCTCGGGATGCACGGGACCAAGTACGCGAATCTCGCAGTCCAGGAGGCTGACGTCCTTCTGGCGGTCGGAGCACGGTTCGATGATCGCGTCACAGGGAAGATCGCTAGCTTCGCACCAAAGGCCAGGATAATACATATCGATGTGGATCCAGCTGAGATCGGCAAGAACGTGAGGGTTGATATTCCAGTCGTCGGCGATGCCAAGATCGCTCTAACAGAGCTGCTGAAGCATGTTCAGCAGAAACCCTGGGGGGAATGGAACGAGAAGATACTCATGTGGAAGAAAGAGTACCCGCTGCGGTACACCAGAGACGAGAACGTGATAAAGCCGCAGTTTGTAGTCGAGAAGATATGCGAGCTGTGCCCGGATGCGATAATAGTTACAGAGGTTGGACAGAACCAGATGTGGGCGGCGCAGTTCTTCAAGCACAGGGATCCCAGGAAGTTCATAACCTCAGGTGGTCTTGGAACTATGGGCTACGGATTCCCGGCTGCGATCGGCGCGAAGATAGGGAGGCCAGAGTGCGAGGTTATCGACATCGCTGGAGACGGAAGCTTCCAGATGAACATACAGGAGCTCGCGACCGCGGTTGTCAATGATATACCTGTGAAGATCGCGATACTGAACAACGGGGTGCTGGGCATGGTCAGGCAGTGGCAGACCCTCTTCTTCGGAAAGAGGTACTCTCACACAACGCTCGGTGACGTGCCTGATTTCGTCAAGGTCGCTGAGGCATATGGCGCCTTAGGCCTCAGAGCCACGAAGCCATCGGAGGTCGAGGATGTGCTTAAAGAGGGGCTTGCATCAGACAAGCCCACAGTTATGGACTTCATAGTCCACAGGGACGAGAAGGTATCGCCGATGGTGCCGGCGGGAGCATCACTTAGCGAAATACTGGAGCTGGATTCATGAAGCACACCATCGCAGTCATAGTTGAGAACAAGCCCGGTGTCCTGACAAGAATCTCCGGGCTGTTCAGCAGGAGGGGCTTCAATATAGAGAGCCTCTCAGTTGGTGCCACTGACAATCCCGCCTACTCCAGGATGACTATCTCCGTCGAGGGCGATGATGTCGTTCTGGAGCAGGTCGTGAAGCAACTCAGCAAGCTGATCAATGTCATAAGGGTTAGCAGGCTCGATCCTGAGGAGTCGGTGGAGCGCGAGCTTGCGATCATAAAGGTCAGCGCGAACAAGGATACACGATCCGAGATAATGCAGATCGTCTCTGTATTCAGAGCCAGAATAATCGACGTCTCCCCGAGATCTCTCATCATAGAGGTCACTGGGGATGAGAAGAAGGTCGATGCGCTGCAGCAGATGCTCCGCCAGTTCGGGATCAAGGAGATGGCCAGAACAGGCAAGGTCTCCATGGTCAGAGGAAGCAAGGTGGTCCAGGCTGGACCGTGAGGAGGAATCGTTTTGGCAACAATCTATCGTGATAAGGATGCGGATCTCAGGGTGTTGAAGGATAAGACGATAGCCATAATAGGCTACGGCAATCAGGGGCATGCGCAGGGAGCAAATCTCAAGGATTCGGGGCTTGATGTCATAGCTGCGGATCTGAAGGACTCGCCTGCGTGGAAGAGGGCTGAGAAAGATGGCATCAGGGTCATGACCGTGCCAGAGGCAGCGAAGGAGGCGGATTTCATACAGATACTGCTCCCGGACGAGCTGCAGCCGAAGATCTACAGGGAGCAGATAGCGCCATATCTTGAGGAGGGAAACATACTGGGATTCTCGCACGGGTTCAACATACACTTCAACCAGATCATACCCCCTGAGTATGTGGATGTCGTGATGGTCGCGCCGAAAGGCCCAGGAGATCTCGTGCGCCGCCAGTTCCTGGAGGGCAAGGGTGTTCCGTGCCTCATCGCGGTGAAGCAGGATTACTCCAAGAGCGCGAAGAGGATCGCGCTGGCGTATGCAAAGGGAATCGGCGGAACACGCGCCGGAGTATTAGAGACCACATTCGCAGAGGAGACCGAGACGGATCTCTTCGGGGAGCAGGTCGATCTCTGCGGCGGAGTCACAGCGATGATAAAGGCAGCCTTCGAGATCATGGTGCAGGCTGGGTACCAGCCGGAGATCGCATACTTCGAGGCATGCCACGAGCTAAAGCTGATAACGGATCTAATCCATGAGGGCGGTCTCATGAAGATGTGGAACTCGGTATCGAACACAGCAGAGTACGGTGGTCTAACCAGGGGAGACAGGATAATCAACGAGCAGTCCAGGGAGGCGATGTGGGAGATACTCGAGGAGATTCGATCTGGAGAGTTTGCCAGGGAGTGGATACTCGAGTCTCAGGCCGGGCTGCCTGTGAAGAAGGCTCTGGAGCAGCAGGAGTCGGAGCATCTGATCGAGAAGGTCGGAGCAGAGCTCAGAGCGATGATGCCCTGGCTGGGCGAGAAGAAATAGACACACTGATCCCTCGCCAGGGATTTTATTTTGGCTCATCCCAGTGATTCGGCGGATATGTACGCTCACAGAGAAATACTGATTCTATTGCTGCGGATTTGGGTTACTAGAGCCACCTCTCCAACGAGTCGATTGCATACGTCTCTATTTTTAAAAAATCTGCACCAGCAGTTTAGGCTGAAATAACTGCTGGCTCAAGCTGAGGGATCTCAAACATCAATCAGATCTTCCAGCAGTGAGCTTTTTGCCGATCATGTAGAGCAGCCCTGCGCATATCACAACGCCTATTATCGCGGATGCGATGTAAGCCAGAGCGGATTCCGCGAACGTCTCAGCGCCTGGGAATGAGTAGTCAGGTATTGGTGCAGACCAGATGGAGCCCAGAGACTCGATGCCACGCGGGACATAGCCGAGCTTCTCCCTGACCTCCTCCGCGCCCCACTCGCCGAAGGTCTCCCCGGTGGCAAGCAGCCCCAGCGGCACCAGTACTGTGAGAACCGCAAGCGCTGCAATCATCTTTTTTATGGTCTTGTCCATGATCATCACCTCCTATGCTCTCGAAGGCCTGCCATGAGATAGCAGGGATGGGTCTGCCTTCTGCACGTAAGCAAATATCAGTGCAGTCACGATCGCCTCGAGGAAGCTGAAACCGAAAACGTGCTCTATTATCATTGCAGGAAGCGCCACGTTGAGACCGTATGGCATGTAGAGCGGATAGCCTGCGGCATCTTTATGCAGAAGCGGCTGTATACCAAACATGAATCCGGTCATCGCAGCTGCCAGCGTCAGCGAGACGTATCCCGCGATTGCCGCGGCGATCGTCCTTCTCCCGGATGTCACTTCAGAGTTGCCACTGACTATCTTATAAACATAGTACGCCGAGAAGGGCATCAGTACAGCCATGTTGAAGCAGTTCGCTGCTATCGCTGTTATCCCACCATCCCCGAACATCAGCGCCTGAAGCACAAGTGCAACAGATATCGATATCACAGCAGCCCACGGGCCGAGGACTATACCGATTATCGCACCGCCAACAGCATGTCCGGTGCTGCCTCCGGGTATGGGAACATTGAACATCATTATAACAAATGAGAATGCAGCGGAGAGCGCAAGCAACGGGACCTGTCTGGATCTCAGCTCCCTGCCAAGCCGCCTTGCAGAGTAGACCCAGATGGGGATCATTATGAGCCATGTGGCCACGATCGTGTATGGCCCGAGATATCCATCCGGTATGTGCATGTAATCACCAGAAACTAATATCGCCTTTAGTTATAAATTGATTTCGCATAGATATACTAACTAATATGAAAATATTTTATATTATTACTAAAATCTCATGCTGCACCCTTACCTGGAGAGAATCCTGCGTATCCTCGATTCCAGGAGATCGATTTCAGCTGTAGATGACCTTGACCTGAGCAAAGCGAGATCGCGGCGCAGCGGTCCAACAAGGAGCGCCCTGTCGCCTTGAGCTCTTTCAGCTTCATCTATGAGCTCTTGTATCCTTTTGATGCGTTTCTTCACATCTGAAGCATCCTCTATCGCCTCTCTGAGCATCCGGAGCGCCTCAGCGGCCCTTCTTCCAGGGTCGGTCAGCTCCACGTACCTCACCCTGCCTTCCGTCCGGGTGGAGACAAGCCCCGCCTGCTCGAGCTGCGAGAGTATCCGCAGCGTGTGGGCGAACGTCGAGTCGATTTTTTTTGAGATAAGAGATGCATATGCACGATCGAGCTCGAGGATCGCGAGGAGAGTGTGGCAGGGCTTCTCCTTGAGGAGAAGCCTCTCGGTCTCATCCATTCGAGACACCGGAGATGTTAACCACAGGTATCAGCATCACCGCGCTCCTCGCCTCATCAGGAAGCTCTATCTCAATAGGTCTGTCATAATCGAAGAACCTCATGCTCTCCTCCACATCGACGTTTATCACGAACCTGACACCTGGAGACGATATGCCCAGCACCTCAGGGGTGATGCTGACCCCAACATTGCCCTCTTTTTTAACAAGATGTTTGTCATCCTTCGAGACCCATGCGGTCCAGTCCATGCTGCTGTTTCTCTCCAGCTCGGTTGTGTTGAACATCGCCAGGAGGATCTGCGCAGGTAGCCCCAGGACCTCGCTGACCTCAAGAGCGATCACAGCAGCACGTATCGTGCTGTTCTCAGGCGATACCTTCAGCTTCCAGCAGTCCGTGCCGTCTACAACCTCCGAGCCAATCACCTCTGCACGTGATCTGTTTAGGATGTCCAGCTGTAGATAGAGCCTGTTCTCCCGCAGAAGCTCATACTCCGGGTACGGCATGAACAGTCGCGTCCAGTTGCCATTGGTCTTCTCATATCTCGTGTTGTTTATTATGTAATACTCTCTCGATGCGGACATGCTCAGGTTTCTGTACTTCTCAGAGCTCATCGTGCTCTCCTGCGCTACTCTCAGCATGCTCTGTGAGGTGTTCTTCGAGATCGATATCTCACCACTTTCTTTCAGCTGATACGAGAGCCTGTCCTCCAGAACCCGTCCCTCTGTCAGGTTCAGAAACTCCGCGGTGGTCATCTTGGACGACTCAAACCTGTACGAGGTGATGTTTCCAGATGCCTTAAGAAGATCTTCCATCAGTGCGGTCGAGTTCGGAGCTGCTCCAGGCCCGCCAGATGGGCCAATGCAGCCTGAAAGAGTCACAAGCGTGAAAGCCAGAAGTATCTTGGTTGTGATCTTCATGCGCACACCTTTTTATTTTAACAGTGCAGGCACGTGTGCCGGAGATCGATGGCACGCTTGCATGCTCTGCAACGCCATCGCTCTTCAGCGCTTTATCACACGACCTTTGCTGCTGAAGCCAGTCTGAAACGTATGAAGATAAACAGATTGTGATCGAAGCACTGGGATCTGACCTCCGACCTGAGTGCTAGATCTGCTGATGCTCGCTCTCGAATATTTTGCAGCTCAGCGCCATGCAAGCAGGTTGTAAGCAGTGTGTCGAATTTGCTGTAAATTTCTCTCAAACTGCTGTGATGCATACCGATCTGTTTTGAATTTGCATGCTGCGTTGGATAAGTCTTTAAAATCCACAAGCAGAAGATGATTTCAGGAATGCGTGAGAGTAGATAGGAATCGATAGCTAGAGACGTTATCACAAAAAGTTATCCAACACAGCAAATTTACAGCAAATTTATGCACTATCCCGGCACCCATCTGCGGGCAGGTTGTCTGATAGAGGGGATGATTCCAGGTCTAATTCATCGCTGCCGGAAACCACAAATAGTTTGCATGCGTTAAAATTCGTGGAGGTATTGTTTTGGATAGATACAAATGCACGATCTGCGGTTACATCTATGATCCTGAGAAGGGGGATCCAGATAACGGTGTGGAGCCTGGAACGCCATTTGAGAAGCTACCTGATGACTGGGTCTGCCCGGAGTGCGGTGCTACGAAGGATGCATTTGAGAGGGTGTGATCATGATAAACGAGAGGCTGCTCGATGCGCTCAATAAACAGATCAACTGGGAGCTGTACTCATCGTACTTCTACCTCTCGATGTCGGGATACTTCGAGTCCACAGGGTTGAAGGGTTTTGCGAACTGGATGAGAGCACAGGCCCAGGAGGAGCTATTCCATGCGATGAAGTTCTACGACTACATAATCAGCAGGGGCGGCAGGGTGAAGCTTATGAAGATAGATGAGCCGCCGAGCGAGTGGGAGTCACCGCTGGATGTCTTTGAGGAGGTCCATGCTCATGAGCAGAAGGTCACAGGTCTCATCCATGCGCTTCTGGACCTAGCGATCGAGGTGAAGGATTATCCGACGCAGAGCATGCTGCAGTGGTTCGTGAACGAGCAGGTCGAGGAGGAGGCAAACGCGGAGGAGATCGTCCAGAAGCTCAGGCTCATCCAGGGCGAGAGGGGCGTTGGGCTGCTTTACATGCTCGACAAGGAGCTGGGGCAGAGGGTCTTCACACCACCTGTCGAGAAGGAGTGATGCTGCGCTCACTCAGAAGCGGCAAACCTCCCCTTCATGTATTTTTGCGTTGCAGGTACAGAAAAAGCCGTGACCCCGCGAAAGCGGGATCTTTTAGGGTCTTTTTAGATGCACGGCAGCCAGTCGACGCTTATCGCACCGCATGTCGAGTTGCCCCAGAGCTGGATGAACTTCTCTATCGAGAAGACTCCTGTTAGATCCTCAATGCTCCGTCCGTACTCGACGTGCCTGCCCTTGACTATGTCCTGTGCCTCTGGCTCTCTTGACATCCATCCGATGTGGGCGACACCGATCACGTTGCTGTTGATGTTGGCCTCAAGCACTCCCGTGCAGCAGTTGTTTACATTATCAGCGTAGCCGTTCGCGAATCCGTATGCTCTAGTCTTGATCTCTGTGCTCTTCTGCAGATGCTCAGCGTGAGTGTACATCTCTGTCACAACAGCGCCGATCCTGTAGTTCTGGACGCACAGCTTGTCTATCCATTTCTGATCGTATGTGCCAGTCTGATAGCTCACCGGCATGTACTCGAGATCCTGCTCTGATGTGAAGTTGATGTAGTCCATCGGATAATCGCTGCCGGTCGGGTAGTCACAGGAGGTGTATAGCGGATCGTAGCTCCTGCTCAGCTGCCTCTCTGCCTCGAGCTCTATTCTCGAGTTTACGTTGCCGCTTCCCGACTGCTTCTCGACGAGCTTTGCTCCGCTGTAGCCGTACTGCGTGGATATCACGATCTCCAGGTTCCTGTATCCCACGCCCTTCACCACTGACTTCTCATACATGTAGTTTGCAGCACTGCAGAATCCGGTGAGAAGCACGAGGAGCAGCAACAGGGATACCAGCTTTTTTCTCATCTCTATACCGATCCTTTCGCTTTTAGGCCTGATCACACGACCTCCTACATCCTGAATCTCCCCGCAGGCCAGGCCAAGCCATCCTTTCCCCCATCATCCACGATGCCTGGTAGAACCGATCCGTATTTTAAGCTTGTGCCCGGCACCTTATAATGTCATTTACCGAATCATCGGTCTACCTGTTCACATCCTGCAGGCTTCAGGAGGTGGTCGTGGGTATCGTGTGCTCATATCCGTGAGCTCTTCATTGCCCCGTCCACATTCATGGAGTCACTCGTCTGGGGCTGTCAATTTCAGCAGGATCATTCGGTGATGAGCGCACACGACCTGTTATGCGTAATCCTTTTATTCTTTGATCGTGAGTCAACTTCGCTGTCAGGCAGGGAGGCATCCCTACACGCTCTCTGTGGACCGCCACTGCTCATGTGAAGCATGTATCGGAGAGGTCTGTATCGCTTTCAGATGATGTAGAAACCACAGAACGGGCGGTGCACCGAGGGTTGGTGATGCCTGACTGCGAGGCCGCGCTTCATGTGCGGGATGTGCTTGCATACAGAATGTTGTGATGCGGGGGTTGCCAAGTCAGGTCAAAGGCGCTGGATTCAGGGTCCAGTCTCGCAGGAGTTCGTGGGTTCGAATCCCATCCCCCGCATTCTCGTCTCGCTATTCGCTTCATGTTTTTTATCTAATAGATGCGCTGGTCGCCATTCTGTCATGTGGTTTCCAGAATAGGTTGACTCAAATTCGTGCCTCCTCATATGCACCCCTTTGTGCAGTCGTCCCTCTTATCCATCTCATCGTATATCTCATCGATCGCGCCCTCGCAGTCCTCGAAGCTCCTGTTTATGCCGATGCAGCTGTACGATTCCGGGAGCACAAGTGTAAGGTTCTCCGCCGTGAGATTTTCTGCAGTGCCATCAATACAGCACGAGAGCCACTCCCTGTCGAACCTGACCGAAGCCTCAGCTGATACATCAACCCTCTCGGCCCTTGCTGTCACGTTGACGTGATTCTCGAAGACCTCCATCTCCGGATCCATACTTGCGAAGAGCCTTATCTCCATCCTCCTGCTGATCTCCAGGAGCGGTATGCTCCAGTTGATGCATCTTCCCTCTATCAAGGGCCTGAGAGTGGAGTTGATCATCTCCAGCCCCTTGGGAAGCATATCTCTGACAATCACATCCCTAAGCGGCTCGTTCCCATCGTTTGTCACATTTATTATGAAAAGCACATTGTTCTCATCGACAGGTACCACCACCTTCGTGATGTTGATGTGTGGATATAGATGCTTTGGCACCGCGTAAACGCTCACCGCGAGATCCATCGTGTACCTGCCGGCGAGATCCTGCTCAACCCGAAGCGTCTCAGGCCTGCCCATCGTGGCTCTGATCTCTCCTCTTCCCTCGAACTCGCCCAGCATTGATAGGGACGACCTGCTGAGCTCGGACTCCATCCTGATGTACGGCGCATGACCGATGCGCTCCATAATCGCGAGATCCCTCGATCTGTCCTCTGTCAGTGATGATTCATGCCAGAGGTTGCTGAACCTAATCTCTCTTCCATCCAGCGTCATGTTCACCTCTGAGTTCGATGCCTCGAGATCTCTTTTCATGATCTCAGTCTGGCGTATAAGGTCTGAGCGGTAGTAACCGCTGCCGCTCTCCCTGGATTCCATCGATCCTGCGCGAAGTTCAGAACCGACGAAACCCTTTCCAGATGATGCTCTCATGTATACAAGACCACTGCCGTATGAGTCGATCGATGATTCGGACCTGAAACTTCCCGCGTGCGTCTCATCTATGAGCGATGATGTCTCTCTGGAGACGTATCTTATGCGCCTGATGCCCTGCTCGACCTCCGAGACCTCCCTGAAGGTGGTCTGGTTCGGGTCGGCCTGATATCTGCTGCTCAGATCCAGGGAGCTGGCGTACATGTAGCTGCCCTCGATCGATTCGCCCCTGTTACGGTTTCTGGATTCGGTGCTCTCGAACCACGATGATCTGAATTCGACCTTTCTCCGGGGTAGCGAGAAGCGTGTGGGCCTATGCTCCGCGAAGATATCCTTCTCAACAGAGATGTTTCTGCTCGAGAGGTTGAGGTTCGCCAGGAGCTCCTCCTCGTAGTATCCGCTCCCGTGCTCTCTTGTCCTTATCTCAGATCCCGGATCTCCAGCGACCGTTATGCTCTTCGAGGTCGAGGCGTTGTGATACACCTTTCTCCCATCGTCGCTGTAGTACCCGGTGATGTACGCCCTGTTTGTGTGCGACCTGGCCTCGATAGCTGTCGAGTAGCTCTTTCGGAGCCTCACAAACCCCTTGCCCGAGACGCTCGAGCTCTCGTTGTAAATGAGGTTCGACCGCTCCGGCACCCTCATTATTATCACCACCGTCCCATTCTCGCCGCTCCTCAGATTGCCGATGTTCCACACGAGCGTTCTGCCCCGCGCAGAGGGGTTGCCAGAGACGCTGACAAGCTCCAGATCAGGGAGCACATCTGTCACATTGACATCATGCGCATCGTAATTTCCTTTGTTGCCGAATCTCACCGTGAACACGACCTCCTCCCCTGGCGCGTACACGTCCTTGTCAGAGCTCTTGTTTATCCACAGGCTCTGGATGACGCCTGTGATGAGAGTGCTGTTAACCCCAGTGAATCTGTCTGAATCTATGCGGTATGTGTTGACGATGAAATCCCTCTCAGTGCTTCCGACCATCACCTCAATCTCGATCTCGCCGCCAGCGCCGGGTGCGAGCTCCGGGATGCTCCAGGTGCAGGTGCTACCAGAAGTGTGGGATGGTGCCGGAGAAGCGCTCAGATACCTCACTGCCGGATCCAGAAAGTCTGTGATGCGGACGTTTTTATGCATGTACAGTCCGTCATTGCTGTACGTTATCCTGTATCTCAATCTCGATCCAGGCACCACGAGACCTGATGACGCGCTCTTGCTTATGTTGAGGCCTGTGCTGACGACTGTGGTGTTCAGAAGATGCGCATCACGAGATCCCTCAGCGCTCCGGATCTCGACCATGTTCGTTATGGTATTGGCGCTCTCCGATACCCGTCCCAGGATGCGTATGGTGCCTGACTCCCCAGCCCTCAGATCCCCTATATGCCACATGTTCGTGCCGGAGTCGGGCGGTGGATCTGAGGATATGAAGCTGAAGTTTCCATCGTAGTGCTCTGTTATAACAACATCATGCGCATCCTCAGATCCAGCGTTCTCGTACATTATTGTGTAGTTCAGCAGGGCTCCACGGGATGCGATCTCAGGATCTGAGCTCTTGTGGACCCTGAGCGTGGGCAGAGTCCTGTGAACATCAAGCGTGAAGGTGTCGATCGCAGATACCAGAAGACCGCTGGCATCTCTGGCCGTGACTGTAGCGATGTTCGTGAGCATGACCCTCTCCTCGTAAACTCTGTATCCAGGAGTCCTGCGGTACTCCTTGCTCACGATGTTTCCGAACAGATCCTGGATCGCTATGAGTGTATCTCCTGTGGTGTAATCTGTTATCGTGTACGTTATGTACCCTGGAGATGGCGTATCGTACTCGATTCTTATGTACTCTCTAGTTAGCTCGAAGAGGCACTCCTCAGAGGATACGCGACCGTCGCGCCTGTACTCAGTTCTGAGTATCGCGCGCGATATCGGGTCGTGGTACTCTTTGGAGAGCAGAACACCGCTCGCATCGAACGACTCCAGGAGAACCTCCCTGGTGATGTTGTTTGTATGGTTCTCGAACCTGAGCCCCTGTCTGGTGTAGGAGATGGTCTGTGCTCTGGAGAAGTCAAAGCCCCTCTGTCTATCCCTGATGATGGATAGCTTCGTCTCCAGCCGCTGCTTTCTCTTCAGCAGAGACCTGACGATCTCGCCTGTATCCGGTGCTGCCATTACGCTTAGAACCGCATCGCCTGCTGCGCCGTACTTCCTGGGATCAGGGAGCGTGAACCTCGCCTCGTAATGCCATATCTCGCCAGGGCTGAGAACGCCATCCCCATCATCCCCGGTGATGTAAACAGGCTCACATCCCGGACCCCAGCTGTGGGAATCGGTGAGATTGACATCGAAGAGATCGCTCCCCCCGGGATTAGAGATGTTGTAAGTATAGAGAACAGAATCGCCGACGTGCGCAGGTTTTGTGTATGTGCAATCCTTATCAAGATGTATCTCTGATCTGCCGAGCTGCCCCGTCACGACCTCTATCGAGGAGATGTTGACGCATCCGCCTTCGATGGATTTAACAAGAAGCGTGACCTTCACCCTCTTCCCTGGCGTATCGGGGAGCTGGAACGTGAAGATCCGCTCATCACCCTGGGCGATAACCTGGCCATCCACCTGTGCAATCCAGTGGTAGATATAATCTCCCACAGGGCCGGTGAGAGTGATGCTTTTTCCATCATCCGCGGAGCACGCTGCTACTAGAAGCACCAGCATCGCTAATCCTAGGATCTTGGATGATATATGCATCACTCCTCCACAAATGATATGAATACCTCCGGCTTTGGTACGACTCTTATCTCTTTAACACACGAAATGTTACCTGCGATCAGCCTGAGCTCGTGGATTCCAGCGCCGAATTCCGACCATACGATCTCCACGCTTTCCCCGTATCCGATCTCCCGGCCATCAAGCATCCATACATATTCTCTGCCGGTGGCGTTTGCTGTGTATCTCTGAACAGATTCCTCGCATGCCATTTCAGGACCGTCGATCTCGCAGAAGCAGCCCTCGATCGTTATAATAGAGGTGCTCCTAGATGTTCTGCCCTTTGAGTCGGTTACGTTCTGCGTTATCAGATATCTCCCAGGGCGAGAGTATGTATGCGCAGGGTTTGCCGCAGAGCTTCTCCCACCATCTCCCAGATTCCAATCATAGGTGTAGGGAGCCGCCCCACCCCTCGTCAGATCCCTGAGATAGACCTGGCGACATACTGCCTGATACCCGAAACCTCCTGAGAGGGGGATGTCAACGCTCAGTCCCGGATGCGCCTGGCACTGCGTCGTCCTTTCGCCGCATTTCATCTTCGATATATCGCAAGCTTTCACTCCTGACGTCTCCCAGCTGAGTATCAGGTTTTTAAGTTGAATCTCCTCACCACATCTCCATTCGATCCCATGGATGGGAAACGACCTGGTCGATTTGCCCTGCAAAACATCGAGCACGCACATCTCTATTTTTTCCAGATTGCTGTTAACAACAAGATCTGCAAGCAGAACCAGGTTGTACCTCGGAGCACTCGCCCTGTTGGTTATGGTGATCCATATGTACGCCCTCGAGGAAGCGCCCTGCGAGCAGGGCTGGAGGGGTTTGCCTGATGCGTCTCCAAGATACACATTCTCAACCATCACATCCTTCGCAGTGCACTGGAACTTGCAGTCAGGCCAATCTGCAGCTGCAGGAAAGATGAGAAGCATGATGAACGTCGTAAATACCGCCGATCTGCAATTCATGTCAATTCACCATAATGCCTGAGAGATGAGATGGTATCGGAGATGAGCACAGTGTAACACTTATTTCGATTCATATTTATCCGACATCAATCACAATTACGTTGCATCTGGACCTGATCAATCTTCCGTATGGTACCTCCTCCCGATGATCCATCTCTCGGTTGAGACTCTGTGAGGTGACCTTCTCTCCGGCCTGGAGACCGGAGTCTGCGCCCTGCTACTCTCCATCACCGAGCGTGCACGGATGGCAATCCAGATTTACAGTGACGCAGAACAGAGAATCTTCCTCACCTTTAAATATAGGATCCGATCATTCACCGGAAGACGAAAGACCAGGATTGATCTCAAATGAAGGAGCAAGTAGAGATAAGGACTCTCAAGGAAGGAAGGTACATAATAATCGATGATGAGCCCTGTATAATCAAGAGCATAGCGCATTCGAAGCCTGGCAAGCATGGTGCTGCCAAGGCGAGGATAGACGCTATAGGCATATTCGACAATCAGAAGCGGTCCATCGTCGCGCCGGTCACCACAAAGGTCTACGCGCCGATAGTCGAGCGCAAGACCGGACAGGTGCTCTCAGTTGGTGAGACCAGTGTTCAGCTCATGGATCTCAAGGACTACACAACCATAGATGTGCCGATAACAGAGGACATGAAGTCGAAGCTCGAGCCCGGAAAGGAGGTGGCCTACCTCTCCTCGATGGGAAAGGTCAAGATGGACATAAGGTGATCATCACAGGCGCGGGCTAAATGCCAATCGCCTCTCTTATCATGGACTGGGTCTCATCAGGCGTTCCTGTGGTGTTGACCTCCCACACAGATGCGCTGGAGAGCATCGCCCTGAAGAACCCGCTCCGGATCCTTCTCTTGAGATCCCCATCGACGAGCAGATGGGGGTTGAAGTAACCGTTTTTTTCAACTCTTTCCAGGGCCTCCTCAGGAGAGAGGCGCACGATCAGGCTATCGGAAGAATCTCGTTTGAGGATGAACACGTGTCGTATGGTGGTGAGAGGCAGTATTCTGCCCTTGCCTATGGCCCATCTCAGGTCCACGACTCCCCTTCCCATTGAATCGAGCTCGGCCCTCTCCACAAGCCAGGAGAACTCCTTCCAGATGGTGGAAAGCTCAGATCTTATGTAGAAGTTCTTCTCAGATCCGTAGCCCAGGACGTCTTTGCCGTAGATCCTCCCGAAGAACCAGTCGTCCGAGACAACCCTCACCCTGGGATCCCTGAGAAGGCCATAGGTGTGGGTCGTCTTTCCTGTGCCGGAGCCTCCGATGATGCAAATGCCCTTGCCATCGAGGTCGAGGCATGCGCCGTGCACCGAGTGGATCCCGTGCTCATCCTCCAGGATGTCTCCGGCCAGTGATAAAGCAAGCGACTTTATCCATCCATAGTAATCGAAATTCACAAGGAACGCGGTCTTTGAGTGAGAATCGTACAGAACGCGGTTATCCCCTCCAGCATCATTCACGACATACATCCGCCCGTGAGATCGGATGCTCTGAGACATGAAGTAGAAGCTCTCCTCCCATCTGCTCCTCACATCACGCATGCCTGTGAGGAGCTTTATGCAGCATCCGTATATCTCTGATTTGACCTCATACAGAACCTGATCCGCATACTTCTCGGCAAGCTCGATCTTTCTCTCCGGAGATATCAACTCCAAAGAGTATCTCACGCTGCAATCCTCCTTTCATGAGATAATCTTCATCGGCATGTGTCCTGACGAATCGGAGCTGCAAGGGTGTGGCCTGCATCTTTGCTTCGCAGAAATGTGAAGCGGCTGTACGATCTGCGGGCCGGATTTGCATGAGACGGTGGGGAACAGCTATGTGGCTGGAGATACTCCCACACGCTGTGCCGGTACGCACGCCTCCGCGATGGAGTACCGGTCCTCCACCTCGCTCCTGTGGATCGTGTTGTAAGTGCAGAACGGTATAATCCTGCCATCTGGAGTGGCGTAATGTATACCGCATCTGCTCACCCTTTCGAGATCGAGGTTGTAGAGATCCTGGAAGTGCATGATACCTATGAACAGATTCCTTGAGTGGAACTCCCTCAGGGAATCGAAGGTGCCTGTTCTCAGCACGTTCATCAGGAGCTTTGTGATGTGAAGATCCTTTGGGGCTCTGCTCTCATCTATGAACCCGGGCAGGTCCTTCAGGAGGGACCCCTGAACCTTGAGCCTGGATATCTTCGATCCATTGTAATCCTGGATGATCTCCGTGAGCCTCTCCATTAGGCCCTCCACATCCACAAACCTCGTTATGGGTATGAGCTGCTCGTCCTCGCAGTAGACGTAGGTGGCTGCACCGCAGCAGGGATGGACTGTGAAGACCAGCCGGGGCCTATCGGTCAGCACCTCCACGATCCTCGAGACCGGGGCGACGAAGGGGACTGGATAGAAGTCATCCCTGGAGATCTCTCCTTCAGTCTGCTCCTCGATGGAGAGTATCAGGTCAGGTATGGTGATCCTGTTTGATTTTCGCTCCGCCTCCTCGACCCTTCCTGCAAAGGATATGGGCTGCATGTTGACCCCGCGGATGACATCCACATTGCGGCTCGCGAATCTTATGATATCGCCTAGCTGGCTGTCGTTAACGCCTCTGGCAACGGTGGGGACGAGAACCACGCTCCTCAGCCCTCCTATCCTGCAGGACTCTATCGCGCGGAGCTTCATGTCGAGGAGATCCCTGCCCCGCATTTTGATATACGGCCCTGCATCCACACCATCGAACTGCAGATAGACCGTGCTCAGTCCCGCCTCGCTGAGCCTCCTCGCCAGTTCTGGAGATGATGCAAGCCTCAGGCCGTTTGTGGCGATCTGGATCTGCGTGAAGCCCATGGTCCTGGCTAGAGCCACCATCTCAGGAAGATCATCACGCACGGTCGGCTCTCCACCCGAAAACTGGACAGCATAGCATGGGACAGGCCGCTCCTCCCGCAGGATCCTCAGCATGCGCTCGACCTGCTCCATTGTGGGCTCGTAGACTCTCTTGGGAGATGCATCTGCAAAGCATATCGGGCATGCGAGGTTGCATCTCGTCGTAACATCTATGTTTGCGAGAAGCGTTGAGGTTTTATGGTTATCACAGAGACCGCAGCTGAACGGGCAGTCCCCCTTTGTGACGAAGTTCTCTATACCTCTTCCTGTCTCAACATACCTCATAAACCTTCTGTAAAGCTCGGCATCGGACCAATAGACATCCTCGAATTCTCCATGCTCCGGACAGGACTTCCGGATCATGACCGCCTGATCCCGCTGGAATATGTGAGCACTTACAGTCCTAAGACACACCGGACAGACGGAAGCCACATCCCTGTCTATTGTATTTAATGCCATAACGACCATACTGTTACTTTACAGAAAGACATATAAAACCTTCTATCAGAGATATGAGTAGGATGTCAGAGAAAAATGCCATCAAAGCTCTGCGCGACCTCGGGCTCACTGAATATGAGGCCAGGGTTTACACAGCATTGACCCGACTCAAGGCGGGGATAGCCTCTGAGATCCACCAGATATCCGGAATACCCAGGCCTGCGGTCTATGGCGCTCTGAAGAAGCTCGTGATGAGGGGCATAGTGGAGGTCCAGCCCTCAAAGCCCATGAGGTACAGGGTCGCGGATCCAGCTGCTGCGCTTGAGCGTCTTAAGAGCAGCTTCATGACCGATGCAGAGGCTGCGCTGCACGCACTGGAAGAGGTGTACGCTGCAGATGGCTCCGGGCGCGAGGAGGAGATCGGCATCTGGGTGCATCACGGTGCTGGCAGGGTGTATGAGAAGGTCATGGAGGTGCTCTCGAGAGCTGAGAGGGATATTCTCATAATCAATCCGGCCCTGCTTGAGAGCCTGGGGCATCTGTACAACATATTCCTGCACGTGAATGAGGCCATCAGAAGCATGACCGGTCGTGGAATATCGATCCGTGCTGTATCTCCTGCAGATACATCTGATTGGAACATCCCCGGAGCCAAGCGGAGAATCCATCACTGGAGGGAGAAGGGGATCTGCGCAATGATACCGGACATCGGAGATGTGCTTGTGGTCGTCTCAGTTGAGCATGGGGTAATGGCAATAACAGCTGGAGATGCTCTCGCCCGAATGTGCAGGGACCTCGGAGAGGCATTATGGAGAGCGTCTGTTGATACAGAGGTCAATGCGCCCCGAACGGATCAGACTGCGGATGGCTTCAAATCTAAATACTAGAAATGCATCCATCAAGCCAGATGTCACATGTCTCCAGATTTCTTTTGCGCACGTATGGTCACATGTCAGATCAAATCACTGGCTCGAAGAAGCCATCTGAAGCCCGCTCTGTGGAGGTGTCTCTCCGGAATGCATGGGATCAAGAAACGGCAGGCAGCCCTCCATGCATCCGCGGTTTGCAAAGCACTGCCAGATTTCAGCCAGCAGATTCACTGAGATGGACTGAGGAGCATACCGGCCATGAATGCCAATCCTGAAGATCATTTTAAGGACCTTTGGGTGATATCCTTTGTGGGCAGGGACCGGCCCGGCCTCATACGTGATATTCTCCAGCTCCCGGCAGAGCGTAACGTGAACATAGTGGATATGGACCAGAGGGTTCTCCAGGGGCTGTTCGTCATGTCTGTGGTCGCGGATTTCAGCAGAGCTGAGATCACACCAAAAGAGCTCGAGAAGGAGATGCAGAGACGCTCCGGTTCCCTTGACGTGCAGTGCATGTTCCTGCCGCTGGAGAGGTACCGTGGGATAAGAAGGAGCAGGAAGAACCTCTACGTCGTCACGATTCTCGCGCGGGACAGGGTCGGCATAATAAGAGATGTCGCATCTGTTGCGTCCGCCAGAGAGATAAATATCGAGAGGGCCGCGGTGACCGCTCGCGGCGATCTGATATCGATAGAGTTTGTGATGGACTTCGGGGAATCCGATCCGGATGAGTGCAGGGAGTGGATCAGATCAGAGTGCGAGCGCCTGGGTCTTGATGTTGTGGTCCAGAGACTGGATAAGGCCCAGAAGGAGAAGCGCCTGATCGTCTTCGACATGGATATGACGATTGTGGACTTCGAGATAATAAACAGGCTTGCAAGCTTCGCTGGTGTCGATGATGAGGTCAGGCGGATAACAGACAAGGCTATGAACGGCGAGATCGATTTCGAGGAGTCGCTCAGACGTCGTGTGAGGCTTCTGAAGGGCATGCCTGTCTCGGCACTGAAGGAGATCGCAGATCAGCTCTCACTGACTCCCGGCTCGGAGGAGCTCATACACCACCTGAAGCAGATGGGTTACAAGATAGCGCTGATAAGCGGAGGATTCACGTACTTCACAGATGTCCTGAAGGAGCGCCTCGGTTTCGACTACACATTCGCCAATGAGCTCGAGATAAAGGATGGCCGTCTGACAGGAGAGATAAAAGGAGATATCATCGATGCAGAGGCGAAGGGGGAGATAGTCAAGCGGCTCGCTGAGATGGAGGGGATAAGCCCCGACAACGTAGTCGCAGTCGGAGATGGAGCGAATGACTGTATCATGATACAGAACGCAGGCCTCGGAGTGGCATTCAATGCGAAGGACGTGCTGAAGAAGGTCTCCGACGGATCGATATCCAGGGAAAATCTGCTCGGGTTGCTGAATATTCTGGGGCTTGCTGACAGAAAAAGCCTGCTCTGAATGGCTTTGTTGTGGAAGTTCGCTCGATTTTCAGCCAAATTTGGACAATCAAGGAGATTCCCGATCCGAAGTGCCTCTTTGTGGTGCAGACCTTCGATTGTCCAGGCATAAAACCTAAGCTCCCCATAATTTAGGCATATGGACCGCAGAATACTGAATATTTGTGGGTAATGGCACAGTTATCTTCTAAGAAAAGCAGCATCATTCGCCACAGTTCCGTCTCACCTCGCCTAAATGATGAGGAGCTCAGGATAAAAAGTATGGAGTGCTCCTCCGCGGGGTGAAGATCAAGTGGCTGCGGCAACCGCTGCAAGCAGCGACTCTCCGTTGTGGAGAATCATCTTATCGAGCGTCTCCGTTCCCTCGACCGCCCCCGGGAAGTTGGTGAGGACAACATGCGTGGCGTTTATCTCGCCGGCGATCTGCTCGCCAACCTTCACACCGCTCTGGAGATTGTCCACGACTATGGATGCGTTGTTACTCCTGCCCACTTCTATCAAATCGTTAACGTCCTTCAGCGAGAGCTTCTCCTCGGAGGCGTATGTCTTCACTATATCAAATCCCATCCATGAGACGAAGCCGGACTGCCATTCCATGCACAGGACCTTCACGTTCTCCGTACCAGCCTCCTTGGCCCTCTCGCTCAGGGTCCTGGAGACGTTCTGGAAGCGCTCGACCAGCATTTCCGCTCTCCTATCGTACTCCTCTGCATGCTCCGGATCGGCCTCCTTGAGAGCAGCCGCGATCTGCATGGTCTTATTTATCGCCATCTGAGGCGTGTTCCATGGACCGGAGAGCACTATCACCTTCTGATCAGGTCTTGTGACGTTCTTCAGCCATCCCTCCATTCCATGCTGGAATATTATGCTCGCCTCGTTCAGAGCGGCGACCTGCGATGGCTTAAGATCCCAGTGGTCTGGACATACGCCTGAGGATACTATGTAGGTGACATCGACATTATCCCCGCCCACGCTCTTTATGAGATCCTCAAGCGTGGAGGTCGTGGCAACTATCTTGATCGGCTCAGCAGATGCTGAGTATGTAACAATTAGCGATAAAATCAAAAGCAATATTGCTTTCTTCATACTAATCACAAATTATTGTTTATTAAGTTCTATATTTAAATTTTATGGTAATAAGATGGCCAAACCTTTATCAAATCGGGCTTGAAATTCTATGAGCATGCGGATTATAGTATTCCGCATAAGTTGATATAATATTGCATACTACATAAAATCGTGTATGAAGTGCGACATGTCCAGCAAATTTTAAATTAGCTTATATGAAGTGATGCAAAGGACTATAAGTTGCTAAACACACAAGAGCGTTATGATAAACAACTGAAGTTGTAATTATGTATAAGTCGATATGTCAACAAGAGTGTATCAATTTTCAGCCGCTACTCTCCCCGGGTATCCCCCGACACCCTATACAAATTGCGAGCCCCGCCGGTTCTGTGGAGACGGGGCTCTCCGGAGAATCAGCAGAACAGGCTTCTCACTACCTCTGTCAGTATTGGCC
>NZ_JAOAKP010000081.1 GCF_026419855.1 Methanothrix sp.
TCTCTCACCTGCTCCACATTCTCCTCCCAGAACCTGTAGTCGCTCTCATTCATTCTCTCCGGCTCTCTCTCCATGCTCTCCTCCACTGCTTCTCTCAGCTCCGTGCTCCTCACAACCCTCAGGTTCTTCCTGTTCTCCTCCAATGTGATCCCCGAAGCGACAACCTGCTTTCCCAGGTTCAGATACTCATTAAGCTTCCATATGCTCTTGTCTGTGGAGTATGGGGTCAGCGCGTTCTCCCTCCTCGGTATTATGCAGACTCTGGCCCTTCTCACAAGCGCTGCGACCTTTCTGTGCGGCTGCCAGCCGAGCGCTTTAACGTTTTCTGTCTTTCTCCTGAGATACCACCAGGCGAATGGCCCGCCTCCCACGATCCAGAACTCCCTATCCTGCATATCCCTCGCGAGCCTGAGAAGGGAATCGATGCCCTCCTGCTCGCATACCCGCCCGACGAATATCACAGCATCCTCTGACTCGAGATCGTCTCCAATCTCCGTGAAGCTCCTCTGCGGGTAATTTGGAATCACATGTATCTCCTTCCCGGACGCATAGGATGCAGCCTTCTCCTTCAAAGGAGTGTTCACTGTGGTTATCAGATCCGCAGCCTCCGCCAGCTGTCGCTCGAAGCGCTCGCATGCACCTTTTGCTATCGACCCGAAGCGCAGCTGCGTCTCCACGCCCCATGGGGATCTGTAGTCGTATATGAGGCGCTTGTATCCCGATCGACGCAGCGCGGGAAGCCAGTGGTATATAACATCAGGAACGTTGAAGAGATGAACGACATCAGGCCCCTCTCTAAGAATGATCTCCCTGGCCTTTCTTGCTATGGAGATCCAGTTGACTGTATCGAACCGCGGGACCACAGTCTCATATCCGAGGTCCCTCAGCGTTGCCTCGAAGAGTCTGAGCCTCGTCGTCTTCTCAGGCTGGTTTGCGAGCAGCAGCACCTTCATCTGATTTCATCTCCAACTTAGAGCAGCGATGGTTGCGGGTCGTCCTCTATCAATCTTCTGCAGCCCTCCTCAGCACGCTCTCGTACCTGGCTGCAAGGGCGCGCCAGTCGTACCTCTCAGCGATCTCCCTGTACTTTCTCTGATCCTGTGAACTCTCCAGGATCCGTTTGACCTGATGGATGAAGCTTTCTCTATCATCATAGTAATATAGACTGTCCCCGAGAAGCCTCTCGAGCGAGAGCATTCTCGTTGTGAGAACTGGCCTGCCGCATGCGAGGTAGTTGAAGATCTTGCCGCCTGCAGCATACTCGTTCTTCTTCATCATTCTCAGAGGATTGAGACCTATATCCATTGCAGATATGTACCTGCCGAGATCCGCGTACGGCACAGCTCCTGTGAAGATTATCCTCTCCTTAACACCCAGCCTCTCAGCCAGATCCTTTATGCGCTCGCCATAGTCTGTGAACAGGCTCGGGCCCACAACGAGCAGTGTGACATTGAGCTCAGGCAGAGCGCTCACAACGGTCTCGAGATCGACCCAGTACTCCAGCGATCCGACATACCCTATCACATCACCTTCCAACCCCAGTGCGCTCTTGGCCTTCTCGGCGTCGATCGGTTTAAGGAGAGCTGTATCCACGCCGTTCGGAATGACCTCTACATCACGAATACCGATGTTCCTGAGATACTCTTTGAGCTCCTGGGTCACGGTTATCACAGCCCTGGCGTGCCTGAGGTTGTATCTTGTGATCGCCCTGACGCCGAGCTTGACAGCCCTGCCGAAGAGCGATCCTGGATAGTATATAGATGCAGACTCCTCGAGATGATCAAGATAGTCGAAGACCACCGGCGCATCTGTGAGGTTTGCCATGAGCGAAGGGAGTATGTTTGCTGAGAGTATCACATCAGAGTCACTGGCTGCATCGCGAATCACGCGGAGGTGAGATAAAGCGCTTGTGATGTAGTAAAGGGACGGGTCCTCAGCTTTGGATGACCCTGCCTTCACAAGAGAACATCTCGTCCATCTAGGCCTGTTATCTCCGAACTTCGAGAGCTCGAAGTGCAGGACCTGCACATCATGCTTCTCCGCTATTATATCGAATATGAAATTCAATCGATTTGGAAATGGGTGTCTTATCCAGTCGGTTGTCGGTATGACCAGTATCTTCATGGGCGATCTGAGGAGCATCACCAAAATATATAAACTAGCTGCATATCTGCTCTCTGTTCAGGGCGTGAGAATCTGAAGGCTGTCATACTTGCTGCCGGAGAGGGGCACAGATGCAGGCCCCTGACCCAGACCAGGCCCAAGGTCATGCTTCCCCTGGCGAACATGCCCTTCATGGAGCATGTCGTCAGAGCCCTTGTGGATAACGCGATTAAGGAGATCGTGGCGGTCGTCGGCTATCAGAAGGAGCGGGTGATGGATTACTTCGAGGACGGTGTGAAGTTCGGCGCCCGCATAACATATGTCTTCCAGGAGGAACGCTTGGGCACAGCGCACGCGCTCCGCAGGGCCCAGGAGCACATTGATGATCAGTTTCTGGTTGTGAATGGCGACAACATACTGGACAGCAGAGCAGTCAGAGATCTTTTAAGTGCAGAGGGAGACTACGTCATCCTCGGCGCGCTCAGGGAGCATGCTGGAGATTACGGGGTTCTTGTCGTTGATGGTGATGTGGTAAAACAGATCTACGAGAAGCCGGGGAGGGCATGCGCAGGCATCGTGAACACCGGCGCATACAAGATGATGCCCGATATCTTCGATGAGATACCGAGGACGCCCATATCCGAGCGTGGTGGATACGAGATCACCCAGACGCTGAGCCAGATGATGGAAAAGGGGGTCAGAATCAGAGCAGTCGTCACAAAGGGCATCTGGGGAGATGCTGTCTTCGCATGGGATCTGCTCGCTGCAAACAGCATCGCAGCTGGCTTGATGAAGAGCGAGATTCATGGTGAGATCGAGGATGGCGCGGTCATCAGGGGGCCGGTCTCGGTCGGAAAGGGCAGCCTGATCAGATCCGGATCATACATAATCGGTCCTGTGCTAATAGGAGAGGGATGCGATATAGGCCCGAATGTGACGATTCTTCCATCAACAACTATCGGGGACTCAGTCCGTGTTGGATCGTTCACAGAGATCAGGAACAGCATCGTGATGAGGGGATCAAGGATAGGATCGATGTCTGTTATATCAGACTCTGTCATCGGAGAGGACTGCTGCCTTGGCGATATGTGTTTGATGGAATCGGGCAGCTCACTGGCAGAGATCGAGGGAGAGTTCTACAGAGCTGAGTTTGGCGCTGTGATAGGCGATTCCGTGGTTGCAGGGAGCAGAGTTCTGATGATGCCATGCAGCGTTGTGGGGTCCTCTGCCAGACTTGGGTCTGGTGTCATGATCCGCGGCAGTGTGGAACGGGGGAGCCGGGTGGTTTAGATGTGCGGGATAGTCGCATACATAGGCACCGAGAAGGCCGGCCCCATACTCTTCGATACGCTCAAGAGGCTCGAGTACAGGGGCTACGACTCCGCTGGGATAGCTGTATCATCGAACGGCAGCATGGAGGTTTTGAAGGCTGCAGGCAGGATCTCAGATCTGGAGATAACCTACAGATCCATGGGGGAGCCCGGTGGATCAATGGGGATAGGACATACCAGATGGGCAACACACGGGCGGCCCAGCGATGAGAACGCGCATCCCCACACCTCTGGAGATATTGCGGTTGTTCACAATGGAATAATAGAGAATTATCTTGAACTCAGGGAGCAGCTCAGGGATAAGGGATATGTATTCACATCGGAGACGGATAGCGAGGTTCTGGCGCATCTAATCAATTACTACTACAGCGGGGAGACAAACGGTGAGCTCGCTGCATCCGTCTCAAGAGCTCTGAAGGATGTCAGAGGGTCCTACGCGATAGTCGTCATGGCCTCAGGTACGCCGTATCTTGTATGTGCAAGAAAGGACAGCCCTCTGGTGATAGGGACAGGCAGATCCTCTAATTACATAGCCTCTGATGTTCCCGCCTTGCTGCCGTACACACGTGACGTTATAAGGCTGAGGGATGGGGAGATCGCGGTAGTCCACAGGGATAAGATCGAGATACGGGACCTCTCCGGGACTGTGCGTGAGCCTGCGAGGGAGCGCATAACATGGGATGCGGATGCTGCGGAGCGCGGCGGCTACCCGCACTTCATGCTCAAGGAGATCCATGAGCAGCCGAGGGCGGTTCAGGAGACTCTTGCCGGCAGGATCTCTGAAATGGAGGGCGATGTCAGGCTCGACCTCGGACTCAACCAGTGGGAGATACAGACCCTGCAGAGGATATCGATACTTGCATGCGGCACATCATACCACGCTGGCCTTCTGGCTCGCTACTTCTTCCCGCGCACAGCAGGCCTGCCTGTTGATGTTGAGGTCGCATCCGAGTTCCAGCACATGCAGCTCCGCCCGGGAACTCTCCTGGTGGCGATATCGCAGTCGGGAGAGACCGCAGATACGCTCATGGCGCTCAAGAAGGCGAAGACATGTGGCGTCAAGAGCATCGCTATAACCAACGTCGTCGGCAGCTCGATAACAGAGATCGTCGATGCCACGATATACACGAGATGCGGTCCTGAGATCGGGGTCGCGGCCACGAAGACTTTTGTCGGGCAGCTCGTGGCGCTGGTTCTTCTCGGAATAAGGCTTGGCAGGGCGAGAAACCATCTGCTTCCGGAGCAGGGGAGAAGGCTTCTTGGGGAGCTCTCACGCCTGCCAGGGCTCATACAGACAGTTCTCGAGAAACGGGATCAGAT
>NZ_JAOAKP010000082.1 GCF_026419855.1 Methanothrix sp.
CTGCTTTTCCTGGAAGATAACTGTGCCATTACCCACAAATAATCAGTATGCTGCGGATCCATATGCCTAAATTACGGGGAGCTTAGGTTAAACCTCGCTCGAAACAGCCAGCCGTATATAGATCGCATGAGGGGTCCTGAACCCCCTGAGACGCTGGAGACCACAGATCGCAGTTCATTGCTGATGCAGTTTTGAGGTGACTTAGCCAGTGGCATCGAAACCTGCTGGTGTGCGGTGAAGCTTACAGCAAAACAGACGATTTCGACGAGATGATCATCATGATTTCATGTATCTATTTCCCACTTCCACGCGATGCAGAGCCGCTGCGAAGCTCTCCCCTCGCCAGAGACGCGAATATGCCGATGAAGCAGAGCACAGAGAATATCGCAAAAGCGATTCTGCTGCTCTCTATGAGCCTGGAATAGGTATCCTGGGTTATCTCGACCCTTCCGATATATATGGCGAAGATCACCATCGCCAGGCTCATGCTAAGCATCTGGCCAAGAAGACGCATTGTTCCGAGCATCGCTGATGCTATCCCGTAGTACTTTCTATCAACAGAGCTCATTATCGCGTTTGTGTTTGGCGACGTGAAGAGGGCCAGCCCGAATCCGAGGAGCAGGAGCACACCGCCGATGAACCATACCGGCGTTCTCTCATCAAGAAACACAAACGGAATAATGCCGAGCAGTGTTATGATCATGCCAGCAGAGGCGACAAGCCTCGGCTCCATCCTGTCGGAGAGCCTGCCTGCAAAAGGGGAGAAGATCGTCATCATCAGCGGCTGGGCAAGAAGCACCAGGCCAGCACTCCTGGGATCCAGACCCTTTATGTACTGCAGGTAAAGGCTCAGCAGGAACCCTGTCGCAAAGGTCGCGCTGTAGTTTATCAGCGCTGCGAGGTTCGAGAAGGCGAAGACACGATTGGATGTGAAGAGATCAACCTCGAGAACAGGGCTCTCGGCTCTCGTCTCCATATACAGGAACAGGATAAGCCCGGCCAGGCCTGAGATTGTCACAAAACGGCCGGCGCTGGAGGGAAGCAGCGACATGCCATACACGAGGACCACGACGGAGATAGCGTAGACCGCAGATCCAGCAAGGTCGAACCGCTCGCCCATCGCATCCGCCCACTCCTCCCTCAGCTTAAACATCAGCAGTGCAAGCGCCAGAGCTCCGAGAGGAACCGTTGCTGTGAACAGGCTCCTCCAGCCAAGATACTGTGTGAGAATCCCTCCAAGGACAGGGCCAAGTGACAGCCCCAGATAAACAGAGGCCGCATTGATCCCGATAACTCTGCCGCGCTTGCGAATAGGGAATACGCAAGTCAGTATCGCGACCGCGGTGCCGAAGATCATCGCAGCTCCGATTCCCTGCACAAACCTTGCAGCAATGATCATGCTGGCGGATCGTGAGGCTGGCGCGAGTATCGACGCCAGTGTGAAGAGCGCGATCCCGTAGCCGAAAATCCTCCTCCTCCCGTATATGTCGGCCAGGCGCCCGAACGGAACCAGAAAGACAGCAGCCGCCAGAAGAAATGCGGTTGATATCCAGCTGAGCATCACAGCATCCATTGAGAACTCGCTGCTGATAGCTGGCAGTGCAATGTTTATGGATGACGACATGAATGCTGTGAGAAATGATCCAATCACAGAGACGACAAGGGCGCAGCTCTGTAGGCGTTCTGTTTCGCTATCTTCCTGGCAGACACTCATGCTGATACCTGCTCAGCGCCAGTTTGCATTTGCAAGGATGTATTGCTTTCGGTAATGCGTGCTGCTGATGGAGAGCTGCACAGCCGCCAAATAAAGATACACATGATTCATCATAGTGCAGGTCCCAAACCCTCTCACCGGATCCTGCGAGTTAAAACTTTAAACCGTATTTGCATATGGGTACACATGAGCGCAGCTGACGAGATGTTCGACTCTGGATACATGCTGGATCTCCTCAGAGATCTCGTAGCCTTCAGGACTGTCGCACCGCCTGGAAGCTTCTACCATGAGATAGTGGATTACCTTGCTCCACTGCTCAGGGAGATGGGGTTTGCGACGAAGAAGCTTGTGATGCCTGCAGATGTCTTCGAGTCAAAGTGCTCTGATCCCAGGCTCTCAGGGGATAGAGTCAATCTGATCGCAGATATGGATCTCGGCAGGCCAGAGTGGCTGGTGATATACACGCACCTCGATGTCGTGCCACCTGGAGATGGCTGGTCCACAGATCCCTTCTCGCTCACGATCAGAGACGGCAGAGCGTACGGCAGAGGTGTCTCAGACTCGAAGGGGGCTGTCGCAGCGCTGATCGCCGCACTCAGAGGTATTCTGGTTAACAGAAAGCCGAAGTACAACCTTCGCCTGCTTCTGACCACCGACGAGGAGGTCGGCGGCTACTCCGGGCTGTGCTATCTCGCGGATTCCGGATTGGTCCGGGGAGACAAGATGCTCTGCATGGATGGGTTCTCTGATGATGTCGTGATCGGCTCAAACGGCATAATCACATGGGAGGTCACGGTGACGGGAAGAGCGGTGCACAGCGGATCCAGCTTTCTCGGAGATAACGCGATCGAGAAGTCGCTTCCCGTGATCGATGCGATACTCAGACACAAGCGGGAGGTCGAGAAGAAGAGATCGTCGCTTCCCGCAAGCTCTGTGCTTAGGGATAAGGGTATAGATCGCATGATGGCGATACTCAACATAAACGTGATACATGGCGGCATAAAGGAGAACATCGTGCCTGACAGATGCGTCTTCCGGGGGGACAGGCGGGTGATTCCTGAGGAGAGGATGGAGGATGCGATGAGTGAGCTTGAGGAGATCGTTAAACGCTTCGGCTCGGACGTCAGCATGAGAATGTGGCCAGGGTATCCCCCCATGAGGATAGATCCGGAGCATCCATGGGTTATTGAGGTGAGGGAGGCGGTGAGAAGAGCAACGGGATCAGAGCCACAGCTATCGGGAGCGCAGGGAAGTTTGGACCAAGCTTATGCGACAGAGATCACAAAGATCCCTGCAGCGGTCTACGGTGTCGGGAGGCAGCTCGAGAGCAACGCGCATGGAATCGACGAGAACGTCAGGGTCGAGGATCTCGTGAGCTACATGCGGTTCATCGGGGAGCTTCTGCTATAGGTGATCTTTGAGGTGGCTGCTGTCGATCAGAGCGATGAGCGCGAGATATGCAGAATATTCAGCGTCTCATGCGGTCGAATCGTCGGAGAGGCGAAAGCTGGTAACTCCAATCTATGGCTAATACTTTCTGCGAGATCACCGATCCGTAGAATCAGCGGGATGAGCCTGTTTAGCTTATAGGTGATGATGGGTTGAAAGTAGTGGCTGTTGTGGGTCACCACAAATCAGGGAAGACCACGCTGATCGAGGCTCTGGTGAAAGCCCTCAAGAGGTACGGCCGCGTGGGAACTGTGAAGCACATGCCGGGGCACCACGTCGACCACGGCGACACACACAGACATCTCATGGCTGGCGCGGATGTGGTCATCGGCATCGGCATCGGCCAGATAGTGGTGACCCCCGAGGGGAACCTCGAATCTGCTCTCGAGGAGATGAGGACCAGAGGTATCGATTTCGTCATACTCGAGGGGTTCAAGAACAGCCAGTACCCGAAGATAGCCATCGGCGGAATAGATGTGCCGAACAAGATATCCGACGTGCATGATGTGAACGATTACACCGTGGATCATCTGGTTAGAATGATTCTCTCGCTGTGATGCTCTCAGTGGCACGTTCATGCGTAGACCTTCCCCCTGAGGATGCGTTTTTACACGATCTTTGCTGATGTGCGTGGACTCGCTCTGCCAGCTCGCGCAGCAATTTTTCATTTTTGTATAAACATGTCAATCTTTTTTCCAAATCAGGGAATCTTTTTCCACTTTATGGAAAACACTTTATAGCGAGCGTTCTCCTGGGGAGATTGGTGAGATATTGAGATACATGATTGTCTTTCTGATCGTCGGGATGGTGGTTGTGGCCTCGCTTGGCTGCATAACAAAAACACCATCCGAGAACATAACACTCAGAATCGGCTACCAGCCGAGCACCCATCAGATAGCGGAGATGGTCGCGATGGAGAAGGGCTGGTGGCTCGAGGATCTCAGGCCTTTTGGAGTTACAGCAGTCGAGGAGTACGAGTTTCCATCAGGACCGCCGGAGATGCAGGCGATGCTGGCCGGCAGCCTGGATGTAGCCTATGTGGGCACAGCCCCGCCAATATCTGCGATCGCGGGCGGTCTCGATGCTAAGATAGTCGCCGGAGTCAACACCAACGGCTCTGCTCTTGCGCTTGCTCCCGATAAGGAATACAGAGGTCCAGAGTCGCTGAAGGGCATGAACATAGCGACGTTCCCGCCAGGCTCGATACAGGATACTGTTCTCAAAAAGTGGTTGAAGGAGAACGGGGTCGACCCATCAGAGGTGAAGGTGCTTCCGATGGGTCCAGGTGATGCTGTCACAGCGATGTTCGCCGGCCAGGTCGATGGTACATTCTTGCCTGAGCCATCGCCATCGGTGATTGAGATGGCCAACAAAGGGAGGGTTGTTGTCTACTCCGGAGAGATGTGGCCGAACCATGCCTGCTGCAGCCTGGTCATCAGCGGTAAGCTCATCAGGGAGCATCCGGAGCTTGTTGAGCAGATCGTAAAGACACACATCAAGGCCACAGAGTATGTGTATGAGCATCCTGAGGAGGCTGCCAGGATCTACGCCAACCGCACAAAGCAGGATCTCAGCGTTGTGGAGTATTCGATGAAGAAC
>NZ_JAOAKP010000083.1 GCF_026419855.1 Methanothrix sp.
AAATAGTTATCCGATGATGTGATCGCATATACAGAACCATGAAGCTGGTGAAGGCCATGGGATCGGATGGACGCTCTTGTGTCTTTAGCAACTTAGATATCTAGCAAGCAGGTTGCTGGAATCGCACATTCATTTTTCAAGAACTCATAGAAGGAACAGTGCTTTTCTTCTGGTGAGTCATCCTACGGATAAGAGCGCGGATGGAAATCCGAGATGATGCAGCAGTGCAACCGAACCGCCCACACCGAGTGGATACAAATCCGGCCAAAACAATGGCACACCATGCCCAAGCCCGGACTCGAACCGGGGACATTCAGATCTTCAGTCTGACGCTCTCCCAACTGAGCTACTTGGGCGATGGGCTCGATGCGATTCGAACGCATGACCTCCGCCATGTCAAGGCGACGTCATAACCAGCTAGACCACGAGCCCACGTATCCAACTTGATCCACTATCGGTAAATAAATCCTTCGGTTCCTGCTGTGGTGGATTGTGAGCCACAAGTTCTGGATGGGAGAACGTTCGTGAAATTATCATGGGCTCGCATCATCGAACAATCTGCCGCAAAATCGATATTCATCGGCACAGGGTTCGTGTGCCTCATCCTTCGATCCGCGCCCCTCTCTTTTTCCTCACTCTGCCTGACCTCTACCGAGCGGAACCGTGTGGGCCCCCTCTCCATCGTGAACTATGCACACGCCTGCCGGCCTTTCCGGTCGGTCCGCAGCCGCAAATCCGGAGAACTTCGATCTAACATCCCTCTCCTCCATTATCTCCGACATTAGACGCCTCTTCAGCTCCCGGGCGATGCGCAGCGCCTCGTCATAATCCATCTCCATCCCCAGACCCCTGCACTCTGACACATGTAGCTCATCGCCATCGAGATAGAAAGGATATGTCCTGCAGATATCCGGGCGGGCTGGGTATATCCGACACGATCCGGATGCAGCATCGTAGTACGCGCATCTGTTTCCGGAGCGCCTCAGCATCCACTCGAGCGTGTGGAAGTTTCCATCGCTGTCCCAGACGCCGGTCTTCGGGGGCTCGACCACCTCCATCCATGGCTGGTTTGTGTGGGCGATTATCCTTCTCACCTCAAAGGGGAAGACCAGGATCTCGGCATCCGGGCCGGTGCAGCAGTCGCCGCAGCGCTGGCATCTGAACCCCATCGCTTTTACCCTGCGGGCCAGCTCCTCGAGTGATATCCTGCTGGCCCTCTCCAGATCCCTCATCTCCTGCATATCTCCAGAAAGTTATCGAATACCTTCTCCCCGTGCTCTGTATGAGCGACCTCCGGATGCCACTGGACGCCGTAAAGCGGCCTGCTCTCGTGACAGATCGCTTCGATCTCGCAGATCGACGACCTCGCGATAACTCTGAATTCTTTTGGGCAGACGGTCACCTGATCCGCATGCGATGCCCATGCCATGAACCTGTGTGGCATCCCCCTCAGAATACCATCCTCCTCCAGGACCTCGATCTCAACGTTCGCATACCCGCCGACCCTGCCGGTCTCGACTTTGCCCCCAAAAGTCGCGGCCATTATCTGCAGCCCGAGACATATGCCTAGAACGGGAATATCGAGCGTTCTCAGGTACTCCGAGCACCTCCCCGCTCTCTCCATCGAAGGTCCCCCACCGAGGATCAGGCCATCTGCTACGATATCCTCAACAGGCGTCTCGTTTGATACAATTCTGGTCTCAACCTTCTCTCTTATGCTTCTGTGTATGAGATGATTGAACTGGCCGTAGTTGTTAACCACGAGTATCTTCATCCGAGATCTACTCAGAGGTTTTGAAGATAACCTTTGTGCTGAAGCTCTCCGTTTCAGTACTCCCAAGTTTCCGCCCGCAACCACTAAAAAGCCTGGAGACAACCCAGCTGGCACCATGAGGCCGTTGGTTCTTATAATAATGGACGGCTATGGGCTCTCCGAGGAGATAGAGGGAAATGCTGTTGCAGCCGCCCATAAGCCAAACCTGGACAGGCTCAAGTCGCTATACCCCCACACATCTCTTGGCGCATCGGGGCTCGATGTGGGGCTTCCCAGAGGGCAGATGGGAAACTCTGAGGTTGGTCACCTGAACCTGGGCGCAGGAAGGATCGTCTACCAGGATTACACACGAATAAGCCTGGCCATCGAGCAGAACAGGCTGAGGGATGTGAGCCAGCTTGTCGATGCGATGGTGAATGCGAGGGACTCGGGGAGAAACCTGCACCTCATGGGCCTGCTCTCGGATGGCGGCGTTCACAGCCACATCACGCATCTCTTTGCGCTCCTCGACATGGCGAAGGAGCTCGGGGTCGAGAGGGTATATGTGCACCCCATACTCGATGGCAGGGACGTCCCGCCGAGGAGCGCGCTGATCTACGTATCACAGCTCGAGGAGAAGCTCGCCCGGATCGGAATCGGGAGAATCGCCACCATCTCCGGGCGCTACTATGCGATGGACAGGGATAAGCGCTGGGATCGGACCGAGGCTGCATACAGGGCCATGACAGAGGGCGTGGGGATCCAGGCAGCCAGCGCAGAGGAAGCAGTTCGCATGGGCTATGCGCGGGGCGAGACCGATGAGTTTCTCAAACCAACCGTGATCGATCCCCACGGGATCGTCCGGGAGGGAGATAGCATAATCTTCTTCAACTTCAGGCCTGATCGCGCACGCCAGATAACCAGAGCTTTCGTGCAGCCCGATTTCAGGGAGTTTGAGCGCAGGTATCTCAGGCCGCTTTTTATCTGCATGACACAGTACGATGAGAGCATCGACGCTCCTGTCGCATTTCCTCCAGAGTACCTGAAGGAGACGCTGGGCGAGGTCCTGAGCAAGGCCGGCCTCACGCAGCTCAGGATAGCAGAGACGGAGAAGTACGCGCATGTCACATACTTCTTCAACGGCGGGAGGGAGGAGCCGTTCCCCGGCGAGGACAGGATCCTGATACCATCTCCGAAGATACCGACGTATGATCTGAAGCCTGAAATGTCTGCGCCGGAGGTCACATCCACAGTTGTGGAGCGCATCAGGTCCGGCGTTTACGATGTTGTGATCATGAACTACGCCAACCCTGACATGGTCGGGCACACCGGCATATATGAGGCAGCTGTGCGTGCTGTTGAGGCTGTCGATCGCGGCGTTGGCGCTGTCGTCGATGTGGTTCTCTCCAGAGGTGGAGTCGCTCTCATAACCTCAGATCACGGGAACGCGGAGAAGATGGTGGAGAGGAGCACAGGAGAGCCGCACACAGCGCACACGACCAACAGGGTGCCCTTCATCCTGGTAGGCTGCGATAAAGTCAAGGGGCTCAGAGACGACGGAATCCTCGCGGATGTCGCGCCCACGATGCTCGAGCTGCTTGGCATAGAGAAGCCCAGCTCGATGAGCGGCAGATCGCTAATAAAAAGGATTGATCAAAAGGATTGATATCACGAGTGCACTACGTCTGTGACGGTGCCAGTGCCGGTCACGAGAGCTGCATCTCCATTGGTGCCGAACCTGCTGTAGCTTCCTGTGATCGTATTGTTCTCCTGCACCAGGGTCAGCTTGTAGAGCACATTCTCCCTGTACTTCTCGCCATCGAACACCTGGATCAGGTCGAGGCGCACATCTTCTCCCACAGAGCCCCTGGCCTTGAGCGGGATCGTCGAGTTCCCCTCTATCAGGCTGCCTGTACCGTAGAAGACTGTGCCAACAGGGTACAGCAGAAGCTCCACGTGTCTGCCGTCGGAGAGGTTCATGCTCCAGCTCCCGCTCAGGTTGATCTGCGCCCGCTGTTCCACAGCACTGGTGCTCTCTGGTGTCCTGTTGCTCTCATTTGCTGCAGAAGCATTGCCTGTCGCGCTGGTCGTCTTTACCGGCCCTGGCTCAGGCATCGACATGTCTGGCTTTGTTACGGGTTTCGGCATGCCCATGTTCGGTCTCTCGAATCCGACTGGCGTGCCTGTATCTGATCCTATCTCATAACCACCAAGCCAGTTCACGCCGCCTGTCCCTGTGGGGCAGCCAGCATGAGCGGCTCCGGCGAGCACAAAAAGCATGAGCAGAGCCGATATCGCTATTATGCGCATGGCCTCTAATCATACCCTCCAGGCTTTAAAGCTTGCCATCAGCCATGCCCTGTGGATGTCGCTGCTCTTTACTTCGCTGGGCAATTGGCATGCGGCCATGCTCCTTTGGGAACACCGCTCATAACTTCGAGCCTAAGCTCTCCATATTTAGGCATATGGATCCGCAGCATACTGAATATTTGTGGGTAATGGCACAGTTATCTTCTAAGAAAAGCAGCATCATTCGCCACAGTTCCGTCTCACCT
>NZ_JAOAKP010000084.1 GCF_026419855.1 Methanothrix sp.
GTCCAGGACGAAGCGGAGGTGTGCGTGATGTCCACACTCATCATCGCACTGCTGGTTTTCCTGGTGATGTATGCGCTCGCCCTCGCTGGGGCGTTTCTTGCAGAGCGGTGGATGCGCAGGAGGGAGCGACCGTGACGTTCCCCAACAGCGCATACCAGTTCGTGCGAGCGTACTGGTCCGAGCTCAAGCACGTCCCGAAGGGCAGGTTCGAGTTCAAACACGCTCGGATCAGCCATCGCATGCTGATGAGGCTCCAGTGGCACGGGCTCATTCGGCGTGTCGATGTCGGGCCCGGTGACCACGCCGTGTGGGAAGCGACCGGACTGTTCTGGAGGATCGCCGAGGAACTCCGCAGGAGGGAAACGGAATGCCAGGCGCGTCGGGTACGTTCAAATTCGTTATGATGTACTGGTCTGTTTTCAGATATATCCCCACTGATGGTGCTTTCGCTGCTGCAGATGTTCCACAGCTCTCCACGCTATCGAAGCAGAAGAAAGCGGCGCTGCTGCAGCGGATGAGACTGCACGGCCTCNTGCGACGGGTAGGTCGATCGCATCAGTGCCGTCACGTTTCCGTGTGGGAGGCCACTGAATCATTCCGTGAAATCGCCGAGGAGCTTCGCAGGAGGGAGCGGACATGAAACCCGATCTTTACGCGCTGCTCTCACGTGGAGTGAAATCTGTCCACGTCGAGGGCACATTTGTGCACCGCGGCTGGAGAGGACATGCGCTCCTGCGGGACATCCGTATTCCAAACGGCGAGGAGGACCACGTCTGGCTCAACTGGCGTGCATACGCCTCCATACCAGACTTTTACGAGCTCCGGCCCGGCGACCGCATACGGTTCATCGCCGATCTCCGCGGGTTCAGAAAACGCAACGGGGAGCATTCCGTGCGTCTGGAATGCGTCAGGGAGCTCCGGATCTCTGGAGGTGAGCAGACGTGACCGACGCCAGAAAGATCCTGCAGGCTGCGCTGTGCCTCTATCCGGACATCCCGGACGAGGACATGGAGATTCTGTGGTACCTCTACGCACATGGAGCAGTGTCGACACAGAAGCTCTCGGAAGCGTTTGGAACAAGCTCGAAGCAGATCCGTGCCAGGTTGGAAACACTCAGAAAACATGAGCTCGTGATGTTCGGTCTCTCCAGACGCGAGTATATGCTCACGAGATATGTCACAACAATCCTGGCGACAATCAGAGGGTTCGGTACTCGTGGCGCGCTCTACTACTCGATTCCCGTCGGTGTCATGAACGCCATCCCGTTCTCCAGGATAAGAGCGATGCATCCGGACATAGAGTTCTCCGAGCTTCAGTACCTGCTGCGTGCGATGCAGTACGACGGGCTGATCCGGTCTGCACGTCATGGCAAACGCGCTGAGCCTGTGTACTGGAGGGATCCGGAATGACAGTATCGTACGGACCGCGACTGCGCGATCTGATCATCGAGGTCATTCCGAACGATCGCAGCAGGGCTGTTCTGTTCAGCGAAATTTCCGCTCGACTCCCCGACCACGATCCAGCATCAATTTTCAGAGTCTTAACGAAGCTCGTCCAGTGGGGGGTTGTCAGGCGCGAGACACGCGTTGTGATAGACCGAAAGGGCCGCTGTCAGACACAGTTCGTGTTCTGGAGGGACGCGTAATGCATCGGGACGAACTCTGCAGGATCGTCCGGCAGCGACTCGATGCTTGTCTCAGCGTGCTGGATCACAAAACCAACGAATACGCTGAAGACGACGATATGCTGCACGCGTTCCGTCGCGCCGGGGGAGGTGATGGGATGTTCCCCGGCAAGAGCGCTGATCGGATTCTGGACAAAACACGTTGTATCGATTATGGACATCGTCAATCGGATCGACCGGGGCGAGAATGTTGACAGCAGCACCATCGACGAGAAGATCACAGACGCGATCTGTTATCTGCTGCTGCTGGATGCCACGCTCCGTGACTCCGAGAGTGACCCCGAGAATGTGAAGGGGCGATAGCATGTCAGGAAGTTCTTCATGCCCGACACCCCCACCATCACCACTTGCACTGACGGAGTGGCTGGGTGTCGACGAGAGATTTGTGCCACCATGTCTCGAGTGGGTGTGGCAGGATGGTGTGCACGATATCTCCGAGGACGAAGCTGCACTGATCACAGCGATCGGGAAAGCGGTCAGTCCAAACGCGCGTGACGTCAGCAAACGGCATGACGCACGCAAAGCCGTACGGGCGTTATGTCTGCTGTTCCGAGACCACGTGATATCAAAACCGATAGCCGAACAGAGGCTGATCGAGTGGCGAAACAGGACGCAATCGACCGTCTCAGACGACTGCATTCGGTCTGAGATCGACGTCGCATACAGCAGCGAAGAAAGACTGTCATGCGACCTCCTCAAGCAGATCAGACTGGTGGAGGACGAATGCAGACAGGAGATGTGCAGCTATCCGCGTGACGGACATCCGCCTCGAAAATGGCGGGCTGTGAACGATATCACGATCGAAGATGTGACGATCGTCAGCGGTACGGACGATCTGGGTCAGCCCAAACTGAAATTCTCGCCTGACAAAGCGGCTGATGCCATTCTGAAGCACATGTCGGTGGTGTCCACACCAGACGACCGGATATGGGTGTATCGGGATGGTATCTATGTTCCGGACAGCGAATGGATGATCGATGACGTGCTGGACCGGGTAGCCAGAGATCTATACACGCTCCGGGCCAGAGCTGAGACGCTGCACAAGATACGCATACGCACGCGTCAGGAATACTCAATCTTCAACCAGCACCCGACGTACTTCTGCTGCCAGAACGCCGTGATCGACATGTCGACCGGGAAGGTGATGGATCATTCCCCCACGTTCTACCTGACCCAGAAAGCTCAAGTGAAGTACGACCCCGGAGCCACGTGCCCACAGATCGATCGGTTCCTGGAGACTTCAATCGGCGATCCCGATAACATACGGACAGTTTACGAGATCCTGGCCGCGAAAACCACCGACCTGAGATTCGAGTACTTCGTCGCACTGATCGGTTCCGGATCGAACGGGAAGCTGATGCTCGAGAAGCTCATATACGCATTCTACGGTTCACACCAGATCACCGATGTGCCGATCGAGACGCTCGGCGACAACAGGTTCGACCGCGTGCATCTGATGAACAAGAAGTTCCTGATCAACGCTGAAGTGCGCGGATCCATGAAAGAGGTCGACTGGATCAAACGAATCTCCGGTGGAAACCGCATCCACGCGGATCAAAAGTACAAGAAACCCATCGAGTTCGATCCCACGTGCCTCATAATATTCGACACGAACGATCCGCCGCGATTCGAGGACAACAGCTACGGGTTCAAACGCAGACTGATCAAGATAGATTTCCCATTCAAGTTCGTCGACGACCCCACCGAACCGCACCACCGCAAACGCGATCCGTTCCTGGAACAGAAGATCACGTCTCCTGGAGAGCTCTCCGGACTGCTGAACAGGCTCATCAAGATAGCTCCCGATGTGATTGCATCGAGACGCATATACCGGAAATACACGGAGGACGAAGCTGCACAGGAGTACGACTACCAGAGCCACAGCATGGACGCATTCGCAGATCTGTTTATAGCAGAAGCAGACGTACGGGACGATCCGTATGCTGTTTACCCGAGCTCAGACCTCTACCAGAACTACCTGACATTCTGCCAGGCCGTCCGCGCCGTTCCCGTCCGCGACCGCATCTTCAACAGCTTCATAGAGAGGAGAGGATTCGAGAGAGGTCGCAGAATAATTGGTGAGAACAAGGTCCGGATCTGGAAGGGTATGATATTCGATGGTGAGTATTTCTCCCAATTCATAACCTCAAGATCGAATCCTTCTTTTTCAGAGAGGACCGGCACGAGGACCGGCAGAGGACCAGCAGAGGACCAGCTTAATCGCTATCAGGACCAGCAGGACCAGCAAGAAGGGGGTATATTGTATCATATGCAGGAAGAAAATGAGAATGCTAGGAATAGAGAGAGAGATATTGCCGGTCCTGCCGGTCCTGCCGGTCCCGCTATCGATTTTGCCGGTCCTGAGCAGGTCACATGCCGGTCCTCTGCCGGTCATCGTGAAGAAATTGCGAATGTCAAATCTATCGAGAGAGCACGTCTCATATATCATCCGGTCCTGGTCCTGGTGGATCTGCCCCCGATGGTAGCGGTTGATGGTCGGACATACAGGCTGAAAGCCGGAGACGTTGTAATGCTGCCTGAGGTTCACATCACCGGTCCGGTCTCGAAAGGAGCTGTGGGA
>NZ_JAOAKP010000085.1 GCF_026419855.1 Methanothrix sp.
TCTCGTGGGCTCGGAGATGTGTATAACAGACAGAGCTTAGGGAGTATAGTACCCAATCCAAACACATTGCTGATTGCATGCATCTGGACTGACCGTGTTGATCTTGTTGATCTGTGCGAAGAGTGGATCTTCTCACCTACCCTCGAACTCCCTCTGAATATCCTCTAGCTTATCCCCTCTTTCATGAAGATCTTCTTCGCCTCCTCAAGTATCTGACATCCTGTATCGAACGCCAGATCCCGGTTGGGTGAGTTGAAGTAAAGGCGCAGCCTGTTGCCGTCCTTACCGCTCTCCACAAGAAGAACCTTGATCTCCATCTCCTTCAGCACGTGTGGCTGGCTTCTCGCGATCTCCAGGATTATAGATTTTGCTCTGTCTATCATTGATGCGTCCTGTATCAGGAAATCAACCGTCCACACCGACACCGGATCCCGCATTGACCAGTTCACTATGACCTCTGTGGAGATCACGCTGTTCGGAACAACAATCCTCCTCTTATCCCAGGTGCATATGACTGTGTGTCTCAGCGTGATATCCTCCACATATCCGTAGTCGTTGCGGAAGGTGACATAATCCCCGACACGTATCGGCTGGAAGATCGCTATGAACAGCCCTGATATGAGGTTTGAGAGAGCATCCTTCGCTGCGAAGCCTATCGCCAAGCCTGCCAGGCCAGCGCCTGCGAGCAGCGCGACAGCTATCCTGTACAGCTGTGGTATCTGAAGTATGACAAGAGCGATGCCGGCAAGGTAGATCGCTGCGACCACGATCCTTCTTATTATGATATGAAACGTCCTGGTCCGCTCCTCCTCGATATGCTCAGCTCTGAGTATGTTGTTCTTGAGCATCCTGTCAGCAAAGCTCAAAAAGTACCTCTGGAGCATTCGATCCGCGATCTTTGCGACTATCTGTGTGCCGATGATGATTACAACTATTATCACAAGGTTTGCGATGAGCGCTATGGGATCTATCCTGCTCAGGGCGCTGTAGAGTACCGTGAGGGAGCTGTTGCTGCTCTGCGCAGCTATTGTCTCTATGGTGTCATTGACGACAGCAGCGGGGTAAACTGTGACGTTCTCGAGCGTGTAGCTGACCATCGCTTCCAGATGCGAAAAGCATGAGATAAAAGTTATGCCATGGTGGAACCATGCAATAGAATATTAAGAGTTCATAGGCAGTAAAGGTAATTAACCCGAATGGAGAGCAGGATCTAAAACCCTAAAAATCGAAAGGGATCTTGTCATCTATGGAGGGAGGGTGCCTGACATCGCTAACAGTCTACGACGGCGGCCATGGCATTGGTGGGAACAAGATATACCTTGAAGAGGATGGTTCTGGTGTCTTCCTCGACTTCGGAAAGAACTTCAGCAAATACAGTGCATTTTATGAGGAGTTTCTCAGGAACAGGGACACTCGCGGCATTCACGATCTGATATACCTCAATCTCCTGCCAAGGCTCAACATATACCGCGAGGACCTTCTACCTGCTGATGTGAAGGTACACACATATCCATCTTTGAATGTGGCCGCGGTTCTTGTAACTCATGCGCACTTCGACCACTGCGGGAACATCGGCATGCTCAGATCGGATATCCCCATGGTGGCATCTCCGGAAAGCCTGGTCATGATGAAGGGCATGCAGGATACGGGCCATACATCTCTCGAACTGGAGATGGTCTATCTATCACCGCGCAGGAGGAGCAATGATCATGGGCTGTGTCTTGGATCCCAGCCCAATGCGTGCTACATCGGCAGAGATATCTGCTGCACCAAAGACCTCTCTGATGAGCTCATCTCGTACCTATCCAGAAGACCCGGGCAGGACTCTGCGAAAGCTAAAAGGCTGGAGCCTGGGAGGTGTCAGCCAGTTGATGAGATGGAACTCCCGTTTGAGGTGTCCGCGCATCCAGTCGATCATTCGGTTCCGGGTGCGACAGCCTACATACTGAGAGGTGATACCACTGTAGCGTACACTGGCGATTTTCGCCTGCACGGGCGGAACAGAGAGAAGACCCTTGAGTTCATCAGAGCCGCGCGGGAGGCATCTGTGCTGATAACTGAGGGCACGCGGATACGTGAGATCGGCGGGGAGGGGTGTGGTATAACAGAGCAGTCAGTTACTGAGGCCTGCCTGGATGCTGTGGAGCGCTCATCAGGCCTGGTGATCGCCGACTTCTCTCCGCGAAACTTCGAGAGGCTTGAATCCTTCCAGGAGATCGCCAGAAAGACGGGCCGCGAGCTCGTGGTCACGGCCAAGGATGCCTACCTCATGCATGCCCTTCAATCCATCGGCAGTTTCTCGATGGATGACTCGCTGCGGATCTACAAAGAGATCTCCAGCGCTAGAGGAAAGTGGAGGGAGGAGGTCATCGATAAGAACTACTCCAGCAGGTATGTGGATCATCTGAGCATCAGGAAGAACCCTGAGGCCTATATTCTCTGCTTCTCCTTCCTGGATATGAAGAACCTGCTGGACATAAAGCCGGATGGTGGGACTTATATCTACTCTGCCTGCGAGGCGTTCAACGAGGAGATGGAGATCGACTTCAATCGCCTCTGGCGGTGGATTCAGCATTTCAACATGATGTCCGTGGGGTTCGGCATCGATGGAGACGGTGTGCTTCACTTCAACGGGCGATATCACACATCAGGCCACGCATCCGGAGATGACATAAGAAGGGTTGTTGAGCATGTGGATCCGGAGCACATAGTGCCGGTACATACGCAGCACGTGGAATGGTTTGAGAAGAACTTCGATAATGTGGTATCTTTGGAGGAAGGAAGGCCGTATGAGTTTTAGCTTTTAAGGCATGAGCGGGGAGCGAGAATGAAGAGTGAAGCGAAGCGCAGGCTCCAGCGATCTGAGGTGAGGAGATACTCCAGCAGGATTCTGAAGGCCGGAGCGCTGCTGGACGAGACGAAGACCCTGTTGGGGAGATGGAATAACTCGTTATCCATACGCGAGAACCTGGATAGATTCCTGAAGTGCAACATTCTCGGGAAGCAATCGCGCTCCAGAGCTGGGGATATACTGGACGCATTCAGGCAGCGGTACCTGACGGAAGAGGATGTCACAAGAGCTCTCGTGGCGCTCGTCGGGGCAGGATATCCCTCAGGATCTCTGGACCGCGTACTGTACTTCCACACAGCGATGTCGGATCCCCTCATCCACGACTTCGTTATCGATATGCTCTGGCCGAGGTATCGCCGAGGTATTGTGAATGTGGATTCAGACGATGCGGCTGCCTGGATAAGGGAGAAGCTCTCTGCAGGTCAGATGGTGAGCGAATGGTCTGATTCGACAATAGAGAGGGCAGCGTCCGGCCTGCTCGCTGCAGCGCGAGACTTCGGGGTTCTGAGTGGATCGAGGGAGAAGCGGATATGTGGTGCGTATCTGCCCACAGACGCATTTGCTTACATCGCATTTTATCTGAGCAGGATCCAGCCGTCTGGCAGGCGCCTGCTGGAGAGCGAGGAATGGCTGCTGTTCTTCATGGAGGGTGATGTTGTGGAGATGCACTTCATGGAGGCTCATCAGCAGCATCTTCTGAACTATCAGGCGGCTGGATCTGTTATAAGGATCTCATTCCCGGCTCAGTCGATGGAGGAGTACGCACATGTTATCCTTGAAAGAGCGCATCGAGCTGCTTGAGAGCGACCTCACAGCCGATCCGCCTAGGGTCAGCGTCTATCACGATATGCCGTTCGCCATCCTCTGGTACAGGCCTGCAGATGAATGGATGATGAGAAGAGAGGTGAATCTGCTGGCCAGCAGGCTTAGAGATCATGGAAAGAACGTGAGGATGATCTCGCTGGCAGAGCTGCTCTGGGAGGCGATAGATAAGTCTGAGGGGATGGATGTGCTTATAGAGCTCGAGAGGAGCATGGGTTTCGAGGAGGCGCAGAGGCAGGTTAGTACGTATCTCACAGATCCGGATTACATGCCTCTGAGCGATCTTCTCGCGAATCAGCTCATAGATCTCGATCCGAAGAAGGATGTTGCATTTCTGATAAGAGCTGCCTCAATGGCTCCGGCGATATATCCCATGTCGAGGCTGCTGAACGAGATGCACGGGCGCACAATGGTGACGATCATACTCTTCTATCCAGGTACGCTCGAGGGCACGACAGGTATGCCGTTCATGGATCTGAAGGATAGAGAGGTTTATGGAAACTACAAGGTGAAGATTTACTGAGTTTGGAAGGGATGCTGGGAA
>NZ_JAOAKP010000086.1 GCF_026419855.1 Methanothrix sp.
GCCCTTACATCACCGATCATCTCATCAACATAATGAAGGCTGCCGAAATGAAGAGGAAGGAGCTGGCGGAGAAGTTCTACCTGGAGACCTCAGCGTCTTTTATCTCCAAGGAGAATGTCTCTGTTTATCGCTTCGAGGACGGCACAGCCGTAAACGCCCTCTCAGAGGATGGCATGATAGATGTCGGAACCTTTGGGAATGTATCTGATCGAGTATCTCAGCTTTACTTCGAGCTGTAGGGGTCGGGATGCCCTTCAACACGCTGCTCACCAGATGCCTGCTTCAAAGCAACAGCTTCACTGAGAATGGCGTTCAGGTAAGTGTAAGGCGCGAGTCTGATGAGGTGGTCCTCTTCTTCAGGCTTGACAGCGGCCCGGAGTCCCCCTTCCGCAGGGATCTGGAGCATAATGGCAGGCTATGCGATCTTGCGGTTTTCTACAAGAGTGGCGGCCCAGCTGTTCTCTGCCTTGTGGAGCTGAAGAGTGGAGGCTATGAGGATGCTGCAGACCAGCTCATTGAGACAAAGCGGGCCCTGCTCAGGGAATTTGGAAGAGATCCGCGCAAGCGATCCATTGATATGAATATCGTTTTCAAGTGCTGCATCGTACGTCACTCCTCGGTCCCTATCGATAAAAGAGTTCTCGATAAGATAAATAAAAGACTGAAAGAAGAATTCGGCGACGGTAGATGGATGGTATTGAGCAAAAAAGACATCGGCGAATTTCTTCGAGCTGGCACGTCCTGAGCTCTGTGTGTTTCGCATCGTGGATTTCACTCAAAGATTATGATCTTTTTCTCGTTCAGGAGCTTCATCAGATGCTCGCGGAGCGTTTGGAGTGCCCTCTCCAGATCATCAGGCGATTCTATCTTTTCCCTGCATACCTCTGAGGCTCGCACCCTCACCAGATGCTTCTCACCGTTTCCCTTAACACATTTTATCAGCCTCTCCAGCATCTTGGACCTGATCTCCGGAAGCGCCATGATCTCCGCGTCCATCTCCCTGATGCTGGCCCCGCATCTGGCGCACACCCAGCGGTCAGATATGTCAGAGAATTCACAGACCTTCCGCTCAAGCTCGCTCTGGATCTTCGCTTTGCATTCATCGTCTGCACGCTCCCATTCCGGTAAGCTCCTGATATTCTCGAGAAGCTTTGTGAAAGCCTCACCTCGAGAGGCGTGCAGCTTCTCGTATATCTCCCTGTACCTCTGGGATATCTCAGAGGACGCGAGCCTCATCTCACTCAGTCGGCTGTAGAGATCTTCCGATTCGAGAATCGCCTTCAGAATACCAGCCATGCTCTTGATCTCACCATCGCCAAGCTTCGAGCCCACATCGCTCCAGATCTCAAGCGCCCGCCTGGCCTCCTTCACCTCATCGATGAGCTTCTCGTTTACACTGCTCTTTATGGCTCTCGCCATCTCCAGATGCTTCTTCAGATCATCGCCATCTGAAAGCACTCTGACGATCTCCCCCGCAGTGCTTTTCTGCAACCCCTCAAGATCATCCTTCAGCCGTTCTATGCGATCCACGCCGGGAAGCTTGTTCATCCTCAGCCGCTCCGCAAGGATTTGCATATCCCTCAGCTCACGGGATGCGAACTCATTGAATGCTGATGCTATGGCGTTCCTGTCCACATCCACAGATTCGCCGGTGATCTCCTCCAGTCTCAGCGCCGCCCTGGCCAGACTCTTTGCATCCACATCCTCGGCTGGAGTGAAGCGAGCGTTCCTGAACGTCTTGTTGTTCGTGAACGCAGCATGGCTCGCATCATCTTTGTATGAATCAAAACTCCTCCCTTCAAATGAGACCTCGATTGCACCCGCCCTGAAAAGCACGGCCAGAACCAGCCTGAGCATGTCCAGATCCCCGCCGTAGCCGATGCCGCAGAAGTGTTCCTCAAGCGCCTTCCCGAGCAATCTATCCTGCTCACCGTATCTGTGCCATTCGTTGAGATAATCCATAACATCCCTCGCGACCTCTGCCTGGGTGTTGAGCACATACTTCAGGCCGTCTCTTACAAGAAGACCCGGCCCGGGCTCGCTGTAAAATATCGCAGGAAGGCCATTCAGGTTCGCTGCCTTCAGAAGCTTTTCAGCCTCATCCCCCTCCAGGTTCCACGCCCAGTGGGGCAGCTTTGGATATAGGTCGAGTATGTGATCGTCGAGCAGCTTTTTGAGTGCGCCCCTGAAATCCCTGCCCAGATCAGAGGCATCCTTTGGTATGCCGCGAAAGACGAATGCACCGTCCATCAGGGAAGCTTTTATCTTATCCACAAGCCTCGCACGCTTTAGCTCGAGAACCCTCCTCTCATCCTCCAGAAGCCTCGCATCCTCCGGAGCGATGCTGTTCTGTGATCTGAGCTGATCGTACCTCTTCACCATCTCGTTTGACTGGAAGATCTCTGTTACCAGATCGTCAATCTCTGTGTCTAGTGGGAACACAAAGAAGATCTCGTTTTTGTGCTCGTCATGCCGGCTCTCATCCCTGATATGCTCGATCTCCTTCTGGAGCGATGAGCGATCATCACAGCTCCGCACTGAGAGCTGTATCCGCCCATCCACAAGCTTCTCATTGATGTAAGAGACACCCAGCTTGAACGTCCTGCGGCTCTCGTAGCTGTAGCTCCTGAGCCCCGCATCGTCAAAGATTGCAGAAATGGCAAGCTTCTGGATCTCCCTCCTGTCCTTGGGCTTGGGAGCGTAGCCTCTTTTCTCAGTCTCCCAGCTCTTCTCCTTCGCGGTCTGGAGCTTCCACCCGTCCTCTGAGCTCCGTATGAACTTCGCCTTCTGCAGGACTTCCAGAGCTGCCTTCACATTCTCCAGAGGTTTTGGAGCGCCGATTTCATCCATCAAACATGCCGCTATATTTTCTTCTGTCCGTGGCAGGTCCCTGACGAACTCCAGGAGGCATATCACCTTTGCAACCCTCAGCGCCCATTCATCCTTCATCTTCCGGACATCATCTATGTCCTTCTTCTTCTCTGACGATATGTTGCCCTCAACAAGGTCGAAGACCCTGTCGAGCGTGACAAGCACTCCGATGGGCTTTTCCTTCAGCGCTGTCCTCTCATTAACGAGCATCTCGTATGCCTGCTTGATTATCGTGCGGTTGCTCCCGCCCAGATGCCTTGGCGCGCCTGGCTGCATCCGTATGCCGGACATTATGTCGATCGATATGTCGATGAAGTGCGGGAGATACGGATAGCACTGGATGAACTCCTCCTCAGTGACCTCGCTCCGTCTCGTCGTCCTCTCAAGCCTGCATCCGAGATTGATCTGCCCCTGGTACTTCTCGAACAGTTCCCTGAGCACCGGTATAGCTTCCTCTTTCTTTGCGAGAACCTTGCGGCTCGCAACCTCTCTTATGTCCGCTGGCGCGAGGTCAACGCGGTATTTGAACCTGTCCTGAAGCTTGGCGAGCTCGATCCTCTTCGAGTCGAGCTCCGCCACAACCTCCTCCAGCTTCTCCTGCGATGTCACGGCGATCCAGACCGGAGCGATGGCCTTCTTCGCCCTCACCAGGTTCTTGCTCCTCTTCCCGAACTCCTCGACCACTGCCCGCAGATCCTCGATCCTGTCAACATTGCGCGCAACGTACTGCCCGACCTCGTCGATTATGAGGAACAGCGCCTTTCCGGGACGCCTCCGGCTAGTGAGCTCGAATGCGCGCTCCACGACCAGCTCAACAGTTATCATTGGGCATCTGCCCTGAACCGATCTCACCCAAGAATCTGCATGGGGGAACTTCTCCGGATTCATTCTGTGCAGTATCGCAGAGGCCTCATTGAGCTTCATCGCCCCCTTCCTGGCGATCCTCCACTCCTTGCCGTTCACTTCCTTGCACAAACGGACGAACTCATCCAGCATCCCCTCGCTCTCGAGCTGGATCTCAAGCTCTGCAATATTGTAATCTATCGCGTAGCCGAGGTGCGAAAGGAGTCTCCGGTAAATGACCTCGGCGATCTTCTCAGCAGATGTGAGATCGCTTGCCTTGGAGATATCAAACATTATCACCTCTGTGGGCAGACGTGTGTTGATGAAATCGACGAGCTCGCTGATCCTCTCATCCCCAAGCTGTCTCTTAAAGAGCTCACTGTACCGC
>NZ_JAOAKP010000087.1 GCF_026419855.1 Methanothrix sp.
CCAAGCAGATACAGCCTCCAGGAACTGTTGAGGTCAAAGAATCTCCTGTGCCCTCAGGACTAGACTCCTATAAAACTCTGGTAAACGAAAAGATCAGCGAGTTCTGCAGCGAATACCCCACAAGCAGCGGAATAAGCCCAACAACTGCATATTATCAGATGGAAAATCGGGCATCTTTACTCTCAATTCCAGCGACCAGCACGACAAGCTCCGCATCTGGGGGATCATCAGGTGATTATTTCCTGATGAACATGGGCTTCACTTCATTTATAAGTAGCGTGCTTTTTAGATGATATGCAGGTGAATGGGCAGCCTGCCATCGTTGAGGTTCAGGGGCAGACTTTTTGCTTTTGCGCTTTTTATCCACAATTCCATGCGTTTTAGATAGACAATCGACACTTCAACAATTCCACCAAAAGATATTTATTCTCCACCATTATTAAAGATTTAATCTAAAGCCGAGAAGTGTATCTGATGCATCAGTTTTACGATGCCACTCATAGTAGTACTCTGGTGTATCAGAATATTTGACATCAGGCATTGAAATCAAAACCTGGGTGGGATGGGTCTGGATAGGGGGATACTGGCAGCTGCATTTCTGGTTATTGTTGTCTCTGCTATCTATCCCTCCGAATCCAAGATGGGCTATGATATCATCGCATCCGTGGATTCCACCACATGGGAGCTTCACCGCTCTATTCTGAACACAACCTTCTCAGATACCAGCTATGCATCCGGAACAGGAACGTTCCGGAAGTACAGCAGCATAGATGGCTTTGTCGGTGTGCAGGCAAAAGAGCGGTGGTCATCCAGCAACGGCACGCTGGGGTTCGCTGAGCAGCAGTTTCTGACCGCCCGGGAGGGGCCTGTGTACATAAAGATCAACGCGCAGGAGGTGACCATCCCCGACGAGGAGAAGCCCGAAGAGGAAAAGAAATTCGTAACCCGCAGCTCTGCAGAACTCACTGTGGATGAGTACTGGAGGGCATTCTACGGGAATAACAAAAGGATCTCATATAAGGGAAAGGGTATCAGGGGTGCGGAGACGTTCAACAACAACGGGGACGTGGTCGCGACAAGGATCGACTCCTGGAAGCTGACCCGTGAGAGCGGGTATCAGGCAATCGTCACCAGAACGATGGTTGATGCATCCATCAAGCCAGGCTCTCTTGATGTGGACCTCCGTCAGAACAGATCGACCCGGTTCAAGCTTGGCATGTCATCCATCGGCGTGCTCAGCCATCTGGGGGTGATGCGGCAGGAGGACGAGCGGAAATACGGCCGCATATCGAACAACCTTGCCATGTACGAGGATTACATGGGCCAGCATACAATAACCCTGAACATCACGATGGGCCAGAGCTTCAGTCAGCCAGATCTATCGATACCACGGCTCGAGTGCTGCTTCGGCGGCGATGTCGGGGGCGGGTCGGAGAGCTGGAGGCCGCCGGCATGGGACAGAAGCAGGGCATCGAGCGATCACATCTTCAGCGCTGAGCCCTGAAAGGGCTGTGGCTTTTCTGTCGGCTGTATTTCAGGGCTGATCTTCAGGGCGACTGATGCTGGAGGCATACATCGGTATCGCGTGCGTTCTTCAAGCCTGGGAATGTATTAATATACATCCTCTCAGACCTTCATCTCATGATAGAAATCACAGACGCGGCCGCGATGGTCATGAAGGAGCATCTCGTTCCGGGGAAGGTCGTGAGGATGTTTCTCGCAGCGATCGATGAGACAGGCGCGAACTACGGTCTTGCTGTTACGGATCCATCTGAGAATGATGTTCTCTTCGAGAGCAACGGGATAACGATACACATGAGCCCTGAGGATGCCGAGATACTGAGCGAGACGATAATCGACTTCATCGATGATCCTGAGATCGGGAGGGGGTTCATCATCTACGGTCCCGGCGAGGAGTCCTGCGGGTGCGGCCATCACGAGCATGATTACGGCTGCGGATGCCACTGATCTGTGACCTGAGACAGAGGTGTTTTATTGACCGCTCTCGTCACCGGAGGTGCTGGATTCATCGGCTCCAACCTGGTCGAGGAGCTTGTGAGGAGGGGCGAGGATGTGATCGTTCTGGACAACCTCCAGACGGGAAGCCTGAGAAACCTTGAGGGTCTCGATGTCGAGATCGTGACGATGAGCTGCAACGACATCCCGCGGCTGGATGTCAATGCCGAGATGATCTTCCATCTCGGCATACCCTCATCTTCCCCGATGTACAGGGAGAACCCATTTCTTGTGGGCGAGGCTCTCAATGGGTTCGTCGCGGTTATGGAGCTCGCGCGCAGGTGTGATGCCAGGGTGGTGTATGCATCCACATCATCCCTCTACAACGGGCTCGAGCCGCCACATCGCGAGGATATGACGATAAAGGTCACGGATTACTACACAGAGGCCAGGTTCGCGATGGAGCGGATCGCAGAGCTCTACAGAAAGCTCTTCGGCGTCAGCTCCCTGGGCATGAGGTTCTTCTCCGTGTACGGCCCCAGGGAGGAGTCGAAGGGGAAATACGCGAACATGGTCACCCAGTTCCTGTGGGGCATGATGAGAAACGAGACACCGATAATCTACGGAGACGGATCGCAGACCAGGGACTTCATCTACGTCAAGGATGTGGTGAGAGCGCTCATCCTCGCGATGGATTCAGATTACAATGGTGTGCTCAACGTCGGCACAGGCAGGGCCCACAGCTTCAACGATGTGATACACATCCTTGGCAGTAAGCTCGGAGTTGAGATGAGGCCGAGATACGTCGAGAATCCGATAAGAAACTATGTGCAGCACACGCTGGCGGATATTAGAGCTGCCATGGAGATTCTCGGGTTCCGGGCTGAGCACGACCTGGAGAGCGGTATCGCCGAGCTGATAAGATACTACAGAGCGTGACGGTCAGAGGGAGCAGGATTTTGCAGGTGAGCTGTCTGGATCTGTTATCCTGCTGAAATATTGCATGCAGATACTATTTTCATTCTGCAGGATTTGACAGCGGTCTCGACTCTGCTAAAGCACTCTGCATGCCGCACGTCCACCTGCGATGATGTGGAAAGTCACAGTAACCATTCGATCCATGAACGCTATCGAGAGGCCGGTTGATGCCGGAACTCCCTGTGAGGCGAGGAGTGCTGCCATGCCTCCCTCGACCAGTCCCAGTCCTGATATGCTCACAGGTATGAGAGACAGGGCGCTGACGAGTGGGAGCATGAGAAATAACATCTGAAGCGATGGCTGTTGGCCCACCGAGCTCGCGAGGATGTACACCCTCAGAGCATGTGTGACCCAGGCGATGACGGTCAGGAGAACGGATCTTGTCATGGTGAACATGATATCATTCACGGCGGTGAGGGAATCGAAGAAGAGTGCGATTGGCGCCATGCGATCTGAGCTGCTCAGCCTCTTGGATATCGCTTTTCTGCTGTGCAGGATCGCAGCTGAGGTAAGAGCCACGATCGCAAGCATCAGCGGGATTGCGATCGTCATCTCCTGAAAGAACAGGATCAGCCCACATGCTCCGAGGATGAGCATCGTGAGGATATCTGAGAGCCTGTCAAGTACGACCGACGCGAGACCCTTGCCCATCTCGATTCTGTCTCTCACAAGAAGGGGCCGCGAGAGCTCCCCGATCCTGGCGGGTGTGATGTCTGATAGTATCATCCCCCCGGCGAATGCCTGGTATGCTGATTTCAGGGGTATATCCCCTCCCATATCGTGAAGTATCATCCTCCATCTTGTTGATAGAATTAGAAATGTGATTGCGTAGAGAGAGATGGCCATGAGAACATACACAGGTTTTGCGGAAAGGATCGCTCGCGCGACCTCGGCAGGTCCGACCCTGTGGAGCAGAAGCGCTACCAGCAGCAGGCCGAACGCGAGCCGGAGGAACTTTTTGAATCTCATCACATCATGTATGCATATCCAGGGTTTCAGGGTTTCGTCAGGATATGCTGTGTTGGATAAGTCTTTAGAATCCGCAAGCAGAAGACGATTCCAGGAATGCGTGGAGAGTAGATCAGAATCAATAGCTGGAGACGTTATCACAAAA
>NZ_JAOAKP010000088.1 GCF_026419855.1 Methanothrix sp.
CGCCCAGACATCGTGGACCCTGCGCTTCTGCGGCCAGGACGATTCGACGAGCTGATACTCGTGCCCGTGCCTGACAAGCCCTCCAGAAGGAAGATCTTCGAGGTCCATACGAAGAACATGCCGCTGGCTCCCGATGTCGATATAGATGCGCTTGTTGAGATGACAGAGCATTACACCGGAGCGGATATAGCAGCGATATGCAGAAAGGCAGGCCGCCTAGCGCTCAGAGAGAGCATGAGCTCGGAGCACGTCCAGCAGAGGCACTTCCTCGCCGCAATTCGCGAGATCGGCCCATCTGTGACGCCGGACACCATGAAGTACTACCTGCGGCTGGCGGAGTCGTTGAGGAAGAAGGCATCCAGAGAGATAGAGCGCGGAGATATGTACGTGTGAGGGCCATCGGTGTAAGTGAGAATTATCCACGCGAATAAATTGTTAATAAGTCATCTTTTTTATTACACAAAACTTAAATAGTATTACCAATATCCGTGCTAATGGGCGGCCGGTCTTACTAGCCGCGGGCTGAAGCTGTCCCTCCATCTTCTTTCTCAGCCCGCACCTCCTTGCTGAAATTCCTGGGATCATACGGGCAGATCGTCGGCGCGGCGAACTCCGCAACCAAAGGCAGTCGGTTTCGCCTCTTTCCGCATGTTTGCAGATTCGCCTAATCGCAGGGATAAGCCGTGTCTGATTTCTTGCTTCCACTCTCTGGCTCTGCTGCGGCTACAGGTAGTGACCTCATCAGAAGATTTTATCTCATATCAGATCAACAAATACACGCATGTACCACGATCCTGTGCAGGTTATCTTGGAGAGGGAGCCACGCTGCAGGAACCCGCTTCTAATAGAGGGATTTCCGGGGATCGGTCTGGTCGGAAACATCGCGAGCCAGTACATGATCCACGAGCTCAAAATGCGCTATCTCGGAGCCATGACCTCAAGATACTTCCCGCCTCTTGCGGTGCTGCTCGGAGGCGTCGTAAACATGCCTGTCCGGATCTACGAGCGGGACGATATGGATCTGATACTGCTCACGTCAGACATACCGATACATCCCCTTGCCTCATACGATATGAGCAGGGAGATTGTGAGATGGGCGGCCTCCATAAAGACAAGAGAGATCGTGTGCCTCGCCGGGATAACGCTGATGACGGATCAGAGGCGCGTCTTCGGCGCGGCATCACATGCCGAGCTGCTCGAGAAGCTCAGAGGTGTGACGGAGATATTCGAGCTCGGGACGATAGCAGGCATTTCAGGGTCCATAATGAATGAGTGCAGGCTGAAGGGGATACCAGCTGTCTGCCTGCTCGGGGAGACGATGAGCGATGAGCCTGACCCGAGATCCGCGGCGGCAACCATAGATGCGCTCAACAAGATATACGGGCTGAACGTCAGCACTGCAAAGCTTCTAGAGAGAGCTGCGGAGATAGAGATGCAGATGCAGCAGCTCGCAGCACAGGTTAAGACCAGTGCCGAGGAGGCCACCGCAAAGGAGTTCCCGATGTACGGGTGATGCTGATGATCTGTGTAGCGCTAACCGGAATCTCCAGGAACGTCATAAAGGACCTGGTTAATAATCGTGTGCGAACGGTCGAGATCAGATCTCCGCTGAACTTCTTCTCCCTGAGAGGCGTGAACCCGGGAGACAGGATCTTCGTGACAGAGGCCAGCCTGAAGGATATAGTAAATGGCACGCCTGGAGTGATTGCAAGGGTCAATGAGATCCAGATAATGACTCACAGGATGATACAGTCGAACGACTTCTTCTATGAGGAGATCGAGTCGCAGGCCGCGAGAGCCCAGCTCCAGTTCCTCGGCATCGGCCGGGTCAGGAGGATAAACACCATAGAGCCCTACGAGCCGTTTGTCATAGAGGTCGACGAGATGCCGAGATACATAGCGAGATGATGCTCATCCACTGAGTTGCGAAAAGCGCCGCCGTCAGGAGATCTGGTAGTATCGAGAGAAATCGAGGTGCTCCGAGGGCGATTCGCCTGGATCAGTCCAGAGATCCTCCAGCACATCGGCTCTGGCCTGAAGACCGGAGCTTCCGATGCACCTGAGAGGTCGCTTCATGAAGGTACTGCTTCTGACGGGCAGGCTGGCAGAGCATGATGTAAGGAGAGCGGCAAATTCTGCCAGGGTGCCTGCTGATGTCCTCGTCCTGGATCTGGATATAGCTGCGTTCATAACTCCGGAGCATGTGAGGAGAGCGGCTCCCAGTGGATATGATCTCATCATGATCCCCGGGCTCATAACATCGGATTTCAGCGATGTGGAGCGGGAGCTCGACACGAAGATCAGGCTCGGTCCCAAGAACGCTGCAGATATAACCTATGTTCTGGACCACATAGATGAGCTGGAGCTCTCAAACAGGACGCCAGCCTGCGCGCTTATAGCGGAACGTCTCGCCCGAAATGAGGAGGAGATGCTCAGAAGGATCGAGCTGAAAGCGCCCTCTCCCATCGTTGTCCGCGGCGTCAGGGTAGGCGGCGGGAGCAGGATGAAGGTCCTCGCGGAGATCGTGGATGCTACCCGACTTGATGATAGATCTCTGGAGGACAGGATCAGATACTATGAGTCCCAGGGCGCTGACATGATCGATCTCGGCCTGCCCCTCGATGCCATTCCGGATGATGTCGGGAGGGCGGTGAGGATCGCGAGAGGAGTTTCGGAGATTCCAGTGAGCATAGACACGCTCCGGCCGGAGCTGATACTGGCAGGGGTTGATGCTGGCGCGGATCTGGTTCTGAGTATTGATGGAAGAAACATTCACGCTGTGGCTGATGCACTTCTGGATAGAGATGTGCCGGCTGTTGTCATACCCGGGCCCGAGACCACGCTGGAGAGAAACATCAGCGATGCGCTCGAGCTAGGGCTTACCGTCATCGCAGATCCAGTGCTCTCGCCCCCCCTTGGCGGCCTCGCGGAATCAATAGCGAGATACATCGATTTCAGAAGGGCCCATCCAGACATGCCTCTCTTCCTCGGTGTGGGGAATGTGACAGAGCTCATAGATGCTGACAGCCAGGGAGCTAACGCGATACTCGCCGCCATCGGAGAGGAGATCGGCGCATCCATTCTATTCACCCCTGAGTACAGCCGGAAGGCGCAGGGAAGCGTCAGGGAGCTCAGAAGGGCTGCGGAGATGATGGCGCTTGCTCGCGAGAGGCGGAGCCCCCCGAAGGATCTGGGAAGGGATCTCCTCATCCTGAAGGAGAAACGACCCCGTCCAGGGGTTGTGCCTCCAGCCCATCTGGAGGTGAGGCAGGCGAGGCAGAGCCAGAAATTCGTCGCAGATCCGGCAGGGTCCTTCAGGATAGGACTGTGCGGGAATGAGATTGTGGCCGTGCATGATCACATGGTGATAAAGGGCCGGACTGCCAGGGAGATACTTGACACGGTGATAGAGCTCAACCTGGTGAGCAGACTGGATCATGCTGCATACCTCGGCAGGGAGCTTGAGAAGGCCGAGATCGCGCTGAGGCTTGGAAAGAGCTACACTCAGGACGAGGAGTTATTTTAGAGCCTAGATATTTCTGCCCGCGTTTTGCTTCTGAAGCAGTAGATTTGTGAATCTATTTGTGGTAGTCTACCTTTGTTGAGTTGATCCCAATGAGCTGGCTCACCCAAATGTGTTTATTTTGGACGATATCAGCCTCGAAATCGAAACCCAGAGGTCTGTTCATCTCTGTA
>NZ_JAOAKP010000089.1 GCF_026419855.1 Methanothrix sp.
CAGCTCTTTAAATTCCATCTAACTTCACGATTGATAATGTGTCAGAAAGAGGTATTTATAGTTTCGAGACGACTTCATATGATCATTTAGGCACAAATAGTATAAACACATTTCTACTATAGCTATCGAAAACCAATCAGCTATGCCTAAATTATGGGGAGCTCAGGCGTGAGCCATCTTCGACCGGATCGATCACCCGTATCATCAGAAACAATCGCATGCAGTATATCATGGTTTTTATGTCACTGAACATCGGGCCCCAAAAGGCTGTCCATCCTGTCGGAGGCTTTGATTACTGGGTGCTTATGGTATCCAAGAGAGAGATTCAAAATCCGCTGGATGGATGACGGTTGCAGGCCTCAATGATTCAAGCTCGAGAAAGCTCGTCAATTCGAGCACAAAACGGAGAGACCAGTCCAAAAATCATAATAATTTATTTTAGGTTAAATGATATACAGTGTATTTATATTTTAATTAATGCACATCACATGTTCTCGGATAGGCTCGAGAGCCTGTTGATCAGCCAGTTGGTCATGAATCCTGTGAGGAAGCATATGAGCATTGTCGAGAAGATGGTGTCATCGGATTTCACATTGAAAGCGATGAGACCGCTGCTGAAGAGCAGGTACGCCATGTAGCCGAATATCATGCTGAGAAGTGGTATCGTCGTGTACCAGATCCGCTTGTACCTGACCACCATTCCCTCTCTCCGGAGATCGTCCACAACTCCAGTGAGTATCTGGGCAGACGAGCCGAGGCCAGCAAAGAATGAGCTCCACAGCGGTACCCCTAAAATCCTGATATCAGAGTAGCCATATATCAGCGCTCCGAAGATCATGGCAGAGAGCACTCCGTAGAGCACCGCGTAAAGGCCGTAGAGCTTGAAGAAGAACGAGACAGTTCTGGAGCTGTGAATGCGCAGTCCGCGTATGTTGTGCTTTGCCTCGTTTATCGCGCTAGTCAGCTCATACTGCGCCCTGTCGTAGTAGAGGAAAGCATCCGCGTAGTTCTCCTTGCTCATCTCCTTGAATGCCAGGACGTAGAAGTCATAGCTGTTCTTGACATCTATCGAGCTTCTGTGAGCAGCCTGCAGCATCCTTCTCAGCCTTCGAAGGGCCTGGCCGAGACCCTCAGGCGATACTTCCCCAAGAGCATCTTTTGCTTCCACGAATAAATTTACTTCAGTAATAAGGATATATAGTTTTCCATCAAAAATTCAATTGAATGATAATAATATTAATAATATTTTCGGTTTCGTACATGAATTCCCAGCCGGATCTGAGGGTCTCATGATATTTCTACAATTCGATTCGACGAATGGGTTGTGCACTCGTATCATGAAATCTGAGACATGCAGCCTCGTGGGCTTTGTGCAGTATTATGCCCGGTGGACGCTGACCCCCTGAGAGCCTGTTCAGCTATTCGGTTATACGACCGACGAAGGGATGACGCGATGATAGTGCACTCATATGAGATCAACTTCATGTAACCTCGCAGGATTCATCTGGCTTTACGGCCAGTAAATGCCCGCTCCTGTCCCGATATTCGGTGATATGAGTTCCCGGGTAGTCTGCTTATGGCGTGTGGATAAGCGCAAAAGCAATAGTCTCAGGCGATTCGCAGCCATCAGCCAAGCTGGAGAACGTCATACGGAGATGAACAGACCTCTGGGTTTCGATTTCGAGGCTGATATCGTCCAAAATAAACACATTTGGGAAAGCCAGCCCATTGGGATCAACTCAACAAGGTAGACTACCGGCAACCAGCTTGCCTGATCTCTAACTTGCTGAACACAAGAGCGTTTACGCCTCAACGCTGCCATCCTCATCGGGATTGGCCCATTATTGTAAACCGAAATCAAGATAAATGTTTACAATATACCCGCATTCATGCGCGAGAGCTACATGATTATGATCCCACTGGTTCTGTATCTCCTGGCTGCTGCGTCCCTGGGGTACATTGCCAGAAGCGGGCGATCCTGGAACGAATTCTTTCTGGCGAGCAGAGAGCTGAGCACACTGCACCTCACAGGATCGCTCGTTGCCACCATTCTGGGAGCATCATCCACGATCGGTCTTGTCGGCCTGGGGTACTCGAGGGGCCTCCCCGCGGCATGGTGGCTGCTCTCCGGCACCATCGGGCTTCTTGTTCTCTCAAGAATCGCTCATGCTGTGAGAAATACCGGAGCGCGCACGCTGCCCGACCTGATAGGAACTTTTTATGGATTGTCCGCTAGAAAAACAGCTTCTGCTCTGATCCTGATCGCGTGGATGGGGGTGATCGCTGCCCAGATCGTCGCTGCAGGAAGGATCATGGGCGCTCTCTTCGGGCACGACTGGGCATGGATGTTGGCCACTGCGATTGTGCTTGTGGCGTACACTGCGCACGGTGGACAGCGCGCGGTTGTGAGAACGGATCAGATGCAGCTCTGCGTGATACTCGCAGGATTGTTTCTACTCATCCTGATCTGCCTGAGATCTGCGCCCGATGCTCTGAACGGCCTGGAGTTTCCGACATCTGAGCAGATGAGACTGCAGGATGTCGTCTCCATGGTTGTGGTGGTTGGATCGATGTACCTCATAGGCCCCGATATCTACTCAAGAGTTCTCTCTGCCAGGAGCCCTGAGTCTGCCAGGACCTCCGCGATCCTCTCAGCAATGATCATTGTGCCGATTGCATTCGCCATCACATCCATCGGTATCTTCGCGCGGCATCTTCTTCCTGGGATCAGACCGGAGGATGCACTGCCTATGCTCATGACTGGCATCATCCCTCACTGGGCTGCTGGGGTGGTTGCGGCTGCGTTTCTTGCAGCTGTTATGTCATCCGCAGATACGTCTCTCCTGACCGCAACCTCCATACTCACCCTCGATCTCGGCCTGGGATCGGGAGTCAGAGCGCGAAGGGTGGCGGTGCTCCTTATAGGCACATGCTCACTTCTGCTGGCGATGAGCAGACCCGGGATCATCTCCACGCTGATGCTCGCCTACACTGTATTCTCAGGCGGCTTTCTGGTTCCGGTGCTCGCAGGCTTCCAGAGGGAGAGGCTCGGGTTGACCCCAAGCTCTGCAACTGCAGGCATGCTGTGTGGTGGGCTCATATCGCTTGTTCTCGGAGGAGCCTACCCCCTGGCAGGAATATGTGCGTCTGCTGTCGCAATGGCGATCGTCAGCGCTGCGGAAAAACAACTGGGAGCACCTGGATAAGCTTCATACCGGATCTGATCCATTTTGGGATCCTGTCGCAAGTGAATTGTGTCCATATGATAACTTGCCCACAGATACACCTAAGCTCCTCCTAATTTATGCATATGGATCCGCAGCATACTGATTATTTGCGGGTAATGGCACAGTTATCTTCTAAGAAAAGCAGCATCATTCGTTGCTGTGTTGGATAACCTTTTGTGATAACGTCTCTAGCTATTGATTCTGATCTACTCTCCACGCATTCCTGGAATCG
>NZ_JAOAKP010000090.1 GCF_026419855.1 Methanothrix sp.
CCTGAGCTCCTCATCATTTAGGCAAGGTGAGACGGAACTGTGGCGAATGATGCTGCTTTTCTTAGAAGATAACTTTGCCATTACCCACAAATAATCCGTATTCTGCGGATCCATATGCCTAAATTATGGGGAGCTTAGGCTGTATCGGTTTAATGGTCGTGATCGCAGATGTTTGATGTGCGATAGTTTCTATGCGCAAAAGCACCTGCATCAACCCAAGTCTATATAATATTTATTTATAAAAATAATGTCCTATAAATGCGATGGCGATCGCATTCTCTTTGTCAACCCCTCGACGGGGCTTATGCTCTGGATGCGCATCCTGGGAGCTCCACTGTCATGAGCACCCTGTCGGTCTCCTCGACCAGTCTCTCCTGCGTTACTCCGAGGATGCCCGCGAGGAGCGCTGCCCCTCCTGCTCCGACCCCCTCCTTCACGAAACCCCTGGTGAACGCCTGGATCACGGGGATTCTGGATCTCTCAAGTCCGGGATCTACGACATAATACGGCCATCCTGAATCCTCGACGATATCCCTGAAGCTGGCGCTGGGGTCATCGGCAACATACTTCGTCGTGGCTATCGAGAAATCGCCCTCGATCCCGAGCCGCCTGGCCAGAAGCAGCACTACAGCGAGCTGTGTTCCCCCTGAGAGAACGACCCGCGTGGATGAGCCGATGCCTTTGAGAAGGCCTAAAGCACATGGTATCATTGGATCTCCGAACTCCACGATCGCCTGCATGATGTCGTCTCTGAATCTCCCTGGCTCTGCATCGCATCTCCTCAGTGCTTCCCTGACGATCTGCGTCTTGAGCTCGATCGGGTTTGAATCGAAGCTGCTGCTCACGCTCCCGTCGTATCCTATGGCGCGCAGCACTGCGAGAGCTGTGGTCGTGCCTCCAGCTATGGACTCTCCGATGAATATGCAGTCAGAGAGGGCGGATACTTTTCTTCCCAGCAGCGCGGCCTTCTCCATTATCGCAGGAGCCTCAGGCACGCCTGGGGCATATCGTATATCACCACCCGCCGCGCCGCCAAGCTCAACATACGGAACAGCGGGCTTCTTCTCCAGACCGCTGGCAACGAAGAGAGCCGGCACGCCAGTCAGGCTCAGCGCAGCCCTTGTGATTATGCCGGGCGTCGGACATCCTCCGGGCGTCTCCGGAAGCCCTGGCATTGTGACGATCCTGTTGAACTCTACCAGCTCAGCATCCGCACCTGGGGTGTAGAATGTGAGCTCAGGCGTGACGCCAGCAGCGCTCACTCCTGGGATCTTTCCCACATGTGTGTTTGATATTATGCACATGAATAGAGGCCTCGATGGCCTGAAGTCGAAATCCGGGTGTATCCATCTGGGCATGATATACAGTCTGTTAGGGTCTATATTAAATCAACGGTGGATTATTTAAATCAAATTTATTTGATCTCAGCTCAAGAGCAGCTTAGCAAGCAGCGATCGTCTCGGAAACATTTTCGCCTCAGGGTCTTATCCGGAGGGTGGGGTGCCCTCATGATCCCGCCGGGTTCCATGGAGCCATGGCTGTACATCCCGATCCATCCAGCTGATTTAACGAGGTGGGTGCGGCTGATTCGCGCCCTGCCTGAGAGACAGGCAGGTTTATAGGTGCATGCATATGAGAATGACATCGATGACAGAGCCCTTTGTCGAGACCGAGACGTGCAGGACAAAGTGCAGGTGGGTTGCCAAGGTATTTGAAGAGTTCAACAGACCCAGGGCGACTGTGAGATCACTCTTCTATTACGCTCTTCGCAGAGGCGAACCCGACTACCCGATATGCGGAGGGTTTGTGGGCGAGATACGGGTGACGAGGCAGTTTGATGAGAGTGATGACAGCCGTCTGGTCAAGTGGGCCACGCTTGCATCTGAACTGGGGTACATTCCACGTGATGCGCTTCTGAAAGAGGTACCAGGCATACATGTGCTCACGCCTGAATACGGGACTTCAGGAGCACATGCTGAGCTCTGGATCGATAGGTCTGCGCTCAACCCGCTGATATGGCCGGTCTGCAACCGGTATGGAATAACCCTTGTATCGGTAAGCGGAGCACGACTGGATGATGCCCTGCGCGATCAGCGCATTGAATCAAGAGGCAGGGAGACGCTTCTTCTATGCATGGCGGATCTGAGCCCATCTGGTCTGTCCTTCGTCCGCGCTCTCGGGGATGCTGTCTCTGGTTCAGGCAGGCGGATGGTGCACATAGCCCTGACCCCAGAGCAGGTCGCGAGGCTGCAAATCCCCATGGTCAGGGCTGACAAGAAAGCTGCAGACAGACGCTACAGAGAGCTTCTCAGAAGCGCCGGCCTCGATGGCAGGATGATGGCAGAGCTAGATGCGCTCGAGGCCTGCTACCCTGGAGGAATAGCCGGTTTTCTGGAGGGTCTGATCCTGGAGCATGTGAAGGGCGCTCATATGTGATCATCTGGAGTTACAGCTGCGCCCATCACCACGAGGCTGGATCGAACTCGTTCTCGTCATCGTGCAAATTCGCGAAGCCTGCCTCCACGATAATTCTGTTGAAGAGCCTTCGCAGATCTGGCGTCCCATCCGGGTTGGAGAGGTAGACGAGACACTCTGTTGTTCCACCGGGCTGGTAGCCGGTCACATTATCGATATCAAGAAAGACCTGCACGTTCAGAAGCCTCTCCATGGTGAACTCCTTTGAATGGACTCCATCTGCTGTATAGACATCCGGCGCCCGCACATCGGCGAGATGAACCAAGCCGAAGCCATCTACCATGAACGTATCACCGCTCGATATGCTGCTCACCCTTCCGCTGGCCTCAAGAGGATGCGCGGCTGACTGTGCAACCAGAAGTATAATGAGACACGCAATTGAGCATCTCATGAAAGAGAATTAACAGGATGACAATAAAAGCGTCTCGCATGAGATGTGGGCCGGGGCCATGAGGCGCTCGAAGAAATATGCAGCTGAAGCCCTCTCAAAACTACATCAGAAATCGACTGCAAAACGTGCCGCCTCTGCAATTAAATCATGCGGCCACTGAGAATGGTCAATCTTGAGATACATTCGAAAAGAGGCTGCACATACGGAAAATCCCGGCTCAATCCCAGATCTCTGATAGTTTGTGAACATGAGTCGTCATCAGTCATCCATGAACGCCTCATCATTTAGGCGAGGTGAGACGGAACTGTGGCGAATGATGCTGCTTTTCTTGGAAGATAACTGTACAATTACCCGCAAATAATCAGTGCGCTGCGGATCCATATGCCTAAATTATGGGGAGATTAGGGTCATCCAGAAGTCCCTGCCTGAAAAGCATCTCATACAGTAGGATGGTAGTCTACCTTTGTTAAGTTGATCCCAATGGGCTGGCCTCCCCAAACGTGTTTATTTTGGACGATATCAGCCTCG
>NZ_JAOAKP010000008.1 GCF_026419855.1 Methanothrix sp.
TGCTGTACCAGTGGTTGGCATTGTTAGGACTCAATCTAGTTGCCTCATCGTAGCATTTCAGGGCGTCTTCATACCTGCCAAGCTTGCAGAGGGCAAGTCCTTTGTTATTCCATACCTCAGTATTGTTTGGGTCCAGTCCGATGGCCTCATCGTAACATTTTATGGCTTCGTCATATCTCCGTAGGCAATAGAGGGCATCGCCTTTGTATTTACATGCCGCTGCCGATTTTGGATCGTGCCTTATGGCCTCATCACAGCATTTCATAGCGTCATCGTACCTCTCGAGTTTATAAAGAGCAAGACCTTTATTGTTCCACATCTCTGCATTCTTCGGATCCAGCCTGATCGCTTTCTCGTAGCATTTTATGGCTTCATCGTACCTGCCGAGATTGTAGAGAGCGAGGCCTCTTTTGTTCCATATCTCAGCATTGTTAGAATCCAATTCTATGGCCTTATCGTAGTATTCTATGGCTTCCTGGTACCTGCGCAGCTCATAGCGAGCATCGCCTTTTTCTTTCCATGCCATCGCCTGCTTTGAATCAGGTCTTATGGGCTCATCGCACCTACCAAGCGCACGGAGGAGCTCGCTTCTGCTTTTCCTGGCTAAACCAAAGGTTGGATCGAGCCTTATTGCCATATAATAGCACTTTATGGCATCTTCAGCCCTGCCAAGAGCACGAAGAGCATTGCCCTTGTTGTACCATGCCAAAACAAATTTTGGTTTCAATTTTAAGGCTGCATCATAGCATTTTATGGCCTCATTATACCTGCCACGTGCCGCGAGACCTTTATTGTACCAGGCTTCAGCAAACTTTGGGTTCAGATCGATGGCCTTATCGTAGCACTTTATGGCATCATCATAGCAACCAAGCTCAGCGAGAGCAAGACCTCTGCTGTACCAGCACTTGGCGTGGTTGGGATTCAGATCGATGGCCTTATCGTAGCACTTTATGGCATCATCATAGCAGCCCAGCTCTGCAAGAGCAAGACCTTTGCTGTACCAGTACTTGGCATGGTTAGGAGTCAGCTTTATTGCCTCGTCGTAGCATTTTATCGCGTCTTCAAACCTGCCGAGCTTAATGAGAAGATTGCCCTTTTTGTACACATAAGTAGCATTGTTAGGATACCGTTTGATTACCTCATCGTAGCATTTTATCGCGTCTTCAAACCTGCCGAGCTTAATGAGAAGATTGCCCTTGTTGTACCAGTACATGACATGGTTGGGATCCAGCTCGATGGCCTTATCGTAGCACTTTAGGGCCTCATCATACATCCCCCGGTTATAGAGAGCAAGGCCCTTGTCGTTCCATGCAGCGGCATCCGTCAAATCCATCATGATCGCCTCGGTGCAGCGTTAAGGACATTTATTTGCCAATATCATCGAGAGTCAGATCTTGTCTGTAGAACATGCTTAATATCTTGATGGTACATGAATTACTGATCAAATGAAATCGCTATCATCCGTATCGGTCATTCATCAGATACTCTGAAGAATGCGATTTACCTCAACGTATTGAGCATGTTCCCGGCAGCACTCCGCGCAGTTCGATACCCGGGCGGATCTCCTCCAGCCTCAGCCCAGCCCACCTCTCCCGGATTTCCTGAGCTCGATTCCATTCACTCTGCAGCACGCCTCGCCATCTGAGAATACAAGCCTGATATCATCTCCAGTAGATAGATCTGCTGCGCGGCACACAACCCCCTCGGGACCCACAACCATGGTGTAGCCCCTTGATAGCACGGCGAGCGGGCTTGCAGAATCCAGTCTTGCCCTGGAGATCTCGAGCCGTCTCACCCTCGAATCGACGATCGATCCCGCGGCATCGAGGAGCCTTCTCGAGAGATCCCGGAGCCTCGTCTCTCTCCTCTCCAGGAGAGCATACATCCTGCGGGCCTCGATGCCCCTGCTGAGGTAATCCAGTCTTGATCTGATGCGCTCCAGATGCGAGTCGATTGCCCATGTCATGCGATCCTCCAGGTTCCGGAGGCGCAGCCTGATCTCCTCAACATCAGGCACCGCGAGCTTCGCGGCCGCTGTCGGCGTCGATGCCCTCACGTCCGCGACCAGATCGGCAACTGTGATATCAACCTCGTGACCCACCGCTGATATGACAGGAGCATCGCTTTCTGCTATCGCCCGCGCGAGGTGCTCGTCGTTGAACGGGGAGAGATCCTCCGCAGAGCCGCCGCCTCTGCAGAGTATTATGACGTCCGCCTTACCTCGCAGCGCTCTCAAAGCGAAGATCATGCTCTGCGCAGCAGTATCTCCCTGCACGGTTGCCGGCGAGAGTATGATCCTCGCAGGATATCTCCCAAGAGAGCGAATAACATCGCGGAGCGCTGCGCCGTCCAGGGATGTGACGATCCCTATCCTCTCCGGATACCTGGGGAGAGGCCTCTTTCTCTCAGGAGCGAACAACCCCTCAGCTGCAAGTCTTCTGCGGAGAAACTCTAGCTCCATAGCGCTCCTTCCGATGCCAGTGTCTGGAGAGATCGATCGTACCTGGAGCTGGACATTCCCTCTCGCCTTGTAGAACCCCACATCACCGAAGACCCTGACGTTCATTCCGTCCCTGAGAACAAAATCGAGATCTGCTGCATGGCTTCTGAACATAACGCATGAGATCTGGGCCTCAGAGTCCTTGAGTGTGAAGTACCTGTGGCCTGAACTGTGGTTCACAACATTCGAGAGTTCGCCACGCGCCCAGACATCATGAAGCCTCACATCGCCGGCGATCCTGTCCTGGATCCTGGTGCACAGCTCGGAAACTGAGTATGTGTATACCATCTGCAGGTAGCAGTTCCAGCAATCTTATATAATTTTTTTGTGATGCATATGAGCCAAAAGATATGCAAGAGCACACATGGGCCCAGTTAATGCAGCTGGGCTCCACGGGTGCTCTACGTATGCAGCGAGCACCATCAGCGGCGCTGCCAAGAGCTGCTGGTTGGTTAGCTACTCAGCATTCTCTCCATGCGCTCCAGCGCCTCTCTCAGACGCTCCCGTGATGTCGCATACGAGATCCTCACGTAATCCTCCCCGCCAGGGCCGAATGCAGATCCAGGGGTGACAGCGATCTTCGCCTCCTTCAGGAGACGCTCAGCGAATGCATCTCCTCCACCGAGGTGAGAGACATCCGGGAATGTGTAGAAAGCCCCACCAGGAAGCGCGCATCTTATCCCAAGAGACCTCAACCCCTCCACCAGCAGATCCCTTCTTGCCCTGAACTCTTCTGTCATCCTCCTCACATCATCCTGGGGGCCCTCGAGAGCTGCGATGCCTGCCCACTGGACGAATGTGGTCGGATGGGACACAGAGTGGGAGAGAAGCCTGCTGACCCACTTCAGCACATCCTTCGGACCTGTGAGGTAGCCGAGCCTCCAGCCGGTCATTGCGTATGATTTCGAGAAGCCGTTGATGGTGATGGTCCTGTCAGCCATATCAGGGAGCGAGGCGATGCTGATGTGCTCATGCCCGTAGATTATCTTCTCGTAGACCTCATCGGATACGACATAGATATCGTGGTCGATAGCGAGATCCCTGATCTCATTCATCACCTCATGCCCGAAGACCGCGCCGGTCGGGTTGCATGGGGAGTTCACGAGTATCGCCTTTGTCCTGTCTGTTATCGCATCAGGAAGATCTATCGGCATGAAATCCTGATCGACATCCGCCCATACAGGCCTGCCGCCAGCGAACTTTATGCATGGCTCGTAGCTCACCCATGACGGGCCAATGAGCACCATCTCATCCCCCTCATCGAGAAGCGCCTGGATTGCTGCGAAGACCGCCATCTTCGCGCCGGGGGTGACCACAACGTCATCAGGCACCGCTGGAATCCTGTTCTCCTCGCGGAGCTTCTTCGCGATCGCCCTTCTGAGCTCGGGTATCCCGTTCGTCGGCGTGTACCTCGTCTTCCCCTCCATCATGTACCTGCACGCAGCATCACATATGTGTCTGGGAGTATCGAAATCCGGCTCTCCAACCCCGAGATCTATGATGTCGAAACCCTCAGAGTTCAGGCGCTTTGCCTCCGCAGAGATCCTCATGGTTGCAGATTCCTCTATAGAGGCAAGCCTCTTTGATACCATCTCACACCCCCCTCAGGCGCATGACCATCTTGACCGCTGCCTCAACCGCGCGCTTGCCGTAATCGACGCGCTTGTGAGCGTCCGGCCTGGACATCCTCGGGCCGCTTATGCCGAGTGTGACAGGCTTGTCAAACTCCAGCGAGAGATCCATGAGCTTTCTTGCAGCATGCTGTGCGACGATCTCATCATGCGCGGTCTCGCCTTGGATCACGCATCCGATCGCCACAACCGCATCTATCTCATCGCTCCTCAGGAGCTTTCTGACAGCCAGCGGCATGTCGTAGACCCCAGGAACCATTATCGTCTGCACAACCTCAGCGCCGAGAAATCGCGCATGCTCCCTCCCCAGGAGCTCCATCTGGTATGTTATATCCCTATTGAACTCTGAAACCACGAAACCAAGTCGTACCATAACATCAACATCCGATGAAGATGTAACCATCTAGGTTAATGCATTCTTTAATAAATCCATCGATACCACGCATCAAAACCCATTTATCCTAAGCAAATTGGGAGGACATCCATGAGCATCGTTTACGTCAACGGCAGCTTCGTCCCGAGAGAGCAGGCTGTGGTCTCCGTCTTCGACCACGGTCTTCTTTATGGAGATGGGGTCTTCGAGGGCATTCGCGCATACGGAGGCAGGGTCTTCAGGCTCGAGGCGCATGTCAGGCGCCTCTACGATTCAGCGCAGGCCATAATGCTCGATATACCGATGACGCAGGAGGAGATGTGCGAGGCGATACTTGAGACCCTGCGGAGAAACAACCTGAGGGACGCGTACATCAGGCCGGTGGTCACCAGGGGCGTCGGCGACCTGGGCCTTGATCCGAGAAAGTGCTCAAAGCCCACTGTCATCATAATAGCAGTCAAATGGGACGCGATGTACGGCAACCTCTACGAGGTCGGGCTTAACGCGATTACGGTCACCGTGAGGAGAAACTCGCCCGCCGCACTCCCACCGAACATAAAGTCTCTGAACTACCTGAACAACATCCTTGCGAAGATAGAGGCCAACATAAAGGGAGGGGATGAGGCGATATTTCTGGACGCTGAGGGCACGATCTCAGAGGGCAGCGGCGACAACATATTCGTTGTGAGGGATGGCAGGATCTACACACCCCCGACCCTGAACAACCTGAAGGGCATAACGAGGGAGGTCGTGCTGGAACTCGCGAGCAGGAACGGCATACCGGTTCATGAGACCAGGCTCGGCCTGTTCGATCTCTACACCGCAGAAGAGGTCTTCGTTACGGGAACCGCAGCCGAGATAGCACCTGTCTCCAGGATCGACGGCCGGGTTATAGGAAACGGGAAGCCCGGACCTGTGACAAAGCTCCTGATGAAGCTCTTCAGGGAGTGCACAGAGAGAGAGGGCACGCCGATATATGGTGAGAACGTTGAGGTCGCCGCTCAGAAATGATGTTGCCCAGGCGGTTACGCCTGCAGCAATCAGAGGTCAGAATGTCAGAACTCAGAGAGCAGCTTCTCAACCTGATAAAGGAGATGGCGCTCGAGATCGGCACGGTGGTCCTGTCATCGGGCCGCACCAGCGACTACTACGTTGATCTCAGAAGGATGGTTCTCACCCCTAAGGGGGCTTACCTGACAGCGAAGCTCCTCCTGGATATCGTGAGGCCAGAAGTCAGTGCAATCGGAGGAATGACGCTCGGAGCGGATCCGATCGTATCCTCCATGATCGTTGTCGGCCATATGGAGGGCAGGGACCTGTGCGGCCTGATTGTAAGAAAGGAGCCGAAGAAGCACGGCAAGAGGAGGTTCATCGAGGGGCCCGTGCTGGATGAGGGTACGAAGGTCGCGGTCGTAGATGATGTCGTGACGACAGGAAACTCACTCCTCATATCGATCGAGCGCATCGAGGAGGCGGGTTACAGGCCCGTCCAGGCCCTGGCAGTCCTGGACAGAATGGAGGGAGGAAGAGAGGCCTTGAAGGATGCGGGATTCGAGCTCGAGTCGCTCTTCACGAGAGACGATCTCGGGCTCGCTCAGCGCGGTCACTCCATGTAGATGGTCTGCTCCCTCGCAGGCCCAACAGATATCGCAGCTATATCCACATCCATGAGCTCCTGGATCCTCTCCACATAAGCCCTCGCGTTCTGGGGCAGATCGCTGTAATCCAGAGCATCGCTTATGCTCTCAGACCATCCCTCCATCTCCTCATACACAGGGACGCATCTCTCCAGATCAGATGTGCTCTCCGGCGGGTAATCTATGATCTCCCCGTCGAGCTCGTATGCAACGCAGATCTTTATCCGCCTGAGGCCTGTGAGCACATCCAGCTTCGTCAGAGCGAGCTCTGTGTATCCGTTCAGATATACCGCCTTTTTTCCCAGGACCGCATCGAACCAGCCGCAGCGCCTAGGCCTTCCGGTCGTTGTACCGTACTCCCCACCAGCCTCCCTGAGCCTGTCTCCGGTCTCATCCCTGAGCTCGGTGGGCAGGGGCCCCTCTCCCACTCGGGTGATGTATGCCTTCACAACTCCCACAACATTGTCGACACGCACAGGACCAACGCCCAGGTTTGCACACGCGCTGCCTGCTGTTGTGAAGCTCGATGTGACGAACTTCTGTGTGCCATGGATCACATCCAGGAACGACCCCTGCGCGCCCTCTGCAAGCACCATCCTGTCCTCATCGAGCGCCCTGTTTATCTCAAACGAGACGTCTGTGAGGTTGTTCTTCAGAGCCCTTCCGATCTCCAGGTACTCGTTCAGCTGCGCCTCATCCCTCACAACAGATGGATCCCCACCCATCTCCCTTATCGCGGCTTCCTTGGCCGGCGCTATCTCCTCGAGCTTCTTTCTCAGCATCTCCGGATCTGTTATATCGGCCATCTGCACCTCCTCACGCGCTATCTTATCGATATACGCATACCCTATACCGCGCTTGGTGGTGCCGATCTTTGCTGTCCTGGCCTTCTCCCTCAATGCATCCATCTCTATGTGGTAGGGCATTATTATGCTCGTCTTCGGGTCTATGCCGAGATCGACCTTCATGCCCTCTCCCCAGAGAGCCTGGAGCTCTCCCCACAGTATCTTCGGGTTGAGCACCACGCCCGGGCCTATCAGAAGTCTTTTGTTGAAAAGAACGCCACTGGGCACCAGATGGAGCTTGTATGTTTTATCCCCCACCTTCACCGTGTGCCCCGCATTATCTCCTCCCTGAAAGCGCACTATGATATCATACTTTTCAGCAAGCAGATCCACAATCTTGCCCTTCCCCTCATCACCAAACTGTGCACCCGTGATTATCGTGAACATGCTCCGTGGGTTGGGTGCATGGTAGATAAACCATTTCCCACAAGCTTGATTCACTCAGAAATCGCATCGGCAGCGGTGCCGGTCGCTACTGTAGCGGTCGATTGGTATATGTAAATATATAGAGTATTTTCATCTATTTAGTTAATTTGTGACAACTATAAAGCGGTGGACTGGATGCACTGTTGCTTGTAGGAGGCTTGGGCGTAGAAGCGGTGGGTCTGAATGATGAGATCAAACATCTGCAACAAACTTCTGGGCATAGCAGATTACTATGAGGCGGTCTTCACTGGGCCGAGGACGATGGAGCATGGCGAGTTCAGAAGCAGTGTGCTGGGGATGATCATCGAGATGCTGGATGCTCTGAGGATCAACGAGGATCTCAGGATGGAGCTGATAAGGTCAATAACAGAAGGCTGGAGGATGGAGATGGTTGGCGATGATGCCGCGGAATCAGAGATGGTCCTGGAGAAGCTCGAGAGCGTGAGATGTGCAGCGATGCGTGATGATATCAGCTACGGCCTGGAGTTGAGCGTGCTCATGTCGCTTCCAATCCGGGAGATGGATCTCAAAGAGGATCATGTCTTTCATGTCTATGACGTGATGAACAGAATCATGGACCACCTGAGCAGCAGAAAAACAGGCGAGCGTCTGGTCGCATGATGTAAGGCACTCCGCCAGCAATCGGAAAGCACTGGGATCTCGCATTTCTGCTGTCAATTGCGTTATCGGCCATTTCATCGGCCATTGAGTCCCTGTGGGTATCTCGATCATACCGCTCTCCTGTATTCGCATGAGAGCACGGTATGCGTCCCCGCAGAGCGATGAGTTGCGCCAAATTGCATCGATTCCTTACCGCACATTCTTATTAGAGGCCATAATCTGAGAGCGCTCTTACCCATTTGATGACTTGCTTTTAGAGGCACTGTTCCCGCTATGTGCTCCTGGCGAATGAATGAGTGCATCCAGCAACCAGTATGCGTACCCTCTAAGTCGCTGAACACACAAGAGCGTCTGGGAGATCACCTTCCCCAGAATATGTCCTTCTTCCTCTTGATCTCAAGGAACTTCTCGAAGACCTCTATCTCATCCTGAGACATCTTCTGCTTGAGCTCCTGCTCTATGATCCTGGCGTGCTTCTCAGGTATGTTGACGTATAGGAGATCCCCCTCGTGGATCTGACGCCCAACAGTCGGACCATCGATCGATATCGCGACCTCCTGGCCGACCGTTGCCATGGGGATGTTCTCGTTCCTCTGCTGGATTCCGCGTATGGTGCCAACCACAGCCCCGTCCTCGCGGATCAGTGGCACGTTGTGCGTTATTGTCCCTCCAACAACCTGCACGCCGACTATCGCGGGCTTGGACTGCCTGAAGACGCAGTCGGGCAGGATGCGAACGCATCCGGGCTTGACTATCGCCTCAAGCCGCTCCTGCTCCATCTGCATCTTCTTCTCCTCCATCCATGCCTCGTAGCTCTCGAGAAGTGTGTAGATGACATCGCTCTGGAATACAGGAACGTCCAGCTTCTGTATCTCCGCGAGCGCATCCGGAAGTATCTCGACATTGAACCCCAGAATGACCGAGAGCAGCGGGTCCTTGAGGGCCGCGGCCCTTATGACGTCCCTGCGCGTTATCGGGCCGACATCAGCTACATGAATGGGTATGTTCTTGGCGCGAAGCTCGCCGACGAGCCCCTCCAGAGATCCGATGGTGTCCGCCTTCAGTATCACACCAACTGTGTCTGTATCGATTCTCACAGCCTCGATCTCGGACCTTATCTCCCTGGCTATCGCCTCCGGATCCTCCCCCTCTCCCACAACGCGTATGGTGGATCCTGCAAGCGCGGTCTCGAGCTTCGGGGCTGATATCTTTATGCCGGAAGCAGCGACGACATGCTTCACCGGAGTGAACCTCTCCTCGCTCCGTATCTCCTTGAGCGGCCTCGGCTTGAGGAGAGCCCTAACCTTTGTTATTATCGGCTCGCGTGGCGTCCCGACCACGATCGTGTCCCCTACACTGATCATGCCATCATAAAGTATGACGTCCAGTGTCGTCCCGAGGCCCCTCTCCTCCTTCACCTCGAGTATCGTTCCCACACCCGGACGGCTCGACTCTATCTCAAGGCTCTGCTTCAGGAACCTCTGTGCGAGGCCAACCAGGACGAGAAGAAGATCTGGGATTCCCTCTCCGGTTATGGCGCTGACAGGGATTATGCCCACAGTCTTCGTGAAGTCCGCTATCCTGTCGTAGCGGTTGGAGTCGAAGCCGTATTTGTATAGCTCTCCAACAAGCTCGTATATCTTCGTCTCCAGCGCCTCAACCACTCGCTCAGTCTGGCCCGCGAGGCTCTTCGCCATCGGGGCGTTCTCAACAGGCCGCCATCCCGGGATCCTGTCGATCTTGTTCGCAGCGACTACGAATGGTGTCCTGAACCTCTTCAGGATGTTGATCGACTCGATTGTCTGTGGCTGGAACCCTTCGTTTATGTCAACTATGAGTATTGCCAGATCTGCGAGAGACCCACCACGGCTTCTGAGCGATGTGAACGCATGGTGGCCCGGGGTGTCTATGAATAAAAGCCCGGGAACCATGAGATTCACCTTGAATCCGGAACCGCAGAACTGCTGTATGACGCTCAGGGGGATCTCGGTAGCACCTATGTGCTGCGTTATGGCTCCGGCCTCGTACTGTGCGACTGTTGTGCCCCGTATCCTATCAAGCAGCGTTGTCTTCCCGTGATCGACATGCCCCATAACACAGACTATGGGGGTTCTCAGCTGAGAGACCTCCTCCTTCGAACGCGTACCCTTTTTAGATCTCTGACGCATGGTGGATCCTCCCTAAAAATACCGCAGGCAATGAGACTGCGATTCCAGGCAACACCTCACGGTGCTCAGAAACTCTCCGATGCAGCTCTTTATCTCTCGATCTCAACAAATATAAATCCTCTGCATCCAGCGGGCACGCCTGGGTGACCCCCCAGATGCAGTCTGATGCTTTATAGTCCTTTGCGTCACTTCATATACGCTAATTTAAAATTTGCTGGACATGTCACACTTCATACACTATTTTATGTAATATACAATATTATATAAACTTATGCGGAACACTATAATGGCCCCATGCAGCAGACCGCGGGAATCCGAATCCAGGGGCTCATTCATTCGCTCTTATCCGTTTGATGACTCGCCTGGAGAGGCACTGTTTCCGCTATGTGCTCCTGGCGAATGAATGAGTGCATCCACCAACCAGTATGCTTGACATCTAAGTTGCTGAACGCACAAGAGCGCATTCATTATAGCCTCAAGGGCTGTATGCTTCAGATCCCGCTGATGCATCAGCGCGCGGCATCAGTGGTACCTTCTTCTCCTCCCAAAGCTCTGGCCGAAGAAGATGCCGGCAAGAAGGCCTGCGAGATGTGCCATGTGCCCTATGCCATCCGCTCCCCTAAGACTTATCTGGTAATACAGATCCAGGAATGCGAGGAGGGCTATCGCCAGAGGTATCCCCAGAGGTATCGGTATGGGGAATATTATCACTCTTATCTCAGGCGCAATTATCGCCAGGGCGCCCATGACCCCCATGATAGCCCCGCTGGCGCCCATCATGTATCCTGTGGTCACAAGCATCTCTATGATGCCGCCGAATATTCCTGATGCGAAGAACACCAGGAGGAAATTCCTCTCACCAACCCTCCTCTCGAGCTCCGTCCCGAAGAAGAAGAGGGCCAGCATATTCCAGAAGAGGTGGCCTATGTCAGCATGAACGAATATGTGCGTTACCAGGGTCCAGGGCCTGGACTCGACAAGTGCCGGATTCAGAGAGAGATATCCCCTAACAGCCCAGGGGTTCACGGCCATTGCGATCGATACCAGGATGCACAAAGCGATTATAGCAAGAGATGCTGGGATGCTGGAGCCTCTGGGCCTGATATCATCCCAGATCTGATCGGAGACCATGCCAGATGATAGTAATCCTCTGATGATTCTTATGTTACCACTTCCGGTTTCAGGACTCTGTGACGTACTCGCCGTTTCTGAGCACTATGACATAATCTGCGGAGTTCCTCAGCGCAACAGAAAAGCCGGGCTCTGCCCCGAATATGATCGTCTCCTTGCCATGCTCCATGGCCTTCATGAGCACTGGCTTCAGATCCGCATCTCTTGTGACTAGAGCGATGGTGTCTATGACAGGGTTGTAGATCATGTCGACGCCCTCCACGGCCATCCTCACATCGACGTCGCTGGTGCATATCACCGGCTCAAACCCCTGGTTCTCGACAGCCTCCACAAGCTTCTCGGAGGCGTACTGGTTCAGGAAGACCTTCCCCACCTTTATGTCGCCATAGTCCCTGAGTATGTTCCGGATCTCCTCCAGGTCCATCTGGAACTCCTTGCGCAGCATGTTGGGACCATCTACCAGGAGACCGATCTTCTTCCTTCCCTTTTCCTTCTTGGATCCAAGGTACTTCAGGATGTGCTCGAAGTGTATAGCCATGATCGCTAATCCTCTATTTCAGAACCCTAATCTTTATTATGTCCACAGGTCGATTCATATAATTTTCTATCGCAGGCGGTGGATGTGAGTCCTGAAAGTCTTTACCATATACCCGATCATCCTGGGTGAGAAACCAGGTCATCTACTAGAATAGCGGAACATGCTGTCAGGAACCAGCGCTCACCGGTGCAATGCCGCATGAACCCCAGTAGGGCGCATACCTCTTAACTCAGTGAGAGTACACAACCATATGTTGAAACCCCGGTCAAAATGCCAAGCATATAAAGGTAAAATGGCTCTGGACTCCACAACAGCACGCTCTAGCGAAATCTTTATATAGAACTTCAAAACACTTACATCCCCGCTGTAAGGAGAGGTGTCGGAATGGCTGGACTAGGTGGAACACCTGTACTGATACTCAAAGAGGGAAGCCAGCGGACTGCTGGCCGGGAGGCGCAGAGGTCGAACATAATGGCGGCCAAGGCAGTGGCCAGCGCCGTCAGAACCACGCTGGGACCCAAGGGCATGGACAAGATGCTTGTGGACACCCTTGGAGATGTGGTCATAACAAACGACGGCGTTACAATTCTCAAGGAGATGGATATCGAGCATCCGGCCGCCAAGATGATGGTGGAGATCGCCAAGACTCAGGATGAGGAGGTAGGCGACGGCACCACAACGGCTGTTGTCCTGGCTGGCGAGCTTCTGAAGCAGGCCGAGCTGCTTCTCGAGCAGGAGATCCACCCGACCGTCATAGCCACCGGCTACAGGGATGCCGCGACGAAGGCAATCGAGATCCTGAAGGATCTCGCGGTGAAGGTATCGCCTGATGATGAGGAGCTCCTGAAGAAGATCGCAATCACAGCGATGACCGGCAAGGGCAGCGGCAACGCCAGGGGAGAGCTCGCAGAGCTCGCGGTCAAGGCTGTGAAGGCGATCGTTGATGAGGATGGCTCTGTGGACATCGACAACATCACGGTGGAGAAGAAGGTGGGCGGCAGCATCACCGACTCCCAGCTGATCCATGGCATGGTGATCGACAAGGAGCGCCTGCATCCCAACATGCCGAAGAAGGTGAAGGATGCCAGGATTGCGCTGCTCAACGCGCCGATAGAGATTGAGAAGACCGAGGTCGATGCGAAGATCGAGATCACCTCGCCTGATCAGCTCCAGGCCTTCCTGGATCAGGAGGAGGCGATGCTCAAGGAGATGGTCAACAAGATCGTCTCCACAGGCGCAAACGTCGTCTTCTGCCAGAAGGGCATAGATGATCTGGCGCAGCACTTCCTGGCGAAGGCAGGCATCTACACGCTCCGCAGGGTGAAGAAGAGCGACATGGAGAAGCTGGCCCGCGCGACCGGCGCCAGGATCGTGACAAGCCTGCACGAGCTCACTCCGAACGATCTCGGCAAGGCCGGGCTCGTTGAGGAGAGGAAGATCGCCGGAGACGACATGACCTTCGTCGAGGAGTGCGAGAATCCGAAGTCCGTGTCCATAATCCTCCGCGGCGGCACCGAGCATGTTGTCGATGAGCTCTACAGGGCCATGGAGGATGCTCTCCGCGTCGTGGGCGTGGTCGTCGAGGATGGACTGCTTGTGCCCGGCGGTGGAGCGCCCGAGGTGGAGCTTGCTCTCAGGCTCAGGGAGTACGCTGCCACCGTTGGCGGAAGGGAGCAGCTCGCCATAGAGGCGTTCGCCGAGGCGATGGAGATCATCCCGAAGACGCTCGCTGAGAACGCCGGTCTCGACCAGATCGACACGCTCGTCGCTCTGAGGAGCAAGCACGAGAAGGGCATGAAGGCTGCTGGTCTCGATATGGAGACAGGTGAGGCAGTCGACATGCTCGAGCGCGGCGTCGTCGAGCCTCTCAGGGTCAAGACACAGGCGATCAGCTCAGCTGCAGAGGCAGCTGTGATGATTCTGAGAATAGATGACGTGATCGCCTCCAAGGCGACCGGCGCTGGCAAGGAGGGCAAGGAGAAGGAGCCCAGCGAGATGGGCGAGGACTTCGACTGAATTCCTCCTTCCTATATTTTTGCGCACGCTCTTGTGTGTTCAGCAACTTAGAGGTCGAGCAAGCAGGTTGCTGGGAGCATACATTCATTTTCTAAGAACTCATGGAATGGCCAGTTCCTCTTCTGGCAAGTCATCATATGGATAAGAGCGTATCAGTTCTCCCTAGGATATTGAGCAAGTACTGCCTTCCCACTCACGGAAAAGAGGCATCCAGATGCTCCTCGAGCCGCTTCATGGCCGCGATCTCTCTCGGTCCTCCACATCTCTGTACTATTCTCTTGAGCTTTCTTATCTCCTCAAGATAGGAATCGACGCGGAGCGCGTTGTACCTAGTCGCTGCGATTGCAGCCTCGATCACGCATGATACACCACGGTTAATGGCACGGAACTCCTTTCTGATGACCTCCCCCCGGACGAACTCGAGCTCTGGAATGAGTATGTCAGTTCTGTATGGGCTGCACCGGAAGAGCGCCCAGGACTCGGCGTCCTTTAAAGTCAGCACCCCATCTCTTCTGAGAAAGCACTCCTCTCCGAGATCAGACATCGCCGCCTCCACAAAGATCATCGGATCATGGGTGACGTTTGCCACAAGCTGGCCGGTGGCGAGGACGTTATCATATGTGTGTGTGCCCAGAAAGAGACGGACTGTTATGCTATCTCCTCTTATTATACCGATGGGTGCTGCATTCGGCACGCCATCACGCTCAGTTGTGACTATGACCTCATTTATGCCTGGAAGTATGCCAAGCTCATCAAGAATACTGTCTTCATCCATTTGATGTATCTCCTCAGAACCTCAGGCCCCTCATCAGCGCGATAAATAAAGATGATGCTATCAGGTCAGCTGTGGAGCCCGGGTTGATGTCCCTCGAGATCAGCACCCTGTCCATCTCCATGGCGCTCGATATGACATCCTGGGCCCTCAGAGCAGCGCCTGCCATCCTGGAGACCTCTAGAGCGACATCGATCCCGAATTTGGAAGCCACAAGGCTGTCCGGCTCTTCTGAGAGCGCAGTCATATATGTGAGAACGACCCCTCTGTTCAGCCCGTGCCTCGGAACCATCTCGCAGAGAGCATCCGCGAGCTCGAAGCTCCTCGAGAAGCCTGTGGCCCACTCCCTCGCTATCAGATCGTGCTCCCGAGAGATCCTCATGAGATCTATAAGCCGCATGCCTCTAGCTGCGATCTCATCAACTGCATTCGGATCCTTCAGGCTCATCTCGTTCACATCAGCCGCCCTGGCACCTGCTAGCTCGAACGCTCTGTAAAAGCAGATCGAATCCTCCACTGTGGTCGATTCCACAACTCTGAGTATCTCAGATCTGAGCGGTCCGGGCCTGGATGCCGCGGATGCGAGCGGTATGAGCAGGACGATCTCACCGAAGTGCGTGTTTCCCTTCAGCCCCCACTCACGCCATGTGGAGACGGCATCCAAAATAAGCTTGCCTATATCCGATTCGCCAGATGCAGCTCTTCTGAACGAAGGGTATGATAACACGGCGCTCGCAACAAAGTGGCTGAAGCTTACGTCCTCGTAATCGTGGCACCTGTCAACATTTCCGGGCTTTGGGCTCGAGGAGAGCTCCAGCAGCATGGCCATCTGGGCCATCTGGGCGATCCTGTCCGGATCCATGACATCCATCTCAGCTTTCATATCAGTGATTTAACAGGAGCTGAAGGGCAGCAACCCGCGTGTCCATCACCGCAGCAAACCCTCAGCAACTCCTCTCTTCAGAATCATGTACTCCTTCGGCGTCAGACCTGCTCTCCTAAGGGCCGCATCCCTCATGTAGCACGGTTTTGTTATCTTGCAGCACCATATGAGGCTGCCGAAGCATGTCCCCTCACCCTTTTCGAGGGGGGTCCCCTTTGCAAGCTCCAGCTTCCTTCGCACGAACTCCTCTGGTGTTATTCCAAGCCTTTTCAGGGCGCCGTGAACCGGGCATGGCTTGACCGGAGGGCAGCAGAATGCAAGTCCTCGAAGGTCACCGCCGGCGCATATGTGCTTCGGGGCGTTGTACCACCCTGTGATATCATCAAACTTCCTGAGGGCAGAGGATAGCCATACCGCAAAATCCTCGTCTGTGTTTTTGCTGAGCGAGATAACATCCGCGCCCATGGAGAGGAGGCGCTTAGCTTCCTCGAATGATCTCACCTCAGAGAGCGCCATTATTCCTGGACCTCTGGCATCTGAGATGCTCCTAAGAATCGATGTTGCATATCCATCACAGCCTCTCAGATCGAGGTGTATCAGATCCAGCCCTGCAGATCTCAGGCTCTTAATCGCAGCCGGGTTCGATTTCGGGCTCACAGCCGCCGGAGAGACGCGAAGAGAGGTTGCGGCGCCAGCGGATTTGATCAGCCTCAGCAGGCCGCATGTTCTTATGAGATCTATGGAATCCCGATCGGAGAGATCGATCTCCAGAAGGGCATGCATCCTGGCCGCGATCCTTGAGGCCTCCATGAGCCCCTCAGAGGATGCTGATCTGAATGACAGCACAGCCGGCACACCCGCATCTCTGACGAGCGCCTCGATATCGTCTCTCTCCTCTACACCCTCAAGGACTACAAGCCCCACATCCTGCAGGCACGCATTTCCAGGGCATATCATGGCCACAGGGCTCTTCAGAGATGCATACCCTATTTTCAGCATCGATATCCTCGACCATGACCAGGGATATCAGCCTTTCGATGGGCTTATCGATGAACCCTAATAATCCGATGCGCATCTCGCGGGCTCCATATAGATCGTTCGTGGCCCAGGGCACCAAATGGGAAATCAGATCGTGTGCTCGAATAACTGAATGGTTCTGCTAGCTGAATGATTCTGCTGTATTCGAGAGCTATGTGCGAGATCTCTCATGCGCCCGGCTGGACTGAGTGCTGCGGATTTCGATGATGCGAGTACATGACCCAGACGCTCTTATCCATATGATGACTTACCAGAAGAAGCACGGGTCCTCCGATGCGTTCTTGAAAATAAATGTGCGATTCCAGCAACCTGCTTGCTAGACCTCTAAGTTGCTAAACACACAAGAGCCGACCCAGAAATCTTAGTATAAGATCACGGCTCCTGTGGTATCGCATGCTATAGACTCAACGATACAGATACTACAATCCTTCAGCGCATCTGCGAGCCAGCGGATCCGTGGAGAGCCCAGAGCGCAAACGACCTCGCGAACCACTTGAGTCCAGCGGTTCGCCTGGTTCCCACAGGCGCCATTTGGGTGATCGATGTCTGGTGATCCTCCAGGCATTACGCCCAGACAACAAAATTCCCTCCAGATGGGGATCCTAAACGTGCACCGAACATGACAATATTTTGTATCTTGAGCATCATTTGTCGGATAACATTATAAAAATTATCTGTCAATATTTACATAGTTCAGAAAGGGTTAAATGCTGATCATTGTCAGTTCTCCTCGCAGGGGGATGTAATTTCATAATGTTTGTATGATATAATTATCTAAAAACGATAAATTTGCCTGTGACATGGCAGACGATACAACTCAGGAGGTGGGGAAACAACATGTGTGTGTACAGGACCAGACCTGAAAATAAAACATTATTTAAAAGATTAATTTTTGATAGTTCTTGTCTTTATCTTTATGCATGGCTTAAGGCCATTCATATAATTACTATCATCATAGTCGCATGTCTCTGTATCGCATTATATGTAGCTGAAGGATCATCAGCCGCAAATACCCCATCTGTTTATACAGTTGACAGTATATCTCAGGATTTATACGAACCTCTCGGAAGCAGCGAAGAGCTCACGGTCTGTGTGGAGCCGGAATCTAAAAGAACCATAGGCGATGTGGTCATCTTCTCCGTGAGGCTTGAGCTGTCCGTGGATGTCCATGAACTGACGATCAGAGATCTCCTTCCTTCAGGTCTCGATTACCTAAAATGCGAGGGGGACCTTCCCACGCCATTCCGTCCGGACAGCAGGACTCTTGTGTGGAATCTTGGGGATGAAAATAGGAATGAGATCGTCTTTAGGGTCCATGCTGTTGTTCGGAACACCATGACAAACCAGAACGGCACGGTGCTTCTGAACAGAGTTGAGGCCACATGGAAGAACTCGACGGGGACGCTCTGCTCAGCAAGCACCACAACGCCAGTCACCATCACAGAGCCGGACATAAAGATCTCCATCAGCTCGAACAGGACGACAGTTCATGCAGGGTACATCGTCGAGCAGGTCGTGACCCTGAGCAACAGCGGATCAAGTGATGCATGTGATGTCAACCTGGCAGTGACGATTGCTGATGGGCTTGAGTTGCTGAGCGCGGATCCTGGGCATGGTGTAAACGGGAGAAGCATAGCATGCACCTACGACAGAATTCCCGCCGGAGCTGCTGAAACCATGCGACTTGTTCTCAGGGTGAGAAACACGGTGGTATCCGGGGAGAGCCTGAGCACCGCAGCCTCTGTGACATGGACGAGCCTGCCAGGGAAGGATCCCGGTGAGCGGTGGGGTGGCGGAACAAGCCTAAACAATTATGACGAAGCTGCATCTGCGAAGGTCACGGTATCAGGAGATGTGAGCATCTCCAAGACGCCCGATACGAGCAAAAGCTGTGCCATTGGAGACTCTGTGACGTACAAGATTCACCTGAACCTCCCGAGAGCCACTCTCAGGGATGTGGTCGTCACGGATATACTGCCATCCGGCACAACCTACGATCCATCGAGCCTTAGGACCAGTGGATTCACTCCGAATGATATCCAGCCGCCATCTCATGATAACAGTACGCTTGTTCTCTCCTTCGGCGATCTGAACAACACAGAAGATACCGATATGGACATCTGGTACAGCGTGATCGTCGCGAACCGGAGGGAGAACAAAAACGGTGTTACCCTCTCCCCAGGATCAGCCAGGATTACATGGAAGAGCTACGATGGCTCCTCGAGGCAGAGAACTGACAGCAAGGCGGGAAGCATAGAGGTGGTGGAACCCTTGCTCGCCGTGGAGAAGCACGCTCCATCATATGCGGTTGTGGGGGATGCAGTGACGTTCACGCTGTCGATCTCTCACGATACAACGAGCAGATCTGATGCGTATGATCTCATCCTAGTGGATACCATACCCGAGGGTTCGAGACTCGCCGGTACCAATACAAGCCGGCCGATGGGCTTCGAGCAGGTAGGCAGCGATTTGGTGTGGTCCATTCAGAGGCTCGGGAGAGGGGAATCCCTCACAGTGACATACACGATTCTTGTGGGCAAAACAGGCAGTGTGGGAGGTGCTGCAAGGCTGTACTGGTCGAGCCGGGAGGGGGTCGACCCGAACGAGAGATCAGGACGCTGGAACGATATCGATTCATATAACAGAACCGCAGAGGCTTATGTCACTGTGGAGAACATGAGCATAAGATGTGAGCCTGATGGGCCTGTGAGGAGGAGCTTTGGGGAGGAACTCGCGATTCGCTTTTATGGTGAGCTTCCCTCTCTCAGGGATGCATGGGTTAACCTGAGTCTTCATGGCCTGGAATACAATGCATCTGGCATCAGGCTGAGTTTCAATCCTATGGAGGGGATCTTCCGTGGGGATCAAATCTGCTGGTATCTTGGTGATATCCAGGCCATGCCTGTCGATATCTTCTTGAAAGCGATCGTCGAGGATCATGCGCCCGGGGCGATCCTGGAGCTGAGCTGGCTCTCGAATGGTGCTAGGAGATCTCTCTCGGCGGTGGCAGGCCCTGTGGAGATCGCTGAGCCATTGCTGATCTTAACGAAAACACCTGCTCTGAGGAGTCTTGCAAGTGGTGAGACGTTGAAGTGCACTCTGAGGATCAACCACTCGCCTGAGAGCAGATACGAGGCGTGGAATGTTGTTCTGATGGAGAAAGTTCCTCCGGGCGTCGGGATACTGCCGGAGAGCGTGAGAATCTCCCCAGAGAGAGGGGATGTTGATGTCGGAGGGGGCACAATTCTGTGGCGGATCGGCAGGCTCGGGCTCGACGAGAGCGCTTCGCTTGAGTATGATATGGTGGCACTCTCAGACGGTCGATCCGTCTCGGAGTCCACACTCACCTGGTCGAGCGCTGAGAGCGGAGGGCATAACTACACCTCATCTGCAGCATCCGAGATCATCGTCGGATCATCATACCTCACCGTGGATGCTCCAGAGATCGCCTGCGGCTTCGTGAACTACACAGTTCGCTACAGGAACATAGGTGATAGGGAGATACGGGGTGCTGTTCTCAGGGCAAGATACGATCCGCATCTCGTGTTCGTGTCATCAAGCCCGATGCCATGTGCCCCGGAGGGAAACATCTGGTCAGGATGTGCGCTGCCGGATGTGCTTCATCCCGGAGATGGGGGAACCATAAGAATCGTCACCAAAGCTGGAAGAGCTGCGAACGGGACAGCCGTGGAGACCTCATTTACAATGTCGTTCGAGGGGCATGATGAGAATGTATCCGCCAGAACGCTGCTGATCTCCCCAGAGCTCTCCATCAATGCAACTGGATCTCCTCAGCGCGTTAAGAGCGGTGAAACTGTAATCTACACCGTCAGATACAGAAATACGGGAACTACGAGGGTGACAAATGTAACTCTCAGAGCTCTCTTCCACTCTGACGTGCGCATCATCAGCGCGAACCCCATTCAAGGTATACCCAATGGCGATGAGATCGTCTGGTCGGATGGCTCTCTGATGCCTGGGGATGAGAGAACCATAAGCATAAGCGCTATCGTGGAAGGGGAGGATGTGGTCAGGGTAACATTCACCCTGGAGAGCTCAGAGTCCCTGCCGGTGGTCGCAGAGGTCTCCACATATGTTCATGCTCCCAAAAAAGAGATCGCGGTCACAAAGCGGCCATCATGCACAGAGTGCAGGCGCGGCGAGACTGTGGAGTACGAGATTCGGGTTTGCAACCCGTCTGATGCAGATCTCAGTGACATCACTGTGAAGGAGATCCCGGATCCGGCATTCGTAATCCAGAATGCAGATCCTGCACCCGGACCTGACGGCATGTGGCATATCGACCGTCTTCGCGCTGGTGAGTGCACTGCTATAAGAATCAGCGGGATTCTTCCGAGAAGCGAGATGTACTTCGATATGGCAGGGAGTGTTATGGGAAGGGGTTTCACCAGTACATACAGGGAGTGCACGTCTGGCTTCGAGGGAGCCGTGCTGCGCAACTGCGTACAGGCATTCTCCGGTAATCTCTCTGCAGGTGACTGTGTCACTGTTAGGATACAATCTGAGAGCGGTGCAGAGCTTCGAATGAGGGGGCATGGCAGTGGATCCATCCGCTCGCAGGATGGGATGTCCATAAGCACAGAAAATCGATCCATCAGGATCTCGAGATCCCAGGCATCAGAGAGCAGCATGTACAAAGGCGAGGTTTACAGGAGGGATGTTGTGCTGGTGTCCCCGTGGAGCGATTACTTCGAGATCTCGAACAGGGCCACTCATGGGGGCATGAAGTCGTTCGCCAGAGCTGAGAGGGATATAAGCAGCATAGCTGCCATTGCAGATTCCAACGGCACTGTGGTCTCTCTTGAGAGGAGTCTCACCGGATCCGGCAGCACTCTGACGGAGAAGATCTCGAACATCACAGGAGCGCTGAGTGCGTATGATCATCACTCCGGCACATCGAAGATATCAGTGCGGTTTGAGGAAGACGGGGAATACGGGAGCTACGTTCATTCCCATCTCGGAAACGGCACGCTTGTATCAGCCCGGAGTTATGGAGCGCTGCAGCTCCACACCTCCGGCTCCGGAAGATACATCTCAGAGGGAGTGATGAAACACGGATCCATCAAAGAGATCTTCAGAGCTGAAGGGGGCTGCTCTGGATGGCGCTCTGGTGCCTGGATCCGAGGTGCGCAGAGCATACATGAGGAATATTCCGGATCGAGGATCGAGAAGGAGACTGTGCTCACATCCAGAGGGCTTAAGACTAACGTGAACTTCTCCGGAATGGCATTCACCGATACACACCTCATGGATTCACATCTGAGCGATACCTACATCGGAAACTACACCATCCGGAGAAGCATCAGCCTGCCTGTCTCGTACAGATACGGAATGCCTCACATCAGCATCTCCACGGACACACACATGGAGAGATCTGACGTCATGCACATCACTGTGAAAATACAGAACGACGGGATAAGGGATCTCGCTCCTGTGCACATCACAGCTGCGGTTCCGAATGGAACGAGGGTTCTGGGCGTGTATCCGGAGCCCGAGATCAGAAACAATTTGATAGTATGGAGGCTGGATGTCCTGGAAGCCGGTGACTCTCTCGTGATAACCCTGCGGCTTGATGTGCAGGATGCCCTGCGCCGAGACATTCTTGTCAGAGCTGCAGGTCGATTCGATAAGCAATGGGTGTATGCGATGAACAGAACATCCCCGCAGTGCTGCAGCGGCTAGAAGGGTAGCGCATCAAATTTGCTGTAAATTCAAAACAGATCTGCTGTGTTGGATAAGTCTTTAAAATCCGCAAGCAGAAGACGATTCCAGGAATGCGTGGAGAGTAGATCAGAATCAATAGCTAGAGACATTATCACAAAAGGTTATCCAACACAGCAAAACAGATCGGTATCCATCAAAGCAGCTTGAGAGAAATATTACAGCAAATTCTGCACACTGCCGCTAGAAGTCCAGAAGAGATCTCTGAGATGGTGTCTTAGATCGGACTCCAGGCGGGGGAAGGGAAATCCTCCCGTACCTTCCGCCCCCACCTGGCGTCACCACAACATCTCCTGATCTGAACGCCCTTATTGCCCTTACAACCCTCTCATCCGTGTTCAGCTCAGATATCTCAGTGTGCAGGAGCACCTCTATCTCGGTCCTCTCAGATACAAGCTCGCTCCATATCTTTCTCACGCCTGCTGTGAATACACTCTTGTGGCCGAGGGCCATCGCGATTATCTCAGCCAGCGGGATTATGTGGATGTACGGTGGCCTGTGATCCGGATGCACCGGCTGCGGCAGATCAGCCAGAAGCTCCACCCTGTCTCTTACACCGAGCTTGATCGATCCGCCGCATCCACAACGTCCCAGCTGCTCGTCCATCTCTTCCATCGTGTACTGCCTGTAGCATCTCGTGCATGCGGTTCTGTTGTACTTCCCCTCCTCGGGGTAGAATCCGACGTTGAGAAGGGGTCTGCGTCCGGATCTGCGCTCTATCGCGAGCCTGATATCTTTAAAGGTGATCTCCCTGAGATCAAACTGGTTGAACTCCCTTCCGAGCTTGTTAGACCATGGGGAGTGGCCGTCTGAATTCGATAAAAAAGTCTTATCCCTCAGCTCGCTTATTCGATCCGCGTAGTCTGAGTCAGCGCTGAGGCCGAGCTCTATGAAAGAAACATCATCAGCTCGATCTCCGTAACATTCTTTAAGGGACCTGTAATGGGCAAAGATCCCTGTCCAGGGCGTGAACGCATGGCTCGGCCCTATAATGCAATCCGCCTCGATGCACGCATCCGCGATCTCAACTCCATTCAAGAGTACTCTTGGCCTGCCGTCAGTGTCCATGTTGCTCGAGCTCTTCAGAAAGATCTCCCTCAGCTCCTCAGCCTTTGAGAGCTCCGGAATGAGAATCAAATGGTGAACGCCCTTCGAATCCTCAACCTCGGCTGTCACGACGAATCCGGTCGTGCCGTTATGCCAGAGAATCCCGTCCCTTTCCGGAAGCCTTCTGAGATTCTCAAGCCATTCCGGGTGGAAAGCGTCGCCCGTGCCAACGATGTGTATGCCCTTTTTGCGCGCCTCAGCCGCGATGGTGTCCAGATCCATCATCTCAGATGTGGCAGCTGAGTACTTTGAGTGGATGTGGAGATCAGCATTCACATTCATTTATTTTTAATTTATATTTTAAGCCTGTATTGCGCATCTCAAGCGTCCTGCTTTCCAGATTGCATTGAATTCTGATGGATCTCATTCTGCGCCAGTACTCAGAGTGAGTTCGTTGATCCATCTGGCATGCCCATCTGCGGCAGCCTCTGCATATCTATCTCTATCTTTATCACATCCTGATCTGCCTCGAGGGATCTTACAATCACATGAAATATGTATCGCTGTGTCCGTCTCCCCTCAGGGATCACGATCCTGTGCACCTTTCGCAGCTTGCTCACACTCGCAGCGTATACCGCCGGGCCGCTCTGCAGAAATAGCAGCCCTGGCAGGTTCAGGGAATCATGCCCGAACGAAGGATACCGCTCCTTGACCCGCTCCTCAAGCATCGTGCGTGGTATCTCCACAGCGCCGATCTCGCTCTCTACCCTTATACCGTTCTCATCTGCCCGTATCGATCTTATATGGTATCTGAGGGCGCTGATCAGATAGCTGGTCCCCCTTCCCTGCTGATCTGCCGGAACTATCGACTCGAGCATCTCCATGAAAGGTCGTATGAGAGGGCTTGTGCCCGCAAAGAATGCGCCTGCCAGGTTGGAGACCTCGGTTTTGGCATCCCTCAGGTCATTCTTATCTATTGTGAGTGTTACCATAGGCATTCATCTGCTATCCTACAAGATATAACCACCGTATCCTTGATAAACACCAATGCCATCATGCATATCCGAGTCCAGAAGGTCGCACCGCATGTTCCACATTCGTCTGCCGCTTCCGGAGATATTTTAATACACTTACCCCTTTGCTTCCAGTGTGAACGTGAACTTGCGTCATCTTGTTAATTGCAAAAAACAAAATTAGATAATACACTTATATTTACAGAGTTCCAAATTTTCGATATCTGTAGATCACATACATATTTCAGATACCACTGCTTCCTGTGGAGCTTGTGATATGGAAAATCTGACCTTGGGGAGCAGCTGACCACCGGCATCTATTTTTGATAGGAGCGATTCTGTGGTAACAATGACACTGGAGTCTCTGGTATCGGAGCTCAGGAGCTTCGTGGGCATAACCAGGAAGCGAAGCATTGGCGATATGCTCAGGTACTTTCCATCCATTTCTGATAAGGTGATAGCGGATTTCGGCGAGGATGCTGCTGTCATAGACAATGACGATGAGGTCCTTCTCCTTGCAGCAGACGGGATATGGTCAGTGCTGATGGATGCAGATCCCGAATGGGCCGGATACTGCGCCGTTCTCGTGAACGTCCACGACATAGCTGCCATGGGAGGCACACCGATCGCCATGGTGGATGTTTTATCCGTTAACTCTCCTAAGGTCGCGGATGCTGTCCTGCGTGGGGTCGAGAAGGGGATCGAGAAGTTTGGTGTACCGATAGTTGGGGGCCATCTTCATCCGGACACGCCCTACAGCGCACTCGATGTGGCCATCCTCGGAAAGGCCAGGAAGGACGGGGTGATATTCAGCAGCACCGCAGAGCCTGGCGACTCTGTGGTGGTAGGGGTTGATCTCGACGGGACAGTTCACCCGAGCTTCAGGATCAACTTCGACTCAACCAGCCACAAGGACAGGGAGATTCTGACGCGCCAGATCTCTTCCATGCGTGTGCTTGGAGAGAGAAGACTTGTCACGGCTGGCAAGGACATCAGCAATCCGGGGATGCTCGGGACCCTTGGAATGCTGCTCGAGACCAGCGGGGTCGGCGCGGAGGTTGATATCGATGCGATACCGGTGCCTGGATCGCTGAACCTCGCGGACTGGCTGAAGATGTATCCTGGCATGGGTTTTGTCGTGACGACCGGAGATCCGTCTGAGGTTATGGATGTATTCAGGAGACACGGGCTGAGCGCTGCTACGATCGGCAGGGTGATCGAGGAGAGGAGGCTTGAGGTCGTCCGTGGGGAGGGAAGAGCAGTTCTCTTCGACTTCGAGAGGGATCGCGTTACAGGCATAAACTGAGGTGTGGCATGGATCGCGGGTTCATCGATCTGCTGAGGGAAGCAGCGCGCAGCAGCAGGGCCAGGATCGGGATAGGCCTTGTGAACCCCGGCAGGGATGTTCTCGATAGCCTCGTTTCGGCGGGGGAATATGCTGAGATCGTGGCTGTGGGCGATGCTGCTCCTGAGGGCATCGAGCTGATACGCTCGGACTCGCCTGAGGAGGAGCTGATCCGGCTTCTGATGAGCTCAGAGATCGACGGTGCTGTGAGGGGCAACATATCCGCCACAAGGACTATGAGGGCACTCTCAAGGCTCGGGATAGATGTAATGAGGATGGCCCTGCTGGAGCTCGGTGGATGGGCGTTCTTCCTGGCTCCGGTTGGCATCGATGAGGGCGATACGCTGCAGGATAAGCTGGAGCTTGCCATGCGCGGGGCATCTTTTCTTAAATTGATGGGTGTGGAGCCGAAGGTCTCGGTTCTCTCAGGCGGCAGGCTGGAGGATGTCGGCAGGAGCAGCAAAGTGGATACAAGCCTGGCGCACGGAGAGTTCGTGGCTGCGAGGCTGAGGGAAAAAGGATTCAACGCAGCCCACCGGGGCATACTGATAGAGTCAGCGCGCGGAGATGATCTGGTGATGGCGCCTGATGGCATATCAGGCAACCTTCTCTTTAGAACAATGCTGCTGGTGTGCGGCGCAAACGCCCTGGGCGCGCCAGTGCTCACAGATGAGATCGTCTTCGTCGACTCCACGAGGGCCAGATCCGATTTCACAGGGCCGGTGGTCCTGGCAAGCGCCCTGGTATCGATGAGAGGCAAGCGATGAGGGCCTGAGTGCGCCTTCCAGAGCTTGTGTTTGTTGAGTGATATGGCATTTTGATATCAACACCGTGCGAACCTGAATGAGAAAGTACTCTGCCACTGGACGCCATGATGGGGATCCAGCGGCTCAACTCAAAAGCATAAAAACCGGCGCTTATCACGCCTTTGATCTCGCCCAGGATTCGATGTTATCGATGAGGTTGAACTCAACGACCTTCCTCGCGTCAAGCAGCATCTTTGCGATCTCCTTGAGCGAGAATCGCCTCTCCCTTCCGTCCCTGTCTCTGATGCTGATCTCCTCGCCCGGAGACTGCGAGTCTATATGTATGAGCATCTCTCCGAGACGGGAGCATGCTTTCTTCAGATAGCGCACGGTGTAATCCATCAGCGGCTCTCTATCTGAAAGGTTCTTGTTCACCTCTTTTATTGACCAGCACATCGTGAGAATATCCGCGTACATCTCAGCACCACCTGGAGAATGTGCAGCATTGTATTTAACAGTGCCGTCAGAAAGGTGGGGCTGGTGCGATTCGAACGCACGATCGACGGGTCTCTCCGATTCTGGGAACACATGATCATCTCAGTGCTCCAACGGATCATCAACGCCATCCCCGTCGGGATGGCTCAGCAGACCCGTTGCTCATCATCCAATCATACCGCTGGAGCCCGTCGCCCTACCTGGCTAGGCCACAGCCCCTTAGCGGGCCGAGAGGGATTTGAACCCCCGACCTAAAGGTTAAGAGCCTTTCGCTCTACCTGACTAAGCTACCGGCCCGCGTCGGTAATATGACAAAGCTGTTTATAAGCGTTTCGATGCCTCAGGCATGAACGATCGCATCCGGGCGGGCTTCAAGGATGCTGATCCTCAGAGATCTCATTCTAAGAGGTCGTGGGTTGGTTACGTGCTCTGATCGTTGAACCCGGCAGCATGTGACATCGGGGGATTTGTGATCTGCTGTGCATGAGATTGCCGATTCCTGAATTTCCATTCATAGATTCGAGTACAAGACCCATGAGCTGGTTGTGTACGCGTATTGCTGAAACGCTGCATGCAACCTTGTGGATTCATGCAGTTATTATGCCGGTACACGCTGGTCACTTATAGCCTGTTCAGCTATTCGAGCACACGACCAAACCCGCAGCTATCACCAAGGCCCATGGGGTATCTCGTCCGTGGCAGTTGATTCCGTGAAGTCGCCCGGTGATCCATACGCTGCCCTCAACTCCTGAATGACCACAAGATCTATGTCCACGCCCGGAAGAACTCATGCGGATGGATCGCTCAGACGATGAGATACTCGCACTGTTCGATGATACGGTTCGAGAATGGTGGATCAGAAGCTTTGGTGGCAGAGAGAAGCTGTTCACACCGCCCCAGAGGCTCGCAGTGCCCCTTATCCACGCGGGAAGGAGCGTGCTCATAAGCTCACCAACCGGATCGGGGAAGACGCTGTCCGCCTTCATCTCCATAATAAACAGCCTGTTCATACTTTCCAGAACAGACGGGCTCGAGAACAGCGTGTACTGCCTATACATATCGCCGCTTAGATCGCTGGCCAACGACATACACAGAAACCTGGAGCGACCGCTGGCTGAGATACAGGAGATCGCTGCAGAGCGCGGGATAGAGGCGGTGGAGATCAGGCACGCCATCAGGCATGGAGACGTATCCTCATCAGAGAGGGCGAAGATGCTCAGAAAGACCCCGCACATCCTGAACACAACGCCTGAGAGCCTGGCGCTGCTACTGAACTCCCCACGCTTCAGGGAGAAGCTCAGGACAGTCAGGTGGGTCATCGTCGATGAGATACACTCGCTTGCAGGCTCCAAGAGAGGCGTTCACCTCTCGCTCAGCCTGGAGCGCCTGGAGGAGCTTAAAAGAGAGACTGGCGGGGAGAGCTTTGTGAGGATCGGCTGCTCCGCGACCATCGAGCCGCTTCAGGAGGTCGCGGCATTTCTCGGCGGCGCTGACAGGGATGTGGAGATCATCGACACCAGATTCTCCAGAAGGTTCGATCTCAGGCTGATCTGCCCGGTGCCCGATCTCATCTCCACGACTCCGGGAGAGCTCAGCCGCGCGCTGTACGAGACGCTGGATGAGCAGATACAGGAGCACAAAAACACGCTTGTATTCACAAACACCAGGAACGGAGCGGAGAGAATCCTATACAACCTCAGGGCGAGGTATCCGGATCGCTACAACGAGAGCAACTCCGGATGCCACCACGGCTCGATGGGGAAGACGAGCAGGCTGGATGTGGAGGAGAGGCTGAAATCAGGGGATCTGAAGGTTGTGACATCCTCGACGTCGCTGGAGCTGGGGATAGACATGCCCCATCTCGATCTCGTCCTCCAGATAGGATCGCCGAAGTCGGTGGCTGCTCTGCTCCAGAGGATAGGAAGAGCGGGCCACAGCCTGGACCAGGTTGTCAAGGGAAGGGTCGTTGTCCTCGACAGGGATGAGCTCATAGAGTGTGCGGTGATGCTCGGATGCGCAAGGGAGGGGTTCGTCGACAGGATACACATACCAAGAAACTGCCTCGATGTTCTGTGCCAGCATATCCTTGGCATGGCGCTGGAGCGGAGATGGCATGTAAACGATGCGCTTAGGATCGTAAGAAGATCGTACTGTTACAGGGATCTGAGAGAGGACGATTTGAGATCTGTGATAACATACCTCTCCGGAGCCTATGCCGATCTGGAGGATAGGAACATCTATGCGAAGATCTGGTACGATCCCGGGACGGGAGAGTTCGGCAAACGCGGCAGGAACTCCAGGATGATATACATGCTCAACCTGGGGACGATACCGGATGAGTTCTCCTGCGATGTTGTCACAAGGGATGGCAGATGGGTCGGTAACCTCGATGAGAAGTACCTGGAGCGGCTCTCGAAGGGCGACGTGTTCGTCCTCGGCGGCAGATCGTATGCATTCAGGTACAGGCGCGGCGGAAAGATCTATGTCGATCCCACAGGAGAGCGCCCCACGATACCGAGCTGGTTCTCTGAGAAACTACCCCTGTCATTTGATCTGGGCCTGAGGGTTCTTCAGTTCAAAGCGCGCATGCTTGATCTTATGAGGAGAGCTGATGAGGAGACGGTCGTTCAGCATCTCCTAGAGATGCTCCCGATAGATGAGAACAGCGCCAGGAGCATCTACCAGATATTCGAGCAGCAGATCAGGTATCTCGGGGAGGACTCGGTCTCAACAGATAAACGCATCGTTGTGGAGGAAACCAGGGACGCCAAGGGGAGAAGCGTATACTACTTCATGACCAACTACGGGCTGAGGTTCAATGATGGGTTCAGCAGGATGGTCGCTTATATCCTTTCAAGGGACGGTAAGAGCAATGTTCTGGTCTCGATCGCGGACACAGGCTTCATGCTATCTCTCCCTTTGAGATCGAAGGCTGATCCCGTTGCAGCTCTGAAATCCATCAGGCCCGATATGTGTGAGGATCTGCTCAGGAGGGCGGTCGAGAACACGAACCTGCTGAAGAGGATATTCAGGATCAACGCCACCAGGTTCTTCATGATCCTGAGAAACTACATGGGGCACAGAAAGAGCGCGAGGAGGCAGCAGGTATCTGCAGACATGCTCATAGGTCTCGCAAAGCAGCTAGACGACTTCGCGGTCCTGAAGGAGAGCTACCGCGAGATCATCGAGGACAAGTTCGAGCTCGATAACATAAAGAGCGTTGTGGAAGCGATAAGCACAGGGGATATAGAGATCGTGAGAAAGAGAAGCCCGTCGCCAGGCCCGATGGCATTCGGAATAGCATCCATTGGCGCTCCCGATGTCGTTCTGGCGCAGGACAGGCTCGCGATTCTGAAGGAGTTCCAGAGAAGGGTTATGGAGAGGATCGCCGGAGAGAGTGCAGCGTGAACATCGAAGATCTGCGAGAGCATCTGATAAAAAGGTTCGATTTTCTTCTCGGATCAATCTATATTAAAGAGACGGGGACATGTGTGCTCTCAGATGTTCACATAGGCCTAGAGGATGAACTCTTCGCCCAGGGGCTTGTATTTCCGTTGAGAGAAAAGGAGGAGCTGCTGCGAAGGATCGAGATCGTACTCGAGAGCTTCAATCCTCGGAAGTTCATCCTTGCCGGCGATGTGGTGCACTCATTCGGACGGGCTGATCGTAGAATACGCAGGAAGCTTGAGCTAATATTAAACAGAATCCGGCCGAGATGTGAGCTGATTCTCGTTTCAGGCACGCACGACGGTATGCTGCCCTACATGGGCTTCACAGCTCAGAGGAGGTACGATGAGGGAGGATACACAGTATCTCACGGGGACGAGGACCTGAGGGAGCACGGCCATCTGATAATGGGTCATGAGCATCCGGTGCTGGATGTCGAGATGATGCGCATTCCATGCTACCTCTTCGGCAGGGGCATCATGGACAGCATGGATATCATCGTCCTGCCTGCATTCAATCCACTCTGCCAGGGTGTGGCTGTGAACCATCTGGAGAGCTCCGATCTGCTGTCGCCTGTGCTCAGGAGGCTCGACATCGGAAAGCTCCATCCCGTGGTCGAGGTGGATGGGGAGTTGATGGTGTTCCCGGAGATCAGGCGGCTATGAGACGCCTCTCATGATCCTCCGTGCAGCTCCTGAAGCTGCGTTATCCTCCTCAGCTCCTCCCTGAGGGACTCCGGCAGGCCCTTTATCTCAACGTCCAGGAACCCTCTGACTATGACGCCGGTCGCCTGATCCTTTGTCAGGCCCCTTGCCATGAGGTACTCAAGCTCCAGCTCTGAGATCTTGCCTACAGCAGCCTCATGTGACATGTCCAGGCCGCCGCATCTTCCATCAAGCTCTGGTATGGAGTCTATCCTCCCCTTCTCAGAGAGTATCAGCCCGACGCACTCGAGATGCGCCTTGACATCAGGTACCTCGCCGATCATCCTTCCCCGGGTTATTATCTCCCCGCCGACCGAGACCGCTCTTGTTATTGAGTCAGCGCTGCATCCGGGCGCCCTGAGCACGACCTCGCTTCCGGTGTCGAGATGCCCCTCCTTCGCATAGAGCACGGTGTTGAAGCTCGCCACCGCTCCTTTTCCGTCCAGTATCGCCTTCGGATAGGTCTGCAGGGTCTTCGCGGGCGTCAGGCATATGTAGTTGTTCGAGAGCGTGGCGCCCTCCTCCATGTATATCGCTGTCCTTGGCCTGACATCGACCTCACGCCCCCAGTTGTGGATCATGGTGAAGCTGACGTGTGCGCCCTTCTTGATGAAGAACTCGGACACCCCGATATGCAGGCCCCTCTGGACATGGCTGGGCGTCGTGCATCCTGTGATGACGTGAAGCTCGCTTCCCTCTTCTGCTATGATTATGTTGTGCACTCTTTGATTCAGGTTCGTCTGACCGAGGTACAGACAGCTCTTCAGTGGGAATACAGTCTTCGCGCCACTCTTCGCCCTCAGGAAGTATCCTGCAGGAGGGTGGAGAGCAACATCTGCCGTGTACTTGTCCTGGTCAACAGGCACAAGCTTCCACCAGTAGTCCTTCAGCCCATCATACTTCTTCAGGGCGGTGGCTATATCCAGCACCTCGATCCCCTCTGTGGAGGATTTTGCAACGACAGGTGTCTGATCCATCTGGATGTATGCGCCGCCGACCTCTTTATCCAGAGCCACGCCAACGCCCAGAGCTGCCTTTTTGACGTCCTCCGGTACCTCCTCGAGGCTCTGAATCTCTTCATGCGGCTTAGCTTCAACATCGTACTTCTCGAGATCCACATCCGGGCCGTAGGTTGCCTTCTTGCCCAGAGCCTTCCTCGCCCTCTCAGCTATGTCGGACATAGGCACCTGACACACCCCTCGTATCCTCTTGTCTTGATCTGCTCCAGTATCTCCCTCGGGCTGCCTGTGCAGACTATCGTGCCCTCGAGCATCACATGGGCTTTGTCTACTGAGATGTAATCTAGTATATGACCGAAGTGTGTTATTATGATGCCAGAGCGCGTCCTCTTGCTTGGCTTCGCGTCCTTCTCTGTGAGCTTGTTTATCGCCTTACCGATGAGCTTTATGTTTTCCAGATCCACTCCTGAATCAGGCTCGTCCAGCATCACAAGCTCCGGCCTCTGCGCAAGCAGCTGTGCCATCTCGGATCTCTTGATCTCCCCTCCGGAGAAGCCGCGGTTGACCTCACGATCCGCGAACTCCAGGAAGTTCATCTCCCTCAGCACCTTCTCCGGGTTCGCCTGGGGGTTGCACAGCTTTATGAGATCCTTCAGCTTCAGCCCCCTTATTGCAGGAGGGCTCTGAAACGCGATCCCTATCCCCATCCTGGCCCGCTCATCCATTGGCAGATTGGTTATATCCTTTCCTTTGAACAGTATCCTCCCGCTTTCCACAACATATCTGGGCACGCCTGCTATCGTATTCAGCAGCGTGGTCTTGCCGCAGCCGTTCGGCCCGAAGAGGGCATGGTTCTCTCCCCGATCGATCTTGAGATTTATGCCCTTCAGAACCATCCGGCCGCCAATGCTGACATGCAGATCCTCTATCTCAAGCAGCCCGAACACCTCCAGAGGTTAGTAGGGTTCTGTTGAGATCTCAGTTTATTTACACTTTCGCATCAGACCTCGAGGCCTCTGAAGGGATTTGCAGGCGTATGCAGCAGGTACTCGGGGGACTCTAGATCACATTCACGATGACGCTCCCCTGAACAGATTTCCCTGTCGAGTCGCGGACCTTCACGACGATGAGATGCTCTCCCTCCTTCAGCCTGCTCGAATCAACTGTTATTTTACTTCCCGACCCCAGGTACCTGTCCATGCTCGACCACCATTCGTAAGTGTACGGGCCGCTTCCGCCGCTCGCACTGGCCTCCATGACCACATGGCCCCCAGACAGAACAGCTCCCGCCTTCGGGGAGTGTATCTTCGCGGTCAGCTCGGAGGAGCCCGGCGCTTTGGAATCATCCTGCTCGAGACAGCCGGCTGTGAGAAGAATCAGTACAGAAATTATCGCTGTAATCCTCATGTTTGAACACCAAGCAGAGCTTTTAGATTGTCCTGCACAAACCTTCAAAGCTGCCCGAAGATACCTCTGGCATGATATCAAACTGTTGGCTTCACCTTTATGAAGCAGGGAGCTTGGGCCTTCAGGCCTGAGAGAAGCCCGCCGTGGTCTGGACCGCTGAGCGGAGCGTGAGGGAACAGAGACCCCTACAGGATGAATGAAGCCTGAGGGTCAGATCCCGGGAGTCGGTGGCGATTCGATGTGCGAGGAGATCGGTCGTTTGCTTGCATCACTGAATGATTCCGCTGGAATCGATAGCAACAGTGAACCCATAAATCCGGATGTGTTGAACGCTGCAGGATTCGATGATGGGGTACACAACCGGAGATCGTTCGTATCCTAAATCCCGGGAGGCATCAGCGGCGGCCTGAAGACCCCCTTCTCAGTTATTATGGCGCTGACAAGCTCAACCGGCGTGGCGTCGAACGCTGGATTATACACCTTCACACCCTCAGGTGCGAGCCTCGTCTCGCCGAGGCGCCTGAGCTCGTCCCCACTCCTCTCCTCGATCACTATCTCGCTCTCATCATGTGATGCATCGAAGGTCGATAGCGGCGCTGCCACATAGAATGGAACTCCATGTGCTTTGGCGAGAACAGCATGCGTGTAGGTTCCTATCTTGTTGAAGACCGCGTCCTTAGTGATCCTGTCGGCTCCCACTATCACCCTGTCGATCATGCCCCTGCGCATCAGGATTCCAGATGTGCTGTCACACACCAGGGTCACATCTATGCCATCCTCCATAAGCTCCCAGGCTGTAAGCCTGGATCCCTGGTTCAGAGGCCTGGTCTCGCAGGCGTAAACATGAATATCCTTTCCATCAATCACGGCCTGTCGTATCACGCCAAGCGCGGTGCCCCAGCCGACGCAGGCGAGTCTGCCGGCGTTGCAGTGCGTCAGAACCCTGTCGCCATCATTCAGGAGCTTCGCGCCATGTTTGCCGATCATTTTATTGATGATCAGATCCTCCTCGGCGATCCTCTCAGCCTCGCGAAGCGCGATCTCTCGAACCTCATCAGCGATCTCCCCGGCCTGCGCTGCTCTCAGAACCCTGTCCACACCCCATGAGAGGTTGATCGCTGTCGGCCTGGAGCTTTTGATCATATTCGCGGCGATCTCCATCTCGTGGAGAACGCCCTCCCTGTCAGGAAACCTCGACCTCATAGCTGCCAGGGCGATGCCGTACCCTCCGGCGGCGCCGAGCGCGGGCGCGCCGCGTATCTTGAGGGAGGTGATCGCGTTTACGAGCTCCCTCACGCTTCTTATTGTGATCACGACAAGCTCCGCGGGAAGCCTGGTCTGGTCGATGGTCTTTATCCCATCATCCCACCAGATTGTCCTGGACTCAGAGATCATCCCTGCTGATCACCTCCACCACACCATCGCGCGCGAGGTGGAGCTCATCTATTTTCGTGAATATCCCGTGCTCGACAACGCCCGGTATCTGCGATATCTTCTGCGAAAGGCCTGCAGGGTCAAGGATCTCCCCGAATGATACGTCCATCACAAAGTTCCCGTTGTCGGTGATCACCGGTCCATCTTTCATAAGGGCCTGGCGGATCACAGGAGACCCACCGATCCTGATGAGCTCGCGCTCGACGACCCTTGCGGCAAACGGCAGGACCTCCACAGGAACGGGTCTGTTCAGCACCTCCACGCGCTTCGATCCATCTGCCACAACCACGAAGCGCCTGGCAGCGATCGATACCACCTTCTCCCTGGTATGCGCCGCCCCTCCGCCCTTGATGGCATTCATCCTGGTATCGATCTGATCGACGCCATCTATGGCCAGGTCCAGCAGTGGGTTTTGCGATAGTGTTGTCAGTGGGATCCCGCACTCTATCGCCAGCGCCTCCGACTGATAGGATGTTGGAACGCCAAGGATATCAAGCCCGTCAGCCACCATTCGTCCAATCGCCCTGATCGTCCATGCGACCGTGGAGCCTGTGCCGAGGCCCACTACCATGCCATCCCTGACAAGCGATGCAGCAGACTCGCCGGCAAGCCGCTTCTCATCCACATTGATTTCATGCCTTCTCTCCGTTTTGATCCCCCTGCAGAAGCTTTGAGCGCACGGTTGTGAACACCGGCCCGCGGATATCTATGCGTTTCTTGTAGCTCGTGATGTACCTCTCGAGCGCAGGATCGATTCTCACATTTATCTCGCCCGCGGTTCTCACAATCCTGACCCTGGTCTCGCTATCCCTGCCCTCGATAGTGGCGATCTCGATCTCATGCGCCGCCAGCTCGGCGAACGCATCTATGAATCTTATGCCGGTCTGGACGCCCTCCTCGAATGCAGCCTCCCACTTCGGCGTTCTCGGTATCCCGAGTATCTCATTCTTGTACACAACAATCTCATTGAGATACGCAGGACCGCATAGCTTTGTGTTCTCCTCAGGCTCGACCACAGAGACCCTGACCCTCCGGCCGAAGAGCTCGCCCTCCCAGGCGTCGAACTCGCAAGGCGATGGGGTATTTCCATACTTCACACACGTCTCAACGATCGATCTCGCGATCTCTTTCCCAACACCGGTCATGGGGCTCTTGTCCACATGTATCATCCTGGCGATCTCAATCGGCTTCAGGCTCCAGTCTGGCTGGAGCTGCGGATACGAGAGCGCACGCAGGTCCTTCGATCCGTAGAGTATCATCGCCAGGCGCTCGACGCCGAGCCCGAGGTTCAGGACAGGGTATGGGATATCGTACTGAGCCAGCGCTGTCGGTGAGTACACGCCGAATGTCGCAATCTCGACCCAGCCGCTCCCGTACTTTGTCTCCGATCCCACAAGGCCCGGATGGTATGCATAGACCTCTATCTGCGTCCCTGGGACGTAGTACTTGGAGCGCTTCTCGTCCGGCCTGAACCTGAAGTTCTCGAAGCCGAACTGGCTAAGGAGTCCCTCCGAGATGGCCTTTCCCTCATCCACAGACATCTCCTCGTCCATCACGACACAGCTCGCTGAGTGGTAGGTCATAAGACGGGCTGCGTCCTCAGACTGCTCCCTTCTGAAGCACCTGTCAATTGAGAACAAACGCACGGGCAGTGGCGTCCTGTACCAGAGGTTCGAGAGCGATATGAACCATCCGGAGGTCATGTGGCTCCTCAGAGTCCTGCTCGTCGGCTCTGGTTTGAGCTCCCTGAACTCCGGAAATACACTCTCGAGCATCATCGAGACCTGAGTGTCTGAGGCGTTGATCGCTTTGGATATCTCTTGAACCAGGTCGTCCCCTTCCACAGCGCCCTTCTTGTAACTGTGCAGGATCTCTCTCAGAGCCTCGATCTCCTCAGCGGTGATCTCTCTCCCCACTATGGATCTTATCGCTGAGATCCTGCCCTCTGAGATGCCAACATCCGGCCTTGGGAGGCCTGCAAGGTAAAAGCATCTGTCAAGAACAGCAAGCGCCTCGGATCCGAACTGTCTGTAGACCTCCTGCGCATCCACTATGACGGGATTCATCATCTCCGTGAACCCCATCCGCAGGTACGCTTCCCTTAGCCTCTGAATGGTCTCGAAAACGGGATGCGGTCTTCCATGCGGATAGCTTCTCCTCGGATAGGTCCTCTCCAGCGATGGCCTCTCAAGATAGTCAACGCCACGCTTCCAGGCGCTATCAAAGTCCTTTTCAGCAGCCTCTCTGATCTCGGCCGGGTCGAACTTCATGGTCTAGAGATCTGAGTACGTGCCTTTAAGCTTATCCTCCAGAAGGGTGATGTGCTTCTCGAGGGACTGTATCTGGAGAGCATTTGTTATATCTCCTCGAGTCCTCTCAATCATCGACCTTGCCAGATCTGTCTTCCTGCGTAGCCCGCGCATGATTGCATCAGGGTAATCGAACCTCATGAGCATGTGGTAGATCTCCTCCATTATCTCGAGAAGAACCTCCCCGTCCTCTGGCCTGCCGCTTCTTATTAGTTCCAGTATGCTCCGTCTGAGCTCGCCCGTGAGATCTCCAAGGCCGCCGAGGTAGCTCACCGGATCGACACCGAGATCCTCGTGCGTGGGCATTCTGCCCTCGAATATCAGAGAGAAGAGAACGCTCGCCTCGACGAACTCCTGCTCCGCATCATCCACAAATCCCGAGTACCTCACGTCCTGGTGTGTGGCCAGAAGGCTCTTTATCGCTGTGAGATGCTCACGCGCATCCTTAAGAAGACTCTCTGCCTCGCTCCGCTCCCTTCTATGCGTGGCGCGTATGGCTGTTGATGACAATCGTATCACGATCCTGGACAGCCTCAGCGATTCCTCCCTAGCTGCGTCCTTCTCATCAAAGTGCTTCAGAAGCGTATCGATGAGGTCGTCCAGATCGCTCCTGTGGGATTCTTCTGGGATCATTCGTGGATCGGCGGTTGGAATAAAACCACCGGACTCTGGAATGAGCTGCGCGTTACATAAACCTTCTTATCCTGTTCAGGCTCGTCTGGCCCTGTACGAGGGATCTCGCCTCTGTGACGTATCTGCCTCTGTATCCGTTGAGCGAGGAGAAGACCAGCTGCCAGTCGACAGTCCCTGAGCCAACAGGCAGGTGCTCGTCCCTCTCCCCGTGGTTATCATGTATGTGGATGTGTGTTATTCTCTCCCTCAGCTGCAGAAACTCCTTCAGGTTTCCGTTTGTATTCGCATGACCCACATCGAGCGTGAATCCGAGGTTCTCCCTGTCGACTGTGTCCATGATTCCGACGATCTCGAACGGCGCCCTTCCTAGAAGTGTGGGTATGTTGACCATGTTCTCGACAGCAATTGTGATTCCTAGATCTTCTGCATGATCACATATGCTCCTTATCCCGAGAATGTTCTGCTCCCACGCGCGGTCCGGCACCTGCGTCCCTAGAGGGGAGAGGTGGCCCGGATGAACGACCGCGAGCTCTGCGAAATCTGCTGCCAGGGACAGGCAGCTCTTCATCTGCCTGACGCTCTCCTCCCATATCGGCTGGTTCACAGATGCTAGGTTCAGATCCGAGTAGGGCAGATGCAGTGTTATCACCAGATCTGTGGTCTCCGCTATCTTTCTCGCCTCATCCACATTCTCCTCGGTGAGCCGCTGCATGCCCTCGCAGACGATCTCCCAGCCGCTGTATCCTAAATCCTCAAGCTGGTATGCCCAGTCGAATGGCCTGTCCACCAGCGCGCTTGAGGAGAAACTTATCATGCCTCCACCTCATCAAGCTCTATCTCCATCACGGGCTTCCCATCGACGGTTCGGGGCGCGAGCCAGTCGATGAGCTTCTCACTGCCGGAAATCTCGACGTGAATCGATCCGAGCGGCTCCTCCTCTGGCGGGAAGCCCACACGCCCCATGAACGCTCCCGGCTTGCTGATCCTGAACTGATATGAATCTCCGATCCTTCCAGCAAGCATCACAGACCTCGCTGTATCAAGTATCCGCTCGTCTCTTAATATCTTGCGGAAAACCCCGAGAGAGGATATCCCCCCGTAACCCTGTACCATATCATCTCTTATGTCGAGCGTCAGGCCTGGGAATATGCGCTCTATGGCCATCACAACCCTTTCCACCCTCTCGGTGGGCTTCACTAGGGCGCGAACTCTGATCTCGATCATATTCTCTCCACTTTCCATACTGTATTTCCATCCTCAGTGCATGATCCCCGGGCCACAAGAAGTTCTATCAGCGATGAGATGTCTTGTACCTCAGCACAGCCGCGATCCCGCCAAAGGCATGCAGGAGCTGCGCGCCCTCCTCGAAGTCTGTGGATATGATCTTCACAGCTGCTCCGCTCTGTTCCGCCAGCTGTGAGAGCTCTGTTATCAGATCCACCTCCTCCGTTATCGTGAGGGGCGAGCCGCACTTGGGGCATGTCCCTATCGCCGGGGACGATGGTGTTCTTGTCCTTTCATCAGAGTAATCACAGCTCTGGTTCTGACATCTGACCTTGGCCCTGGTCTTCCTGAGCTCCTCAGAGAGGAGAAGGAGATCCACTGCGCCGAGAGCGAGGTTCTGGCGCACCTCTTTCTCCCCATACGATGCAAGACCCCTGTCGCTTACGAGCTCTCTCATGAATCGTCGCATGGCCAGCTTCTCCTGGGTGAGCTCAAGATCCAGAAGCCTCTCCTGCGCAGCCTCGACGAGCTCCGAGAGGCCTGCCTCATCTGTGTATGATACATCGAACGCATCCAGTATCTTCTTCTGGAGCTCGTGATGCAGGAAGTTGCCGGCGACGAACTCCTCCTTTGTCGGGGATGGGCCGCCTATGAGTATGCCCTGAAGCTCCTTCGGATCGATGCTCAGGAACGCATCGTTCGCCGCCTCCCCGATCCTCTTGTAGAAGTCGTGGATCGCTATGAGCCTCAGCTGCTGGAACCTGTGAGAAGACTGCCCCCCCTTCCTCTGCTTTCCAGGAACTGTGGATGTGAGATGCTTCAGAGGCTCGATCCTCTTCCCCTTGAGTATGCCTATGGTCGCCTCTCTCCTGTCAAGGACTATCAGACCAAATGTCTTCTTCTCAGATAGCATGTCCTCAAGCGGCGTCAAAAGAAAAGAGGAATCGCAGTGGTAGCGATAAGTGGTGATCGGCTCCGGCGGCTCTATGACCTTTGTGTACATGTCTGTCCTGTTCCCGCCGATGTCCACTGCGCCTATGAAGAGTACGACGCCGTTCTCGGGAGCTCTCGGGATGAGCCTGAGCCTGGCCATCGCTGACTCAAGTGCGCTCTGGACATTGGTCCTCGTGAGCTTCGACTTTATGTTGGCAGCTTGGCCATGCTCCTCCCTGAGCTGGGCCATCACATCCGATATCTGCTTGTCCGGGGGTATGTACAGGGAGATGAGCTCCGTGCCTCTTCCCGATTTTGATCTGAGCTCATCCAGCAGACGCTTGAACTCATACTTTTCCTGTGCAGAGATATCCATCTTCTCTCCTCAGATTGATACTGGCTGAAGTAGCCACAGACCTAAATAAAATCCTTTGCGTAGCTCGATGCAGGGAGATCCATCATGCAAATCGGTTGCTGAAGGCACGAATTCACCCGCCAGGTGCCACTAGCCAGACCAATGTCTCTGTAAGCAAGTTATCATATGGACAAGAGCGATCCATCAAATGCGAAACGCTGGGCAGCTCAACCTCTTCGAGTCCGTATGTCATGTTAGTATCAACATTTATAGATATGTATATTCTATTCAGCTTTATGAAATCATCAAATTTGCTTCGAGTAATGTTTATATATCAATTAATATCGATACGTTCTGGGTGGCAGCTTGCTGGACAAGGTCTTTGGAAGGATGAGCGGTGGCTGCTGCGGGCGTGTTGTCAGCCTTCAGCAGATAAACATCGGTGGGCGCCTCATAGGCATCATGGGCATGAACGAGGTATTCCAGGAATACTTCAAGAATGGAAAAACGCCTGATGACGCGACCGGTGATGAGCTTGTAAAAGACCTCAGAAAAATCAATCACATCGTTGAGGGAGCGGAACAGCTGTACAAAGAGGCCTTCTTGAGGGAATACAGGCGGTATTACGAGGCCAGAACCAAGTAGAGCGGGCCATCCGCTCATACGCTCTTGTGTGTTCAGCAACTTAGAGGGCAAGCGTACTGGTTGCTGGATGCGCTCACTCATTCGCCAGGAGCACATAGCGGGAACAGTGCCTCTCCAAGCAAATCATCAAATGGATAAGAGCGCCTCTGTTTTTCATAGCAAGGTGTTAAGCGGTCGTAAGAGTGCACCTGTGGTAGCGTCCTCTTCGGATCATGCATCGAGCTCAACCTACGCGCTCAATCTGCGATGGGCGAGAACGTCCTGGGGTCGAGCGAGATCGCAGCCTCACAGAAAGAGCATACAGTCTCCAGGTACCTGTTCTCGCTTATCGCGCGGTCCACATTCTCCTGAGGTGTGAGGTACTGTGTCATCTCCTCTCCACACATCGGGCACCTGACCCTGAGCCACTCCAGCCTGGTGAGGGATCTGACGATCCTCATCAGATCTGCCACAGCGTTCGCGAACCCTCCAGATGAAAATGTGATCGGGACAATATCCTCTATGAAGAATGGCATCTCCACTCCATTCTCTGCGATCGGGATTATGAGATGATCTATCGCCCTGGCAAACCCGATCTCCATGTTGACCGTCCTGGAGAATATCGAGTTAGATGTCACGATGGGCACAAAGCATTCCGATGACCTTATGCCAAAGGATGCCCGCTCTGCCCTGGAGATGCCACGATGGTATCTGAATTGGGACGTGAGCGTATCGATACATATGCGATACAGCGCAGAGCTGAGAGCTCCTGCGAGATCAGCATCAGACTGGCTGTGAGATATGTATATTTTGGATATCATACTCCATCCAACCCTCGAAAGAGGGCGCATAACTGAATGCAGCTTGCATCATCAGAGCTGCCCCCTCTCCCCATCATGCATGCTCTAATTTGAACAGCTTTCTGGCGTCCGCAGATATGTGGACGCCCTCAGACATTTCATGCAAACATGCATCATGAAGAGTTATAAGCCTTGTGAAATCTGAGAAAGCGTAACTCTCGGCACTTTTAATGCTCTGGTTTGCGACCTCTTCTGCCTGAAGACCGGAGCTCGCGCCCTGCCACTCTCTGCCAGGCGCTCTCAACACGATCAAAGTGATCTGAAGCCCGTACAAAAAGCAGTCGATGGCCGCTGTGTTGGATAAGTCTTTAAAATCCACAAGCAGAAGACGATTCCAGGAATGCGTGGAGAGTAGATCGGAATCGATATCTTGAGGCGTTATCTCAAAAGGTTATCCAACACAGCATCGATGGCATGAAATATCCGGTACTATTCCACCAGGTCCGAGGGTTAATATACAGGTATGTGTCTTAGTAGCATACCAGCACCAATGAGGCCTCATGCCAGTTTGGCTTGAAGACCAAGGTCCATCCCTGAACAGGGGAGGTTATATGAAAGAGAAATGGCTCATGGCGCTTGCACCTGAATGGGATGACGTAAAGCCTCTAATAACCACAGCGCTCGAATCCGGCTTCGACTCCGTGGTTGTGAGCAGAGATCACGCTGATCTTGTTAGAGAGCTCGGCAGCATAAAGATTGCATGCTTCGGCCGCGATCGTGGCTCCGAGGATCTTCTGATACTCGATACATCCGTGCCCAGAGAGAGTCAGATCGAGATCGTCGAGAAGATAGGCAGGCCAATAGGAGGTTACGTTGAGATTCGCTCCAAGGATGATGAGCTCTTTGCCACAGAGCTCGGCAAACACGTTGATTATCTCCTTGTTGTCGGAACTGACTGGAAGGTCATACCTCTGGAGAACATGATCGCAGCGCTCCAGGGCTACGATTGCAGGATAATCAGCTGTGTCCGCTCCTCAGAGGAGGCCGAGGTCGCCCTCTCCACGCTCGAGCACGGTGCTGATGGCGTTCTTCTTGATACCAGAGACCCCTCTGAGATCAAGCGTGTGCAGGCAGCTGCAGAGCGCCTCGGGATGGGCAGGATAGATCTGAAGGCCGCGACAGTGGTCGCAGTCAGGCCTGTAGGCATGGGCGATAGGGTGTGTGTCGATACCTGCAGCCTCATGCGGAGAGGCGAGGGGATGCTTGTGGGCTCACAGTCGAGAGCGTTCTTCCTGGTCCAGAGTGAGGCTGAGGAGAGCCCATATGTTGCAGCAAGGCCGTTCCGCGTGAACGCCGGAGCGGTCCATGCGTACATCCGGGTTGGAGAGAAAACCAGGTACCTCTCCGAGCTCAAGAGCGGTGATGAGGTCACGATCGTGGATAAGGACGGTATGACGAGAAGCGCGGTTGTCGGCAGGGTCAAGATCGAGCGGAGGCCGATGATACTTGTCGAGGCGGAGGTCGATGGCGACAGGGTGAGCACACTCCTTCAGAACGCGGAGACGATAAAGCTCATCTCTCATGACGGAACCCCAATATCGGTGGCAGAGCTTAAGCCTGGCGACAAGGTTCTGGTGCATCTGGAGAGCAGCGCGCGACACTTCGGCATGAGCATCGAGGAGACGATAATCGAGAGGTGAGCATTCGCCGCGGAAGTCGTTCCACCAGTGGAGATGTGCGTGAGAAATGCACAGCAGAACTCTTGATCTTAACGGTTTGAGGATCAAAACCCCTGCGATCGTCGCATCGCTCGGGGCAGATGCGGAGCGCGCAGCTAGGAGCGCCGAGGCGCAGGGGGCGGACATCATAGAGGTGCGTCTCGATCTTCTCGAGGATCCTTATGTGATCAAAGACATAAGGTCCACAGTCTCACTGCCGCTGATGGCCACGAACCGCATCTCATCCGAGGGCGGCTCCTTCAGGGGGCCGGAGGAGCGGAGGATAGGCATTCTCATGGATGCATCGCGCTTCTCGGATATCATAGATATCGAGCTGATGGCGCCGGGGAGGGATAAGCTGCTTGAGAATATCTCATGCCCTGCTCTGGTATCATACCACGACTTCAATGGCGTGCCAGACAACGTGCGCTCCATAATAGAGAGAGCGAGGTGCGCGGGCGCCGATGTGGTGAAGATCGCCGTCACCCCACGCACTTTGCTGGAGGCTCTGGATCTCCTGAGGATCCTTCTGGATGATCCTCACCCCCTGTGCGTGATCGGTATGGGCGCTGTTGGGAGACATCTGAGGGCTGTGGCCCCACTCTACGGATCTCTACTGACCTACGGCTATGTGACAGAGCCCACCGCTCCAGGTCAGATGAGCGTCAGGGAGCTGAATACTGCTCTCAGATGCCTGGGTGCAAGATGAGGCTGAAGCGCATCTGTAAAGTAATAAAAGGCGAAAATGAAAGGAGGGAGCAAAAGTCGTTTGGGATGTAGGAGGGAGGAAAATGGTACGACTTTTGCCACATCCGTTTACGTCTATAGTCGAATATAAATCTTTCGGTCGCAGTGAGGGCTGTGTGGATTTGGGCTGCTCGCCTCGAGATTGAACCTCCTGGGTAGCATGAGCTCCCTCAGGAAGGGGGTAGTGTACTCGAATAACCGAGTGATTCCGCTGGACTCAAGAGCCTTGCAGGATCTCTCATGAGTCCAGCCGGACTGAATGCTGCGGATTTCAATGATGTGAGTGCACGACCCGGACAGGATCAGCTGACCCATTACCATGCATGCGTCATCGGTTCAGGATCTCTTAAAACAGTGTGCTTGGGTTTGGCTCATGCCGTTGAATCACCAGAGAGGCTCTGGCAACCACAACCAGCGGCCTCCGGCTTTGCCTCTTTCTGATATCCGATCCGCCGAATCGTGGGGATGAGCCTGCTGATTTTGCAGGGATCGAGCCTAAGCTCCCCATAATTTAGGCATATGATCCGCTGTATACTGATTATTTGTGGTTATTGGCACATTTATCTTCTAAGAAAAGCAGCATCATTCGCCGCATTTCCGTCTAACCTTGCCTAAATGATGAGGAGCTCAGGATCGAGAGCTATTGGGCTCGAACGCCTGCAAATACAGGTTGTGTGCTGCGGATTTCCTGACACACGCTCACAGCGCACATGGACCGCAATGGAAAGGTCTTAAATATCGGCAAATATGTATTGTGGTTTCGTCAAATCGCAAAATTTCGACGGATGTGTCCCCTTGACATCGAACCAGGTTGTGCTTTGGATCGGCTTTGGCATTCTCGTTGTACTGCTTCTTGCAGTTGATCTGGGAGTCTTCCACAGAAGATCGAGCGTTATATCGGTTAAAGAATCGCTGATCTGGAGCGGGATCTGGACAGCAATCGCGCTCATATTCAACATAATAATATTCTTCTGGCACGGCCAGGACAGGGCCATAGAGTTCCTGGCGGGCTATCTCATAGAGAGGTCGCTGAGCGTCGACAACCTTTTTGTCTTCCTGATGATATTCAGCTACTTCCAGGTACCCGAGACGCATCAGTACAAGGTCCTCTTCTGGGGAATCGTCGTTGCGCTTCTCATGAGAGCATTATTCATAGCGACCGGTCTGGCGCTCATAGAGCACTTCGACTGGATCGTCTACCTCTTCGGTGCGTTTCTCATAGTGACAGGGATCAAGATGGCCATCCAGAGAGAGTCCAAAGTGGAGCCGGACAGGAACCCTGTCGTGAGGATGTTCAGAAGCGTGATACCTGCGACAGGCAACTACGATGGCGGGAGGTTCATAACCAGAGCCTATGGCAGAACAATGGCCACGCCGCTCCTGATCGTCCTGATCGCGGTTGAGATGACTGACCTGGTATTTGCTGTCGACTCAATTCCGGCGGTCTTTGCCGTCACGGTCGATCCGTTTGTGGTATACACGTCGAATGTCTTTGCGGTGCTAGGGCTGAGAGCTCTCTACTTCGCCCTCGCCGCCTGCGCACACATGTTCCACTACCTCAACCACGGTGTGATACTGATACTGATATTTGTGGGCATCAAGATGCTTCTCTCAGATCTGTACGAGATACCGGTCACCTTTGCCCTTGGAGTTGTCGCACTGGTTCTATTGGTCTCGATACTCGCATCTCTGGCGAGGACCTCTGACAGAGAGAGGGTCCTGAGCTGCCTTAAAAGCTACTCTGGCAAGTGATTTGCATGCAGGTCGAAGCTGCTGGCCTCTCAGGCGCTGATGCGCAGAGGAGGCTCAGGGAGGAGGGTTACAACGAGCTCCCATCCGAGATGGGTCGCGGGCTGCTATCCATCGCCATTGAGGTTCTCAAGGAGCCGATGATCGCACTCCTCATGGCCTGCGGAGGCATTTACCTTCTCCTCGGAGACCGCCGAGAGGCGCTGGTTCTGATATTCTTCGTGCTTGTGGTGATCTCCATAACACTCTACCAGGAGAGGAGAGCCGAGGGCGCCCTTGATGCTCTCAGGGCTCTCTCGAGCCCGAGGGCTCTCGTGATCAGAGATGGAGTGCCAGTGAGAATCCCCGGGCGGGAGGTCGTCCGTGGAGATCTCATAGTCCTCGAGGAGGGGGACAGGGTGCCGGCGGATGCCGCAGTGATCTCCTGCACCAGTCTCATGGTGGACGAGTCGATTCTGACTGGTGAGTCTGTGCCTGTCAGGAAGGTATCCTGCGAAGATAAGGAGTACCTGGAGGTCACACCTCCTGGTGGAGATGGCCTGCCCTTCGTCTACTCCGGCACGCTTGTCGTTCAGGGAAGAGGCCTGGCAAGAGTTATCGCCACCGGCTCCAGGACGCTGATGGGAAGGATAGGGGCATCTCTCAAGAGCATAGAGCTGGAGGAGAGCAGGCTCAAGAGCGAGACCCGATCAATCGTTCGCAGGCTCACAATTTTCGGGCTCGCCCTGAGCACGGTCCTCCTGATAGCATACGCGCTCGAGACCGGCGATCTTCTCGGCGGTCTCCTGGCAGGGATAACGCTCACCATGGCGATACTTCCTGAGGAGTTTCCTGTTGTTCTCACGATCTTTCTGGCCCTCGGCGCCTGGAGGCTATCCAGGATAAATGTGCTGGCCAGAAACCTCTCTGCCATAGAGACACTCGGATCTGTAACCGTTCTATGCACCGATAAAACCGGCACCGTTACCCTGAACAGGATGCGTGTCAGGAAGATATTCGCCAGAGGCAGGATATACGACGTGGATGAGGTGCTTCCTGAGGAGGTTCACGATGTCGTTGAGTTCGGGATCCTAGCTGGGAGAAAGGACCCGTTCAATCCGATGGAGATCGCGCTCCGTGAGCTGGGGAGGAGAGAGCTCGATGGGACAGAGCACATCCACGACGACTGGGTATTCGTGCAGGAGTATCCGCTCACAGATGACATTCTCGCGATGTCGATGGTCTGGATGCGCGGGGAGGAGTATGTCATAGCTGCAAAGGGCGCGCCCGAATCGATATTCGATCTCTGCCATCTAGAGGGCGAAGAACTCAAGAGGCTCAGCGAAGTTGTGGAGAGGATGGCAGAGGACGGTCTGCGCGTTCTGGGTGTTGCCAGGGCCGCGATCCCAGAATCAGAGCTGCCGGATGGTCAGCACGGATTCGACTTTCAGTTTCTGGGATTGCTCGGCTTCTCAGATACCATCAGGCCAGGTGTGCCCGATGCAGTAAATGAGTGCCAGAGAGCAGGCGTGAGGGTGATGCTGATCACAGGCGACCACCCGATCACTGCAGCCTCGATCGCATCCGCGATCAATCTCCATCCCGGATCAGTGCTGACAGGCCCCGAGATCGAATCCATGAACGACGAAGAGATCTCAAAACGCCTGAGAGAAACGAACGTCTTCGCCAGGATGGTTCCCGAGCAGAAGCTCAGGCTCGTCGAGCTTCTGAAGAGAGAGGGGGAGATAGTTGCGATGACCGGAGACGGTGTCAATGACGCTCCCGCTCTTAAATCAGCACACATAGGCATCGCCATGGGCTCAAGGGGCACAGATGTCGCTCGAGAGTCCGCGGACATTGTGCTTCTGGACGATGACTTCTCCTCAATAGTCAGGGCTGTACGTCTGGGGAGGAGGATCTTTGACAACATAAGAAAGGCGACTGCGTACATACTGGCAATTCATGTTCCGATCGCGGGCATGTCCATACTGCCTGTGGCTCTCGGCCAGCCACTGCTGCTCCTGCCTGTGCATATAGCCTTCCTGGAGCTCATAATAGATCCTGCGTGCTCGATAGCATTCGAGGCCGAGGCTGAGGAGAGAGACATAATGTCCAGGCCCCCGATGGATCCAAAGGCTTCGCTCTTCAGCAGCAGTGTGATCGGTCTGGGAGCTCTTCAGGGGACAAGCATTCTCGCAGTACTCTCCGCTGTTTACATTACAAGCATTGGCAGGAATATGAATGAGGCCAGAGCCCTGATATTCACCACGCTTGTTCTTGCAAACCTCTTTCTCATACTCACAAACAGATCCTGGTCCCAGACGATACTCCAGAGCATGAGGATAAGAAACCCCGCACTGTGGATGATCTTCGGAGGGACAATTCTTCTGCTCTCGGTGATACTCTACGTACCATCACTCAGGGAGATGTTCCATTTCGGATACCTGCACCCAAACGACATAGTAACATGCATCGCCCTGGCCTCCGCGAGCGTGCTGTGGTTTGAGGCGTGGAAGCTGATAATCCGAAGAGGGCGAGCCGGCGTGGCATGAAGAGCGATGGCTTCAAGCCCGAGACTCTCGCGGGCAGCGCATCAAATTTGCTGTATAGTATTCCGCATAAGTTGATATAATATCGTATATTACATAAAATCGTGTATGAAGTGCGATATGTCCAGCAAATTTTAAATTAGCTTATATGAAGTGACGCAAAGGACTGTATACACACGTCATAGGTAGACTACTGCCTGTTTATCAGAGCATTTGATCCATCAGCTCCTCTATGTGGCACATCTCGGAGATATCGGTGAGCCCTGATATGGACTCTGTCTCGATATCAAGCCCAAGCTCGACCGCGGCTGCGGCAGGGTTTGTGCCCCCGACAAGCGCCATGCCGAGATGATCGCGCTCAACCGGCATTCCAAGAACCTCCATGTTCGGCTCGCCAAGCTCTATCACACCCATGATCCCTGCATCCCGCAACTCATCGAGCAGATCCTCTATCGTATCGTGGGATATCATCGGAGCCTCATGCAGATTTCCAAGTATTCTTCCTGTCCCGGTGCGCATCATATCGCATATGCCGGTCAGCTCCTGTGCTATGAGAAGGTCGAGAGGGTCTATGGTCGTGGCCCAGTACATTATCATGTCTGTGAAGCGCACAGTCTCTCTGTCGATCACCTCTATGAGCCCGCCGCCCTTGGGGCGAACAGGTATTCCGTGCTTTATTAGATATCCGTCTATGGTCATGCTGCAGACCGTGTAGATCCTGAATCCCTCCCCTGCATCCTCCAGTCTGACCAGGGGAGATACCGCGAGATCGCTGTCTATCGCATCTTTGAATATCTCAAGCGTCTCCTGAATGTCCTCCCTGGCCACGAGGGACCTGTTTGTTATAACCCTACCAGCCCCCTTATCCGGGTCGAGACTCACCTGATGGATCAGATTCTCTATCCTGCCCAGGGCAAAGACCAGCGGTTCCTGCATTATGGTAGGGATCTGCAACGGTTGATAAATACATACGCATCCGCTTGAGGGGAGGTCTACCTTCTTTGAGTTGATCTTGATGGACCGGCTCCCTGAGATGTGTTTATTTTGACGCTGTCAGCATGAAAATCGATATCATGGACC
>NZ_JAOAKP010000091.1 GCF_026419855.1 Methanothrix sp.
CATGAAAATCGACATCCTGGACCTGTTAATACCTGTCCGACGCCTTACAGCGCGGTTGATGGCTATGAATCTCCTGTAGGTATTGCTTTTGCACTTATCCACACGCGTAGGTAGACTACCGCCGCTCAGGAGAGTATATAATTAAAGGGGACATTTCTACTATCATGGCTGAAATGAAAGAGGCCATGTTTTACGAGAGGCTTGAGGGTGGCGATGTCAGATGCAACCTCTGCAACCACATCTGCAGGATTCATCCTGGTCGCAGGGGTATCTGCGGTGTAAGGGAGAACATCGACGGGACCCTCTACTCGCTCGTTTACGGCAAAATTGTGGCTGAGCATGTTGATCCCGTGGAGAAGAAGCCTCTGTTTCACTTCCAGCCGGGCAGCAGGAGCTACTCGATCGCCACGGTCGGCTGCAACTTCAGGTGCAGGCACTGCCAGAACGCGGATATATCCCAGATGCCCGTGGACCGCGGCATGATCATCGGCAGTGAGCGGGCTCCTGAGCACATCGTTGCGGAGGCCCTGGAGTCTGGGGTTCAATCGATATCCTACACATACACAGAGCCTACGATATTCTTCGAGTTCGCGCTCGATACCGCTGTTGAGGCCAAGAAGTTCGGGCTCAAGAACAACTTCGTCAGCAACGGCTACATGTCAGAGGAGGCCGCAAGGGCGATCGCGCCGTATCTGGACGCGATCAACATCGATCTGAAGGGCGACGATGAGTTCTACAGAAAGATATGCGGCGCCAGGATCGATCCGGTGAAGAGAAACATCGAGCTCTTCCCGAAGCTCGGAGTGTGGACTGAGGTCACGACTCTCGTGATTCCCGGCTATAATGACTCCGATGCGCAGCTCAGGGAGATAGCTGAGTTCCTAGCAGGCGTGAGCGTCGACATTCCATGGCATGTCTCCGCCTTCCATCCAACATACAAGCTCAGAGATGCCCCGCCAACGAGCGCGGCCACGATACGCAGAGCTATGAGCATCGGCAGAGAGGTAGGCATCCGCTACATCTACGCGGGGAACATCCCTGGCGAGGGGGAGAACACGCACTGCCATAGCTGCGGCGAGCTTCTGGTCGAGCGCTTCGCCTATCGTGTGACCCTCAACAGCATCGTGGATGGGAGGTGCCCGAGGTGCAGAACGCAGATCCCTGGCGTCTGGTGAGCATAGATGATATCCGCGCAGGGCTCACCATCTTCATGTCACCCTGTGCGAAATGCGGTTTTCAAGCGATGCAGGTAAGCGATGTTGTCTGCAGGAGTTCAGACTGAATGAGAATGAACAATTGGGATCGATCTTCAGTGCCGGCAAAACTATTAAAGGTAAAAGACGCACACTAATATAGTGCAGCTTTACAGAAAGATGTGAAAGCCTGGTGAAGATGATGTTTGAGAAGATATTGATCCCCACGGACTTTTCTAAGCATGCGAGAAAGGTCGTAGAATGCGCTGGTCAGGTTCCCGGTGTGAAGGATGTTGTTCTCCTTCATGTCATCAGCAGGGACCCGCTTGCCAGGGTCTGGGACCCTGTTGCTGAGATCAGAGAGGCGGAGAAGAGGCTCGAGGGTGAGGCAGCCCTCCTCCAGGGATTGAACGTCAAGGTGAGAGCGGTCTCCGTACTGGAGGGAGAGGTTGCGAGCGCCATACAGAAGGTGGCAGATGAGGAGAATGTCTCTCTGGTGGCGATGGGCGCTAGGGGCAAGAGTCTGATTGAGAGCGTGCTTCTCGGCAGCGTCTCCAGAAACGTTCTGCGCTATGGCAACACGCACCTCCTTCTGATGAGGTACAGGATGATGGAGGGAAAACCGGTCGGCATGTACTGCGCGAGGCTGCTGCACAAGGTGCTTTATCCGACAGACTTCTCCCAGCCGGCTGAGGCAGCGTTGTCTTTCCTGAAGAACATAAGCGGGATTGGCGAGCTGATGCTGCTGCATGTGGTCTCCAGAGGCGAGACGCAGGAGGAGATCGATTCCGCTGTGAAATACGGAACGGAGCGGCTGAATGAGATCGCAGCGGAGCTCAAGAAGGGCGGTTTGAATGTGAGCACAAAGGTTGTGGTCGGCGAGGCCTGCGAGCAGATAAGATCCGTTGCTGCGCAGGAGGATGTCTCCCTGATCGCGATGAGCTCGCAGGGTGCAACCGCTATCAAGAAGGGCAGGATCGGAAGCACAGCATACGGAGTTGCGAATACCGCAAGCAGGCCTGTTCTAATACTGAGAAGCTCGAAGATCGCGATATACTGAGCTCTCAAATTTTTATAATTTTATGAACAGATTGCGCTGATGCGAGCGTGTGTCTCTGTAGATAGTATAAAAATTCGTAACCAATGCAAGGTGCCTGCATCTGCGGCTCCGTGACATTCTGCAATGATATGGCACTGCAGATGCCAAGCTCCCTGAGTGAGATTGCGCAGGCAACCCTCCACTCTATCAGCGATTTCGGATGCTGAGTCCGTACCAGGCGCCTGTGCTCATCACCTGGCAGGCTCATTACACGCCTACGGGGACTCCTTCAGCTTCAGCTGGATCTCCAGCTCCCTCTTGTTCCCCTTGTACTGTATCTCAATCTTCAGGGGTTCCATCGGGGTGACACCCAGTTTCCAGTCATCCCTTGAAACCTCAACTCTGCCGCCAGCCTCGATCGCAGATGCCAGCTCACGAATGAAGCCCGCCATCTCGCTGCGTGTAACGTAAATCTCCTGCTCAAACTCCTTCTCTGTGCTAAGCGGCACTCCGGAGCTCTTTCCGACCCTGCCTGGTATCTGGACCATTCACATCACCTTTTTGTTCGTTGATCCGCAACTTAGATATCCTTATCGATCTCCAGGAGCGATGAGATGTCCAACTTCTTGGTAGTTTTAGAGGGAGCGTGGATAGTCAGGGACGTGAAGTCTGCTGATGATGCCATCGGTGTTGCGATCTCCGAGGCCGGAAAGAGGCTCAACCAGAGCAGCATGGAGTATGTAGAGGTCGAGGTCGGTCAGAGCTACTGCCCGAGCTGTGAGGAACCGCTGGAGGGTGTTCTCCTTGTCGCGGGAACCGCACTGGTCGGCCTGATATTCGAGATAAAGATATTCAATGCCGAGAGCGAGGAGCACGCAGGGAGGATTGCAAAGGCTATGATCGGGAAGGCTCTCGGATCCGTCCCGCTTCGAGTTATAGAGGTCGAGAGACTGAAGTGAGGGTCTGAAGGGTGTCGGAAGCCTAGGCGTGCTTCGTGCTTGTGTTACAAAAATTGCAGCTAACTCTGTCTCCCCAGAAAACCGCTCATGATGTGGGGGCACACATTTGGATGGACGCTCTTGTGTGTTCAGCAACTTAGAGGGCACGCATACTGGTTGCTGGATGCACTAATTCAATCGCCAGGAGCACA
>NZ_JAOAKP010000092.1 GCF_026419855.1 Methanothrix sp.
TCGATTCCGATCTACTCTCCACGCATTCCTGGAATCGTCTTCTGCTTGCGGATTTTAAAGACTTATCCAACACAGCATCAAACGGCCTTAACCGATGACGTATGAAATCCATTCAGTGATCCGAGCATGCGACTGGGTCTTGCTATGCACTTCGTGGGTGGTGAATCAGTGCATCCAGCAGCGTCTGCACGGCCTCCAAGTTGGTAAACGCATAAGAGCTCTGCATTATTCGCAGCGAAATCAAATTCATCGATGAGCATGGCTCAATTTCACAAACCTTTTATACCATGCCTGGTGTTTAGCTTTTACGGAGGAAAAACAATGACCGGCGAACCGTTGGCAGTGGACTATTATATCCCGATTATTCTGTTTCTGGTGATGGGTGCCATCGTGCCTATTGTTGCTCTAGCAGCCGTTAAGATCATTTCTCCTCTGAGACCTAACCGGCGTAAGGCGTCAGTGTACGAGGGCGGACTCAAACCGGTCCGCGACCCGAAGATCCGGTTTAATGTTCAGTATTATTTGTTTGCTATCGTCTTTGTGATCTTCGATGTCGAGGTTCTTTTCTTGTATCCATGGATTTACGTCTACGCTTCTGAGTTCATGAAGAGGTTCGTGATCTTCGGCATCATCAACATGGCAGTGATCGAGATGGTGCTTTTCATCGCGGTACTGGTCGTCGGACTGCTGTATGCGATAAAGAAGGAGGCGTTGCGTTGGGTATAAGCGATGTAATACCTGTACCCGTGGCCATCGACGAGGAGATCGAGAAGTGGACGATCTGGGGCCGGCCGGTGATGGACGTCTGGTTCACCACCACCGAGAAGATACACCAGATCATCCAGATGGGTCCTATAAAGAACATCCTCAACTGGGGCCGCAAGAACTCGCTCTGGTTCCTGATGCAGCCGATGGGCTGCTGTGGCGTGGAGATGCTCGTCTTCGGCTGCCCGCACTACGACTGCGATCGGTTCGGGATCATTCCCAGAGCCACCCCGAGGCAGGCCGACGTGATGATCATCAGCGGCTACATCACGAGAAAGTATCTCCCAGCAATCAAGAACCTCTGGGAGCAGATGCTCGAGCCCAAGTGGTGCATCGCGGTCGGAGAGTGCGCCATATCCGGAGGGCCGTTCTACGATTCGTACAGCATAATACAGAACACCAGCGACTTCTTCCCGATCGATGTGTACGTTCCTGGATGCCCGCCAAGGCCGGAGCAGTTCATAAAGGGCTTTGTGGAGCTTCAGGAGAAGATTAAGCAGCGGAAGGATAAACGAGGCTACTAGGAGGGAGGTCTCTGCTTACGGCTGGCGATGTATTGAGCGCGATCCAGTCGGCCTTTCCAGGATCGGTTCTTGAGTCGAGGGTCGAGTCTGATCGCCGCCTGTGGATAACAGTCGATCCGAAGAAGCTCGTCGAGATAGCACAGTTTCTGAGGGACAAGAAGGACTTCGATCATTACTCCGGTGCGGCCGGGATCGACAGGATAAACGATAACCTCTTCGAGGTCGTGGAGATCCTGACGAGCCATGGGGCGCATCAGGTTGTCGTCATGATGAAGGTGAAGGTCCCCAGGGACAGGCCATCTGTCAGATCCCTAACAGGACTCTACTGGAACGCGAACTGGTACGAGCGCGAGATCTGGGAGATGTACGGCATCAACTTCGAGGGACATCCAGAGCTGTATCCACTGCTTCTGCCTGACGAGCTCGTCGGGTACTGGCCCTGGAGGAAGGATTTCAAGGGATATCCGGATACGACAACAGGCGAGCGTGCGATAGAGCAGGTGGGTCCAGATGGGTACACAGAGTTCAAGATAATGCCCCATCCGGAGCTGATAAAGGCGGGCGTGGTGCCTGAGAGGCCGAAGTATCCGACTTTCAGGGAGCGCGAGGAGGCTGAGATAAAGTCCGACTCCGAGATGATCATGCACATGGGTCCGCAGCACGCGATTGTCCCCGGGCCGTTCCTGCTCGATCTCCTCATCGAGGGCGAGAGGGTAAAGAAGGCATTCCTGGATGTGGGATACATCCACAAGGGCATAGAAAAGATAATGGAGAACAGGACGTACCTGCAGGGCTTGGTTTACACGGACAGGATGTGCTACCTCGCGTCCATAACAAACAACGAGGCCTACTGCGGCGCTGTTGAGAAGCTCCTCGGAATTACTCCTCCGGAGAGGGCGCAGTACATCAGGGTGATACTCGCAGAGCTCTCAAGGATTCAGAGCCATCTTCTGGGAACAGGCGAGTTCCTGACGCTGCTCGGTGCTGCAACATACTCTCCATTCCAGTACATGATCATAGACAGGGAGGACATCGTGTATCTGATGGAGAGCGTCACCGGCGCCAGAATCACGCACACCTTCGTGAGATTCGGAGGGGTCAGAAACGATCTGCCTGACGGATTCGCGGACAAGGCCCGCCCGATCCTTAAGAGGATGAGGAAAAGGACAGAGGAGTACATGGATCTTCTCCACAGCGATCCGATATACACGAGAAGGATGCGCGGGATAGGAGTTCTATCGCCTGGAGATGCGCGGAGGCTGGGCGTCTCCGGACCGCCGCTGAGGGCATCCGACACGCCGTATGATATGCGCAGGGAGGATCCGATTCTGGTCTATCCCGATCTGGACTTCAAGGTCGTCACAAGAAAAGCAGGAGATGCGGAGGCGCGGGTTGAGGTTCGCCTTGAGGAGATCCTGGAGAGCATTCACATCATTGAGCAGTGCCTGGACCAGATACCGGATGGGCCGATACAGGAGAAGCTCCCGAAGAAGATCAAGCCCGAGCCCGGAGAGGCATACTACAGGGTCGAGGACCCGCGCGGCGAGATGGGATTCTATGTGGTGAGCGATGGCTCAGAGAAGCCCTACAGGGTGAAGGTCAGGGGTCCAGTGTACGCATACATGCAGGCGCTTCCGCCGCTTCTCGAGGGTGCCTACGTTGCAGACGTGGTTGCAATAGCAGCTGGAGCTCATTCCAGTTTTGCTTTAAAAAGTGATGGTTCATTGTGGGCAACCGGTTCTAACAATTTTGGACAGTTGGGAGTTGGTGGAAATTTAAATAAAAATACAT
>NZ_JAOAKP010000093.1 GCF_026419855.1 Methanothrix sp.
TTACCATGAAAGCACGACATAGATAGTTAACCACCTATGTCGGATCGTTTTTGTATGATGTATCCGGCTTCGGTGAGCACCTGAATAGCGTTTGCGATATGGTTCCAGGCAGGAGAGGAAGATCCAGCTGGTTTTACGCACACGCATTTTGGTTTAAGGGTATGTTCGTCCTGGTACATCTCGCAGTTGGTGATCAGATGGAAGAGTATGCAGAGTATCTTTCTGGCGAGCGCGACGATTGCGATTTTTTCGCCACGTCTGGCCCTGATTCTCAGATAGAACCTTTTCAGTCTGGAGTTTTTCTTGGATCTTGCGATGGCATGAGCGACCTCGACGAGCATTCTTCTGCCATGAGGAGATCCATGTTTGGTGATATGACCATAGACGGTTTTGTTCGATGACTGGTATACAGTGGGTACGAGTCCGAAGTATGAAGCAAGCTGTTCAGGGCTCTGGAAATCCCTGATATCGCCGATCTCGGCCAGGATGGTTGATGCAGATACAAATCCCATTCCGGGGATCGACATCGCTATTCTCAGATCATTCTCTCTTCTGCTTATGATTGATTCGATCTGGCTATCGAGCTGTGCTATCTTCCGATCCAAGGACTCGACGGTATCGATGAGGCTGCTGAGAAGATATGATTGCACCGGAGATACGGTTCCCATGATCACATTCCTTATCTCCTCTTTCCTGGCCCNTATGGTCTTAGCGGGTATGGTGTCAAGAATCCTCTCGATGTTATCTCCTCTCAGTATGCCCTTGATAATATGCATCCCCGATTTGCCGAATATGTCAGATACAGCAGATGAGAGCTTGATGCATGCGGATTCAAGAAGATTGTGAATCTCATTCTTCGCCTTCGTCCTCATCTCGACGTAGCTCTCCCGTATCCTTGTCAACGATCTGAGCTCGCGATCTTCTCCCTTGAATATACGAGACGGTTTTATAAGGTCTTTGAGGCAGAGTTCCGCCAGCCATTCAGAGTCAAGCATATCCGTCTTCCTCCCCGGAATGTGCTTGACCTGATACGAATTCGCAAGAATGAACTCAAGATCATCCGACAAGAGATTGTACAACAACTGCCAGTAGTTCGCCGTCGATTCGACCGCAAGCTTCTCACAACCATTATCCAGCAACCATTCCCTGAAACTCTGAAGACCCTCAAGAGTCGTATCAAATCTCCCATGGATCTTCTGACCATCACTTCTTAGAAGTGTTGCTGCCAGAAACCTCTTGTGGATGTCCACACCGCAAACTATTTCCCCTTTCCCGTTCAACTCTATCACCGTTGCTGGTATGGGCACACGTAACGTGTGTAAATTACCATACGCGTTCTAAAGACGCATTTAGGCACACACGTATCTACGGCCAGTTTCAAAATCGGCGTTACAACGCCAAACAAAACAACGGCCTCTTGAGTGCCCATACCAACAAATAACTTCATCTCAAATGCTTTCATCCTTTTGGCACGCCTCTAATGTCGCATGCGGCGTTTACCATGAAAGCACGACATAGATAGTTAACCTCCTATGTCGGATCGTTTTTGTATGATGTATCCGGCTTTGGTGAGCACCTGAATAGCGTTTGCGATATGGTTCCAGGCAGGAGAGGAAGATCCAGCTGGTTTTACGCACACGCATTTTGGTTTAAGGGTATGTTCATCCTGGTACATCTCGCAGTTGGTGATCAGATGGAAGAGTATGCAGAGTATCTTTCTGGCGAGCGCGACGATTGCGATTTTTTCGCCACGTCTGGCCCTGATTCTCAGATAGAACCTTTTCAGTCTGGAGTTTTTCTTGGATCTTGCGATGGCATGAGCGACCTCGACGAGCATTCTTCTGCCATGAGGAGATCCATGTTTGGTGATATGACCATAGACGGTTTTGTTCGATGACTGGTATACGGTGGGTACGAGTCCGAAGTATGAAGCAAGCTGTTCAGGGCTCTGGAAATCCCTGATATCGCCGATCTCGGCCAGGATGGTTGATGCAGATACAAATCCCATTCCGGGGATCGACATCGCTATTCTCAGATCATTCTCTCTTCTGCTTATGATTGATTCGATCTGGCTATCGAGCTGTGCTATCTTCCGATCCAAGGACTCGACGGTATCGATGAGGCTGCTGAGAAGATATGATTGCACCGGAGATACGGTTCCCATGATCACATTCCTTATCTCCTCTTTCCTGGCCCTTATGGTCTTAGCGGGTATGGTGTCAAGAATCCTCTCGATGTTATCTCCTCTCAGTATGCCCTTGATAATATGCATCCCCGATTTGCCGAATATGTCAGATACAGCAGATGAGAGCTTGATGCATGCGGATTCAAGAAGATTGTGAATCTCATTCTTCGCCTTCGTCCTCATCTCGACGTAGCTCTCCCGTATCCTTGTCAACGATCTGAGCTCGCGATATTCTCCCTTGAATATACGAGACGGTTTTATAAGGTCTTTGAGGCAGAGTTCCGCCAGCCATTCAGAGTCAAGCATATCCGTCTTCCTCCCCGGAATGTGCTTGACCTGATACGAATTCGCAAGAATGAACTCAAGATCATCCGACAAGAGATTGTACAACAACTGCCAGTAGTTCGCCGTCGATTCGACCGCAAGCTTCTCACAACCATTATCCAGCAACCATTCCCTGAAACTCTGAAGACCCTCAAGAGTCGTATCGAATCTCCCATGGATCTTCTGACCATCACTTCTTAGAAGTGTTGCTGCCAGAAACCTCTTGTGGATGTCCACACCGCAAACTATTTCCCCTTTCCCGTTCAACTCTATCACCGTTGCTGGTATGGGCACACGTAACGTGTGTAAATTACCATACGCGTTCTAAAGACGCATTTAGGCACACACGTATCTACGGCCAGTTTCAAAATCGGCGTTACAACGCCAAACAAAACAACGGCCTCTTGCATGCCCATACCAACAAATAACTTCATCTCAAATGCTTTCATCCTTTTGGCACGCCTCTAATGTCGCATGCGGCGTTTCATATGGAAATCCATAAAGAGGCTACTTTCTGTTACATTTGTCAAAAACCTGGAAGATGCAAAAAGAATCATCTC
>NZ_JAOAKP010000094.1 GCF_026419855.1 Methanothrix sp.
AGCAGCGAGCGTGAAAAAGAATCCTGTCTCCCAGATATAAATTCTCTGGGAGTTATAAATCAAAAATCGATATGCTTGTATGCGGGGGACGGGATTCGAACCCGCGAACACCTACGTGACAGGACCCTCAATCCTGCGCCTTTGACCATGCTTGGCAACCCCCGCATGCTTCTGGCAGAGAAGACCACATTGGATTTAAACCTCTCGCTTCAGGAGATCGAGGCGAGCGTATCCTGCAGAACCTTAGCCTTCTTCTTAAGCTCCTCTGCGGCCATCCTCACCAGATCCCTCGCATTTATAGACCCGTCGCTCTCTATGCTCATTATGAAGGCATCCTCCAGCGGCACGACTGAGATGGCCCGCTGGTCACACTCCTCAACACAGAGCCTGCAGAGCGAGCACTCTGTGATGTCTTTCACCTTGATAGTATCGTTCTCATCGAGCACAAGCACACCGCGCGGGCAGATCTTCACGCATCTTCCGCAGCCGTTGCATCCGCTGATCTCTATGGATGGAAGGTTCTTGTAGCCGCAGAGCGTGCCTGCCTGCCACTTGGCATGCTCCTTTCCTGTGCGGAGCGTCGCGAAGCCCTCGATCACGAGCTTCTCGCCCTCTCCGAGCACGACGATGGGTATGTTATCGAATGCAGCTCTCACAGCAGGATCGCTGAACTTTATATCCCGTGAGTAGACGGTCCCCGGACCCTCAGCAGTCACCATGAAATCGACCCTGCAGCCGGGACAGCCAACCCCACCACACTGGCATTCATCTGGGATTGAGTAGACACTCAGATCATCGGCTTTTATCGGAACAAGACCGAGACGTAGGGCGATCTGCTCGTCGAAGAGCACGGACGTGTTCTCGTATATCGAGATCTCATCGATCGCAAGCTTCGGGACCTCTGCTATGCACGACCGCCTGATGGCGTTTGCAAATGCAGGAGTCACGCCGGAGAGGAGGAACCTCACCCGGTCGTCCCTAAGCTCGATAAGCTCAACATTCAAGGCTTATGCACCGTCAGACCCTTCTGCCCCTCTTCCCGCCCTTTGGCTTTGTGCCATCATGCGGGATAGGAGTGACATCCTCTATCCTTCCAATTCTCAAACCTGCGCGCGCCAGCGCCCTTATCGCGGCCTGTGCTCCAGGCCCTGGGGATCTCTGCTTGTTCCCGCCAGGTGCCCTGACCTTAACATGCACCCCGACTATGCCCTTGGCCTTGGCCTGCTCCGCGACCTGCATCGCCATCTGCATCGCAGTGTACGGGGAACTCTCGTCCCTGGCAGCCTTTACCACCATACCGCCCGAGATCTTGGCAATAGTCTCAGCGCCAGTCAGATCTGTTATTGTTATCAGCGTATTGTTGAACGATGAGTAGATGTGTGCTATTGCCCATTTGCCCTCTGTCATGCCGACCCTCCAGCCCTGGCGACGATCTTAGATGACCTCTCCGGATGACCCTCTCTGGCGAGCGGGGATCCTGCGTAGTAGTCGATGGTCATCTCATCCCCTCTCTTCACAAGGTAGCTCGGGACTGTAACCCTCTGACCCGCGACCTGGATGTGCCCGTGTGTTATGAACTGCCTCGCCTGTCGTATCGTGTTTGCGAGACCCTGCCTGTACACCTGGGTCTGCAGCCGCCTCTCCAGGATATCTGTGATCTTCAGCGAGAGTATGGCATCGAGGTCAGCTCCGTCCTTCAGGATGCCGAACCGCGAGAGTCTCTCTATAACCGCAGCAGCCTCAACATCTGCTCTGGCCTCGCCTCGAGCCTTTGATGCAAGAAGCATCCTTCCAACGCGCCTGTACTTCCTGAGAATGCTCTCGGCCTTCCAGAGCTCGCGCTTGTTTCTCAGCCCGTAGGTCTTTATGAGCTCGACCTCTTCGGCCATCCTGCCAGCTTCCCATGGCTTTCGAGGTCGCTCATATGTCTTGTGGCTCTTGCCAGGATATCCCATAAAATCACCTGCTCATATCAGCTCTTCGTTGCCTGCGCCTTCTTCTTGGTGACGCCAACGGTCGCGCCGGTCCTGCCTGTGGATCTTGTCCTCTGTCCCCTCACCTTCAGGCCCAGCTCATGCCTTATGCCCTTGTAGCTTCTGGTCTTCTTCATTAGGTCGAGATCCTCGCGGAGTGTTGTGAGGACATCTGCGCCCATGACATGCCTGTCCACGCCTGTTATTATGTCCTTCCTCCGGTTCATCATCCAGGCCGGAATGCTCTCCGTGGCATTCTCTATCACATTCTTCAGAGCTTCTATCTGCTCCTCTGGCAGCTTTCCGAGAATCGCATAGGGATCGACCCCGGCCTTCACTGCGAACACCCTGGCCAGCCTTCTGCCAACGCCCTTGATGCCGGTAAGAGCCATCTGAACCTGCTTCTTCCCATCAAGATCGGTGTTGTAAATGCGGACTATATGCCTCAGCTCAACTGAGCTCTCCGTATCCTTCGTCTCCATCTTCAATTACTCCTCCAGAACGCCTGGGCTCGACGAGCCCGATCTGGAGCAGCCCCGGATCAGATCCGGCGCCGCCCACTCACCGGCTGTGCGGTGGGGCGATTGATGCAAATCCAATGCGAAGATACGCTCCTGATACATAAGATTATCTGTTGGGGTCGTGCATGTGGAGTCCCGAAATGCTGCATGAGACATTAGAGGCACGCCAAAAGGATGAAAGCGTTTGAGATGAGGTTATTTGTTGATAGGGGCACGCAAGAGGCCGCTATTTGATTCTGGCTTTGGAATGCCGATCCCGAAACCGCATCAGACTGCTATGGGTGTGGTGTGTGTAACAAAAATGTCACCATATGGTTGCTGTGTTGGATAAGTCTTTAAAATCCGCAAGCAGAAGACGATTCCAGAAATGCGTGGAGAGTAGATCGGAATCGATAGCTAGAGACGTTATCACAAAAAGTTATCCAACACAGCACATATGGTGCTAATTTCATCCACATGGGTGCCCTTCCATCATGAGCCGTTTTTCTGGGAGCACAGGGAGCCTATCGGGGGCAGCTTAGCTATCGGAGGCTGCAGCATCTTCC
>NZ_JAOAKP010000095.1 GCF_026419855.1 Methanothrix sp.
CATCGGTTGTGGTCAATTCTTTTGGTGTATTGTCAGTGGGTTTATCCTCAATGGTTGTAGAGGATGGTGGGTTGGGTGTTATTGCAGACAAAATAACTAAACCAAAAAACATATATATTATATATCCTACTATTCTTGTTTTCCTGTTATTACTATTTATTATAGGAAATTTTTCTTTTATGCTCATATCAATTCCACCATCGCTCCTTTTCTTCCTATCCTATAAATGAGCAACGCCAAAACACTCAGCGGCGCAGGGTGAGCGCGCGCATGTCATGATATTAGAATTTCACGACATCAATAGGCTTCAACCACCTTATTTCCTCGAGCAGGTCTCGACCGAGGACCGTATATAAACTACGGGCATTTAGTAATACTATTATTTAGATTTGTATTACAATATACTCGCGTGTGGAGCATGATTCCCTCATGCTCTCGGCCGGGTGTTTGTGAGCTAGTACATCTCCAGATATGCGCTGAGCAGCGCCCTGAAGAGGGCGCCGTGGTTCGGGACCCTGAGATGCAGGAGCTCCTCGACGATGACGCGGCGTCTTATCTCGGATGGCTGGCGGAGGAGCTCCACATTGAACGTCAGCCTTCCGGCTGATGAGCAGCTGCCCCACTTGTGTTTCATGGGCCGGATGCGGATCTCACGCGGCTCCACGCCGATCCTCTCAGCCCATGCGTGCACCTCAGCCCTGAATACGTTAGCTGGTACGCTCTCCGCGAGGGGCTTCCATTCATCAGCGCGCTCGATCCTCATGATGTATCCCTCTTCAGGACATTGAGCAGCCTCTCGACAGCATCGGATACCCGATCGACGCTGAGATATTTCAGCAGGATCTTGGTGATGAGCCTGCGGAGTTCGCGACCCTGATGCTCGCTGTACGCCCAGTGCGGGTACCTGTCCAGGGCATCTGCGATGGTCCTGGCTTTGATCTCCGCATCTCTGATGCCCTCGCGGTGGAGCATCCAGAACACGGCAAACGTCCTCTGGTCGAGGTTCCTCTTCCTTAACTCCTCCTCAGCCTCCTGCATCTCCCTGATGGGACCCTCGATCAGCTCCTGCAGAGCCTCCTGGGCGGTGATCTGACGCTGCTCAAACCTGCTTGCTATCTCCATCGCGCGCTCTGCTATCGATATCAGGTACGGTTTGCTCCTGGACTGATCCTCTGTGATCTTTCGTATGGCCATCAGCAGGTTGAACACCTTTTTGATATCAGGATCCCTGCTGGCCGCGATCCTGTCCAGCTCATTCACATCGATGACGTAGATGCCCTCTGGTAGCTTGATACCTCCAGTGTATGTGTGCTCACGAACAAGCTTCTCGGTCTTGTGGAGGAGCTCCCTCGAGATCGAAGGCGGGGCGTCGTATGAACGCAGGAGCATGTAGATCCCGCCGAGCGTTCGGTAGTCATCCATGAACGGTCTCAGGAACGGATCTGGGGAGAGAATCTCGTAGACGTCCTGGAGTTCCCTGAAGAAGCGGTAGTAATCGTTGCGCCTGTCAGGGTCGCGGAAGTGCTCCAGCAACACCTCAATAGCCTTGTCGCCAGCGTGCCCCTTTATCAGATTCAGGTACCTTGCCTGACCATCACGCATGAGGTGCTGGAAGTGTATCTGCAGCACATCAATCCCGTGGACCACTCCCTGCACGTCCTCTGAGTCGAAAGCGAGGGCGCGCTCGAGCTTGTCGAATATCCCCACGAAGTCCACAACGAGCCCAGCGGGCTTGCGCCTACCGTTATCGTCCTCATACGGCCTGTTCACCCGTGCTATCGCCTGGAGCAGGACGTGGTCACGCATCGGTTTGTCCAGGTACATGCAGTACAGGATCGGCGCGTCGTAGCCCGTGAGGAGCTTCTCAGTGACTATCAGTATCTCCGGATTCTCCCCCGGCTTCCTGAACGCCTTTCGTATCCTCTCCTCCTCGTCCTCGCTTATGTAGTACCGCCGCATGTGCTCCGGATCGTTCGGCAGCCAGCTGATGATCACCGCGCTCGACTCTTCTGGCAGGTACCTGTCAAGAGCCTCCTTGTAGAGACAGCAGGCCTCGCGGTCGACCGCGACCAGGAACGCCTTGTAGCCCATCGGCTTTACACGCTCCTGGAAGTCTCTTGCGACGTACCGCGCTATCTCGTCCACCCGCCTCGGGCTCTTGAGCATGTTCTTGAGTGTGACGGCCCTGTCCAGGACGCGGTTGAGAACCTCGATATCGCTGACGCCCTCGAGATTCTTCTTGTTTAAAAACTCCCTCTCGAGCGTATCGGGATCGACGCGGAGATCGTTGGGCGCCAGGCTGTAGTTGAGCTTGACTGTTGTGCCGTCGGCGATCGATTCGCGTATCGAGTACTTGTCCAGGTACCCCTTCGGGTCGTCTGTCCCGAAGGTCTTGAATGTGCCCCTGCCGTATGCTGTCTTGTCGATGGGTGTCCCTGTGAACCCGATGAAGGTGGCATTGGGGAGCGCTGCGAGCAGGTAGCTGCCCAGGTCTCCGCCCGTGGACCTGTGAGCCTCGTCGACGAGCACGAATATGTTCCTGCGAGTGTTGAGGTTCTCCGGAATGTCATCGAACTTGTGGATCATGGAGACGATAAGCCCGCGGGTGTCCCGGGCGAGGAGCTCCTGGAGGTGGCGCTTGCTCTGCGCCACGTGCACATGGCCGAACCCCACTGACTCGAGGTTCTGGAAGAGCTGCTGCTGGAGCTCGTTCCGGTCGACGATCATGAGCACCGTCGGGTTCTGATGGTGTGGATCCTCGATTAGCCGCCTGGCTGCCACGATCATCGTGTATGTCTTGCCAGAGCCCTGGGTGTGCCATACGAGACCGCGGCGCCTCTCAGGGTCACGTGCGCGTTTCAGGATCCGCTCTACAGCTCTCATCTGGTGAGGTCGGAGCACGGCCTTGCTGAGCTCTCCGTCTCTCCTCACGAAGAGTATGTAATCGGAGATCATCCTCAGGAC
>NZ_JAOAKP010000096.1 GCF_026419855.1 Methanothrix sp.
GAGCTATGCTAAAGCATGGATACAACGGTTCCTCGGAGCTGTAGGTTATACAGAGTTATGCGGATAACTATAATATAAAAGAGTACATGGGCAGCGAGGCCAGATGATGTTGAGCTAAATGATAAGAGCATCTGACCTGCAGCACAAGACAACGCAAAACTACAGGGGATGCATCAGTGGGAGCTGGATCCCGGCAGGCTATTCGGTGATTGGCCCATATCCACCACCATGCAGAGAGCTCTGTGAACAAATAGGATCGGTTATATCCCTGCAGAATTCGCAGCCAGTTAAGTGATTTGAATTGTAGTCGATTGATGTGCAGTTTGGGACATCAGATCTGCGCCCACATGTAGCGGCAGTCACGACAATTTTGATGCGCATCTGCGCAAAAACAGTGCAGGAGCTCGACGATTATGGTGCGATCCAGGAGTTGCGCTCCTGGGTCACGCCGTTACCTTTGTCTTTGCGATGTACCTTATGAGATCCGGACCGATCCTCGCCTTCTTCTGGAGCTCCTCTGCCATCTGCTCAAAGGGTACACCCTTGTTGATCATCGTCCTTATCTCCTCTATTGTGCTGTCGCTCACCGTGAAGTACTCGTCGAGATCCTTCCTGTGGCCCCAGACGTCGCCCTCAAGCAGCTCGATGCCCTGCATCTCCAGGAACACCTGGATCGCATTCGACATAGTCTTCTTGTACGAAGGCGGTACTTGGATAACCCTGAGCCTCGGGCACCTCTGCATAAGATTCAGGAAATCGACATTCGATGCCCTGAAGGCCAGATGCACCATTCTTTCATTCGGATTGAGCTGTGCGATCTCACTCTTGGAGCTGACTACCCTAATTCTCATAGAGACTCACCACATCAAGGAACAATATCATATTATTAATAGACACTTGTGGTTTATGGTACCGTATAAATAAAGTTCTTATGGGCATATTCAGAGTTAAAATTCTAATTATGATCTTCCGAAGATCCTCCGTATCTCAGACAGCCAGCTCCGCCATCAATGCATGATGTTCCAGGCTGCCGCACCAGATAGAGTGTTCAGCGCTCTGAAAATGGCTGGAATGTCGGACAGATCACATGTGGATTATCACTGCCATAATAATAAGCAGTGGCAGTGCCAGAGTTACAAGCAGGCTCCAAAGCCCGAACCGCTCAGCAACACGGCACCATGGAGCACAGAGCCGGCCGCCAGTAAGTCTGCCACAAACAAGAGAGCACCACCATCTGAAGAGAGGGCATCGCGCGACCTTCCAGTCCCTGCACCTCTCAGGAATCCTTCTCATTTATCAAAACGTCTTCTCACCAAAATAAATGCTTAACTGATATAAGCAAAAATTAAAAATATTATAATATATTCATGTAGCCGGGTTTATGAGCTCGACAACTGCATTTATCAGTTGATCTGAAGGCGTTCCGAAGAGTACCCAGCTCAAAATCTGGCTGTGTACTTGTATCATCGAGTTCAGACCATGCGATCTGTGGATGAACGTTATGCCAGTGCGCACTGATTCCTGAAAGCCTGTCCAGCTATTCGAGCATACTATCCAGAACTTATCTCAGCTTGGATTGGAGTGAACCCCTCCGAGTGGACAATTAGCAAGCAACATCGACAGATGGAGGGGAGCAGATGAAGAGGACATGGCGGCGTTACGACCGGGATTTCAGGATATCAGCAGTAGCTGAACTTGAGTCTGGGAAACCACCGGCTCAGATTGCGCGAGAGCATGGTATCCATCCGAGTCTTCCGTGCAGGTGGTGCTGTGTTGGATAAGTCTTTAAAATCCACAGCAGAAGACGATTCCAGGAATGCGTGGAGAGCAGATCAGAATCAATAGCTGGAGACATTATCACAAAAGGTTATCCAACACAGCACTCTAAGCCAGAAGAAGGTTCGGGAGGAGCGACTGAAACCTGCGCTGGGAGGCGGTACATGATCATTGAGGAGGCTATATAAGATGGTCTTAAGCTGTCGGTCTCCCGATCATGTCAGGCGCTTGAAGTGAGCCGCAGCGGCTATTACAAATGGCTGCGAAAGCTGGAAATGAACGCATCAGAGAACAATGAAGATATGGATCTGAGGAACCAGATTCAGGATATTGCGCTGGAATTTCCTGGCTATGGTTACAGAAGGATAACAGCAGAACTTCATAATCGTGGCTACTCGGTCAATCACAAACGCGTGCTGAGACTGATGAGAGAGGATAACCTGCTGTGCTTAAAGAAGAGATCCAGGCCGATAACTGCCGATTCCACTCATAGCCTGCCGGTATATCCAAACATTTTGAAGGGTATCGAGATCAAGGGATTGAATCAGGTTTGGGCTTCTGATATCACATACGTTCAGCTGCAGCATGAGCACATATATCTCGCGGTGATCCTTGACCTTTACAGCAGAAAGTGCATCGGCTGGGATCTGAGCAGGAGCCTGGGAAGTCAGCTGACTATGAATGCATTGGCCAAGGCATTGCAGGATCGATGGTCGGAGTCCCTAACAGCTCTCATACATCATTCTGATCAGGGTGTGCAGCACGCATCCAAAGATTATGTAGACTGTTTAAAGAAACACAATATCCTGATCAGCATGTCCAGAAAAGGTAACCCATACGATAATGCGTTTGCCGAGAGCTTTATCAAGAGTCTAAAGGTGGAGGAGGTATATCTGAATGAATACGAGACTTCCGAGGATGCCCTCAAAAACATCTGGCATTTTATCGAAGATGTGTACAACAGGAAAAGACTGCATTCCGCATTGGATTACAGGTCTCCAGATCAGTTCGAATCGGAGGTTGCTTTAAATACTGTTGCTTAACTACCTTTCCACTATTAGGGGTGCAGTCCATCTGCTGTGTTGGATAACCTTTTGTGATAACGTCTCTAGCTATTGATTCTGATCTACTCTCCACGCATTCCTGGAATC
>NZ_JAOAKP010000097.1 GCF_026419855.1 Methanothrix sp.
GTATAAAGCTTGGCGATGTGCTTTCGCGTCTCAGCCTGATAGCAGCTGTTCGGATCAATTCGCTCTTATCCATTTGATGACTTGCTTGGAGAGGCACTGTTCCCGCTGTGTGCTCCTGGCGAATGAATGAGTGCGTCCAGCAACCAGTATGCGTGCCCCCTAAGTTGCTGAACACACAAGAGCGGATCAATTTACAAATTCAACACACATGCGGTGTGTCAGGAGCATGCTCTGTACGTTCACAGCATCTGACCCGCAAGAGATATATCCAAAAAACTTGACCTTAGACCAATTAAGTTTAACAGGTGTTCGGCTTGGAAGTTGCAATCGCAGTTGGGGTGACTGTGGGCCTGCTGATATTCGCCCTGAAGGCCAGTGTGGGATGCGGGCTCGCGCATCTCAGCTTCAGAGAGATCATGCTGGTCGCATCTGGCTATCTCCTTGTGGCGACAGGTATGGGTCTCGTGATAAATCGCCTGTCCATAGATCTGATTGCAGGCATGATCAGAGCAGGTGTGGCAATGCATGCGATTCTTGCTCTCTGCCTCATAGCTCTCGGAGTGCTCACGATGAGAGCATGGAGATGCTCCGGTAGGGATCTGTCCCGTAAAACCTTCTGGGCGCTCTCGATTCCATGTCCAGCATGCATGGCCGCGACCTTTCTCTCATGCAGTGTGCTTGCGGATCTACTTCGCATTTCACCGGCCAGAATCGGCACAGCGGTGGGCGTTATGCTCTTCATTACCATACCCCCAATCTCACTGCTCCTGAAAAGGATTCCAGGAGGGCCAGACATCATCGGGAATGTGATGATGCTCCTCGGTGGATTTTACATTATATCGATAATGCTACTGCCATCGTACATCCAGATGCAGGGGGTGATCTTGAGATGCGTGCCGCCTGAGATGCATTCTGAACTGGTTCCTGCTTATCTGATATTGATGATGCTGATCTCCCTGGGGTATGTCATAAGGAAGAAGGGTGTGGCGGTATGATATACGAGACGGCTGTCAGCCTTCTCTACGTATTTTCCACCTCTCTGCTCTATCCTGACATAATCGGCCTGCTTCTTCTCTTCGGATGGTCGCTCATCCTGGTGGGATCAATGATCCAGGAGTACACCTCCAGGCGGAGAGACGTTAAGGAGCTGGAGGAGATTACGATCAGGGCAGCCTCGCTTGTAAGCTCCGGAATGTCAAAGGACGCTGCAGATGTTCTCAGGGGTTACAGATCCCCGCAGGTGGCCGGTGTTCTCAGGGAGATAGCGGGATCGCTGGAGGGCAGCGTGCTTCGCATAAGGCTCGACAAGATTCTGCAGGATGCAGAGCTGGATATGGCCAGGAGGCTCGAGCCATTGCGCATCGGTATGAGATTGGGCCCGATACTGGGGCTGATGGGCACTCTGATACCCATGGGCCCAGCGCTTGTGAGCCTCTCGAAGGGGGATATACAGTCCATGGCAGCGAGCCTGATAATAGCGTTTGCAACAACTGTTATAGGACTGGTCGTTGGAGGGATATGCTACTGCTCTCTTCAGATCAGAAACAGATGGTATCATCAGGATCTGAGCGATGTCGAGTACGCTGCAAATATCCTGAGGAGGGCGATGGATGACGGGCAGGACGGGCGTTCTGGATGAGATCGAGGGTGACCCGATGGAGGGCGTTGCCAATCTCTTCGATGTCGCGATGGTCTTCGCTGTGGCGCTTCTCCTCGCGCTTGTTCTCTCCTATAACATCTCAGAGCTGCTCGATCCGACATCGAGCGTTACCGTTGTGAAGAATCCTGGCGAGCCGGACATGCAGATAATCATCAAGAACATGAGCAGCATTCAGGTCCTGAACATGACAGAGCAGATCGGAGGAGGACAGGGGACCAGGATAGGCACCGCTTACCGTCTCAAGAGCGGCCAGGTGATATATGTCCCTGAGAATGAGACATCAAACCCTCCATGATGATCCGAGGACGTGCGGATAGTGGGCTCGAAGTGCTTAAGCGGCATCAAGCACAGGCAAACCTCCAGGCGGTGGAGTTTTCAGCGATGCGTGCGCAAGAGCGAGAGGTGATCGAATGAACGTCACACTTCTCGGCACAGGCGCAGGAATACCGCAGCCAGATCGCGCGCAGTCCTCTCTTCTCATCCGCGATGAGGATCTGCTGCTCATCGACTGTGGGGCTGGCGCCCTTCTCAGGCTGGGCGAGATCGGCCTGAGCCCGCTGGAGATCGAGGCTGTACTTCTCACGCATCTGCATCTTGATCATGTTGCAGACCTCCTCCCACTCGCAAAGGCGAGGTATCTACTTGGCGAGCCCTGGCTAAAGGTCTTCGGACCTGCCGGCACAGAGCAGTTGGTGAGATCCCTCCAGTCCCTATACCCTTACCTGCATTCAATAAACCTCGAGATCACCGAGATCGAGGCGGGATGCAGATTTGAGTTGCATGGATTCAGCGTTCAGAGCGCATCCGCGGTCCACAGCGTTCCAGCGCTCTGCTACAGGATCGAGCGCTCGTCGATAGTTACATGCTCAGGGGACACCGAGCCGACCGCAAATGTCGCCGGGCTCGCGGCCGGCTCCGACCTGCTCGTCCATGAGTGCTCGTTTCCTGATGGATTTGATGTGACGAACCACACAACTCCAGCTGCCCTCGGCCGGATAATAGTGAGAGATATCGGTGAAATCCTGCTAACGCACTTCTACCCTCAGTGCAGAGGTCTGGAAGATGGGATGGCGCGCACAGTGGAGCAGCTCTCCGGAATCAGGACCAGAGCGGGAATTGACCTGATGTGCATCTCTTTGTAGCCTGAGCTCCTACCTGAGCTCCTCATCTTTAGGCAAAATGAGACGGAACTGTGGCGAATGATGCTGCTTTTCCTAGAAGATAACTGTGCCATTACCCACAAATAATCAGTATGCT
>NZ_JAOAKP010000098.1 GCF_026419855.1 Methanothrix sp.
CGCTCATATCCATTTGATGACCTGCTTTGAGAGGCACTGTTCCCGCTATGTCCTCCTGGCGAATGAATGAGTGCATCCAGCAACCGGTATGCTTGCCCTCAAAGTTGCCGAACACACAAGAGCGCTGGTGTTTAGCCCCGAAAGTCTCGACTTTATGCACACACTCATCCTGGGTGAGGATTCCTACTGGATATCCAGATTCATGATGCCGATCTCAATGATATGGGTACACGGCCGCACCGGTAGTGTACTCGAATAGATGAATGATTCTGGTGGATTCAAAAGCCATGGGCAAGACATCCTATAGGTCTGGCTGGACTGGATGCTGCGGATTTCAATGATGCGAGTACACGACCGCCGGGCCTCAGAGATCCTGAGTTGCGTAATCCCGTGGTCGCCTGAAGGCAACCTGCTTCCAAAAGATTAAATTGTATGCGCCCGAGTTGAGCTGGGACCGGAGAGATAGATGTCAGAGGATCTGAGTAGCATTTACGCAAGGGCCCCTGCCATATTCCGGGGCATACGTGGGGAGATAGAGAAGGTGATGGTCGGGCAGAGGGTTGCGATAGAGCAGCTTCTCGCCTCCATAATCGCTGGAGGGCATGCGCTGCTCGAGTCCAACCCCGGCCTTGGGAAGACCCTGCTGATAAAGACCACAGCGAAGACCATGAGCCTGAGCTTCAGCAGGATACAGTGCACGCCCGATCTGATGCCGGCTGATATCACAGGTACCACCATCATCGAGGAGGTCGATGGGGAGAAGAGGTTCCGGTTCGAGCCCGGGCCGATATTCGCCAACATAGTCCTGGCGGATGAGATAAACAGAGCTTCGCCAAAGACACAGTCTGCAATGCTCGAGTCGATGCAGGAGAAGCAGGTGACTGTTGGAAACAGGACATACAGACTCGACGATCCGTTCTTCGTCCTGGCAACACAGAACCCGATAGAGATGGAGGGGACGTTTCCATTGCCAGAGGCGCAGCTCGACAGATTCCTCATGAAGATAAAGATGGATTATCCCTCGCCTGATGAGGAGTTCCAGATCATGGAGCGATACACGGGACGTGTGGAGCCCAGGGTTCAGAGCATTGCGAGCAAGGAGGAGATCCTGGGGCTGCAGCAGATTGCGAGGGAGGTGCCGATATCCGAGGATCTCAGGAAGGCCGCGGTGCGGCTCGTGGTATCCACAAGGAAATGGGATGGCGTTAGATACGGGGCCAGCCCACGGGCCAGTATAGGTCTCATCCTCGCAGCCAAATCAAGGGCTCTGCTCGATGGCAGGAACTACGTCTCCAGGGAGGATCTCCATGTTATGGCATATCCTGTTCTGAGGCACAGGCTCATACTTACATTCGAGGCTGAGCGGCGGGGCATGACCCAGGACCAGGTGATCACTGACATACTGAAAGAGTTGAAAATCTGATATGGATACGGAATTTTTCAAGGAGCTTGAGCGTTTCAGCCTGCTTGTAAGAAAAAGGGTATCCACAGCTCATATCGGATCCAGAAGGTCCATCCGGTTCGGCCACGGGATAAGCCCTGTGGGATACCGTGAGTACAGGAAAGGGGACGACTTCAAGCTCGTAGACTGGAAGGTATATGCGAGGACAGAGCGGCTCTACGTCAGAGAGCACGAGGAGGAGCGGAGCCTGCTTGTACACATCCTTTTGGACTCGAGCGGTAGCATGCGCTTTAACAGGAAGTTCGATCTCGCATCGAGAATTGCAGCAGGATTTGCGTTCATCGCCACACAGGAGAACGAGAAGTTCTCCGTCTCCACCTTCGGCGAGGATCTCAGGCCAGGCGAGCCTATGAGGGGCGTTGGAAACCTCCTGAAGGTGATAGATCTGCTGGACGGCACAGAGCCCTCTGGCGGCACTGATATCCTGAAGGCATCTGACCAGTTCGACAGGATGATCTCGACGACCAGCCTTGTCGTTCTCGTATCAGACATGCTGGATGACCTTGATAAGGTGGAGACAGCGATCTACAGATTGTCACGCCACGATCTCGTCGTCGTGCAGATACTCTCGAATGAGGAGCGCGCTCTCGGAATAGCCGGAGACGCGAGATTCATAGATATGGAGAGCGGAGAGTCTCTGATAACAAGGGTGAGCCAGAGGCTCAGAGACGAATACAGATCCAGGCTCGAGGCGCACAACGCCAGGATATCAGATATATGTGATTCTGTGGGTTGCAGTCGGTTTCTCTTCGATTCGGAGATGCAGGTGTTCGATGCATTCTTTGAGATACTGAGATCGGGAGTGCTTAAGGTCTGAGGGTGCGACAAGGGTTGGAGCCTGGCGCAAAAAGCCTGATTCGGTCCTTCTCAGACCATGCTGCTTCAAAATCATTGTCGGCTCATCCTGGTGATGTGGCGGATCGGTAACCCCCCCAGAAAGAGGCAGGGTATATTGTACATGATTGTAGTTATCAGAGAGAGCCACTCCAACGATTCGACTGCATGAGCCATCACGTCTCTCCACGCCTGTAAAAATGCAGCTGCCATGAGTTATATCTCAACGTTCTTATCCGCTTCATGACTTGCTTTGAGAGGCACTGTTCCCGCTATGTGCTCCTGGCTAATGAATGAGTGCATCCACCAACCAGTATGCTGGCATCTATAGTATTCCGCATAAGTTGATATAATATTGCATACTACATAAAATCGTGTATGAAGTGCGACATGTCCAGCAAATTTTAAATTAGCTTATAGGAAGTGATGCAAAGGACTATAAGTTGCTGAACACACAAGAGCGTCTGTCTCTTATACACATCT
>NZ_JAOAKP010000099.1 GCF_026419855.1 Methanothrix sp.
TACACGTCGTAGGTAGACCACTCAATTCACCAGACTCGTGAAATAATCTCGTCTGGCCTATCGATTTCAGCAGAATCACTCGTTTATTCATCCGGATGGAGTGGGTCTTGGGCCGCACAGCACAATCGCATTTGTGCACGCGTTCTGAGCATATGGTCTCTCTGCACAACAGAATATGCCATATAGTAGGTAATACAAAGGACACCACTGAAATCAGAGGCGTTCCGATTGACCATAGATGGCGAGCTGGGCAGGTTGAAGGTTGGAGACATCCATCCCGTCAGACTCATGGGTATAATCAACCTGAGCGCTGAGTCGTTCTACAAGGGATCTGTCTCCGCGCCTGAGAGTGCGGCATCCTTCGCCATGAGGATGGCGGACGAGGGCGCGGAGGTGATAGACGTCGGAGCCGTCTCCACAGCGCCCGGCTCTCCTTTCATCTCAGAGGATGTGGAGCGCGAGAGGCTTTTCCCGGCTCTGGAGAACATCCTGGATAGTGTTGATGTCGAGGTCTCGGTGGATACCCAGAGGGCCTCAATAGCGGATCTCGCTTTGTCGAGGGGCGCCAGCTGCATCAACGATGTCTCATGCCTAAATGATCCCTCGATGGCAGAGGTGATCGCAGAGCACGATGCATCGCTGCTCGTCATGGCCTCAAAGGAGAGGCCTGGAGATCTTCTGGAGCTGAAATATATACTCCCCAGGCTCGCAGCTGCTGTAAGCACCGCTGTGAAGAGCGGGGTCGATCCGAAAAAGATCCTCATCGATCCGGGAATCGGCCGGTGGGTTCCTGAAAAGACATACGAGTATGATCTCGCGATTCTGGATCAAATGAGATGCCTGCGCTCACTGAGAAAGCCAATAGTTGCAGCAGTCTCCCGGAAGTCTTTCATCGGTGCAGTCCTGGATCTGAAAGACCCTGATGATAGGCTGACAGGATCGATAGCCGCAACGGCCATAGCTGTTTACAACGGAGCACATGTGGTGAGAACCCATGATGTCGCAGCCTGCAGGGATGCGGTCAGGATCGCCCAGGCCGCCCGCGGAGGTCTCAGGCGCTTCGGGAGGGTGGAGCTGCTCAGCATGACAGGCTCGGCCGAGGAGCTGATGTGCATCCTCGACTGGGTCGGGGTCGATACAGGGGCGCATGATTTGCTCTGGAAGAAGGGCGCGTTTCTCTCAATTGCTATAGAGGACATAACCCCTATGGAGGCGCTGGTGATAAAGCAGGAGATGCTGGCAGCTGGCGGAGATGCTGCGGTGCCCAGAGGCGCACTGAGGTGCGATCCAGCAGCAGACAGAGCGGTTATATTCGGAACGCTGGCTCAGATCGAGAGGCTTGTGAGAAAGCTCAGACTTCAGCCGTTCTCTCTGCCATCCATCGCAAGCGAGATAGAGAGCGTCCTCCATACAGGTGTGGGCAGGTACAGGCTTGCTGATGATACGTCCTCCGGTCCGCAGAGCAGGGGTTGAGATTTTGGAGATCTTCGGGATAAAGACCGGTCTTCTGAAGCCCGGCGAAGACATCATAGAAGCGCTCAGGAGGGGGCTTGAGGGGGCCAGCATCTCCCTCAGGGATGGAGATGTGATCGTCGTCTCTGAGAGCTTCGTTGCAACCGGAGAGGGGCGGGTGGTATCTCTCGACGATATCACCCCCAGCGCACGCGCGATCTCCCTCGCCTCCAGATATGAAAAGGATCCCGCAGAGATGGAGCTGATCCTCAGGGAGTCTGATGAGATCCTGGGTGGGATTCCGGGTGTTGTTCTCACTCTAAAGGACGGTTTTCTTTACCCGAATGCAGGAGTGGATCACTCCAATGCTCCTCCAGGGCATGTGGTTCTCCTTCCCTCAGACCCGAAGAAGGCAGCCTCGAGAATAAGGAGCGCGCTATCGAATGGTGCCAGGATAGGCGTGATTATAGGGGACAGCAGAACACACCCCCTCCGTCTCGGATGCGTAGGCGTTGCGCTCGCATGTGATGGCATCCTCCCTGTGGAGGATGCCCGGGGAAAAAGGGATCTCTACGGGAGACCGCTGAAAATAACGGTTAAGGCGGTGGCCGATAACCTTGTATCAGCTGCACAGCTCGTCATGGGCGAGGGGGATGAGGGGATTCCCGCGGTTGTGATACGGGGAGCGCCGGTCGAGCTCTCAGATTCCGGACCTGTTGCGATACCTAACATACCGCCCCACGAGTGCATGTACATCGGCGTTCTGAGATCGATACCACGTCCGTACACAGGCGGGTACGATGATCTCGTCAGATCCGCCATCGATGCCAGAAACCAAGCATACGCCCCCTACTCGAAGTTCAGGGTCGGAGCCGCAGTGCTGTGCAGAAGCGGCAAAATCTACAGAGGCGCAAATGTAGAGAACGCATCATCTGGCGCCGGAATATGCGCTGAGAGGGTTGCGATTGCGAGCGCAGTGGCTGCGGGTGAAAGAGATCTCGTAGCGCTTGCTGTTGCTGGAGAGCTGTCAAGGCCAATAACGCCATGCGGCATATGCAGGCAGATGATGCTGGAGTTCGGGGATATGGATGTCGTGATGGTTGGATCAGATGGCGATGCGCTGATGGTTAGGGCAAGCGAACTGCTTCCGGATGCCTTCACGCTCGCATGTGGATCGAGATGCTCAGGATCTGAGCGGCATTAGGCGATCATGCACAGGGTCACCCATGTGGACGAAAGTTAGCTCCATCCGGTGGCATTTTCGTGCCAATAATGATGGAGGTTCTTCTCGTTTCTCGCTGGTTCCTCAGGCGGGTATTCTACCTACGACGTGTG
>NZ_JAOAKP010000100.1 GCF_026419855.1 Methanothrix sp.
ATCCATCGGAGGGCCAGCTCCTCCTCATCGATCTCGGAGGTCTCCTCCTCTTCTCCAGAGAGCTCAGCTTCGATGGCCCTTCTGTCCTCCTCGGAGATGCCGTATAGGCGGTAGACCTCCTCATCGATCTCCCTCTCCAAGTCCTGCAGCGACTCATGGCGCAGCATGAGCTCTGTGGTTGTGTCCTCCAGGGAGCCGGTCCAGGGAGGTGCGATGAAGTCAAAGGTCGTCTCGTCCTCCGCGGCGTTAGCCTGCGCCAAAGTGATGGCACGCTCGACCAGATGCTCAAGCCGCTCGCTCGAGCGGGTTGGGATGGGGAGACGGGCGAGGTCGCCGACTTCGACATGTATAGTCTGATTTATGATATTGAAAATATAAAACGCTAAATTCGAGTTAACAACACCTAACAGAAATTCTATATTCTTAGGGAAAAAGCAATTGCCAGCGTGATCAAATATGAATCCGCCTGGAGACAGCCGGGCGCTGAAACGGCCTGATGTGAGGTCGGTCCACGTCACCCCACGGCGGAAGTAGAATTCGGTGTTCTGCGGCCGAGATGCGACTCGTCCTGCCTCAACGCCGAGATTTTTGATCTCAGATCCATCTTTTGCCCAGTTCACGCAATGCTCCTGGTTTCCGTACCACCGCCTGAAGCTCCCTCCCTTCATGCATGGAAACCAGCGCTTTCCGCTGGCCCTCGCATCATCATGGTTCATGCAGCCGAATGCGATCCTCGATGCACCCACCTCCCACCAGAAGCGCAGGAATCGGAAGTTATCGCCTGTTTGAAGTCCTACGCGAGGTTCTGCAACCTCCCCCAGCTTCGGCAGCTCAACGAACAGACGCCGGAGACCTGGTGTGATCCAGTAGACCCAGGGGGAGCCGGGGATCGAGTCGAAGTCTGCCTGCCTGTACCGGAAGACCACAGGATCCGGCTCGCCAGCCCGCAGCCGAGCCAGGGCCTGCTCGAAGCGCATGCGCTTGGACTCACTGTCCGGCTCCCTCACCAGGCGGAAGTAGATGCCACATGCATCAAAGCACATCTTGCGGTCTGGTTCATTCCGAACGACCAGAAGCGTGGTATTGGCCTTCTCGCCGCTTACCTCATCAAATGCATGTGGACCAGTATGCACCACCGTCTCGATGGCGATTGCATTTAAGAGCTCATCCCTTAAATTCTCATAGCTTGAGATGAACATGAACGACTGCTGAGCGATCATGCCCAGACGTCCACCTTCCCGGACCATCTCGAGACAGCGCTGGATGAAAGCGGTGTAGAGATCTCCCTTTCCCTCAGGATAGTTGGCCTCAGTGAAGTCCGCAAGCTCTGAGTTCATGTTCCTTCTGGTCATGTACGGCGGGTTAGTGAACACACAGTCGTACCTCCGGCGCATTATGTCGAGGAGCCGCATGCCCTTCCTGGCCTCGCCGACAAAGTAGCTCTCGCCACCTCCGAGCGCGGCATGCTGTCTCGCAAAATCATCGAAGGCCATGGCAATCTGATCCTCCAGGGCATCCCAGAACTCCGGGCCCCACACTTTCGTCGCCGTAATCTCCTTGGGAGCATCAGCAAGATCCTCGAACCGCTGCAGGCTGGTCAGATGAGCCCTCCGCTCCCTCTCCACCTCTGAGGTTATGGCCAGCTCCAGAGGCAGAAGCGATCCCACGCCCTTGCCAGATCCATCCCGCATGATGCCCCAGAGCCTGCGAATGATCCTCTCGTAGACAGGCAGTGTGAACCTGCTGGCCCTGAGAAACTCCTCCAGCTTGGAGGCGTCGGGAACCTGTAGATCGGCACAGGCAAGATGGCTCTCCTCGATCCGAACCTTAGGATTCATGCTCTTGGCCCTCAGGTACAGAGCCAGGGCAGAGAGCTGAACCGCCCTTAGATCTAGATCGATCCCGAAGATGTTGTTTGCTAAGATCGCAGCCGGTATCTCCTCCTCAGAAGATACAGAGGGTCTCTCAGGCCATCCCGGCTGCCCTGCCCTCTCCAGCTCCTCTTTGTACATCTCAGCCAGAAGATCGAAAGCCACCAGGCCGAAGTGCATGGTCCCGCATGCTGGATCCAGGACCTGGATCTCACGCACCGGTTTTGGCTGCTCCGCAGGGATTTCACCTACCAGTGGGACAAAATAATCAAGCTTCTCGATCAGCCTGGAGTCTGGATGCATCTGCATCCACAGCCTGCCCAGCGTGTTCTGCACCAGGAACCTGACTATCCAGCGTGGTGTGTAAATCTGAGTCGCTGCTGGAATATCCTCAGGCCTAACCTTCTGCTTCTTCTTGTAGAGTCTGTCAAAGACCGCCTTCTTCTCATTCTCGTTGAAGTACTGATACACCCACCCGATCGTCTCCTCCTCTCTCCAGGCAGCCTCCAGAGCCGGATCGTTCAGCATCTCTATGAGCGACCTCAGCACCTTTGGGCGTGGGAAGAGCCTGCTCGGGAGGCTGTCAGGGTCGAAGAGCACTTTTATCTCCTTTGAGAGCTGCTCGCACTGCCAGAGCAGGAAATGGCGATACGCTGTATCCCTTGGCCCCTCGCCCATCTCGTTCTGCGGCAGGTTTCCTTTGGTGTAGAGATTGTAATCATCATCGTGATCAGCGATGTAGAGCTTGAAGGCGTTGGAGTCCTGGTACTTGTCCACGGTCCCGCGTATGAGCTTCCTGGCCTCGAGCATCTTGAATGCGACCAGACGGTTCAGATGGGTGAAAGCAACCTCTCTGATGAGCTTCCTCACAGCATCACGCCTGCTCAGGCCCGCACCCTCCTGCTCGCT
>NZ_JAOAKP010000009.1 GCF_026419855.1 Methanothrix sp.
TGTATAAGAGACAGGCCCTGATATATGCGCTCAGTCGGATATCCCATCCTGATGGGGCCACACTCGAGGCGCGCAACCGCTCATTTCACAGAATGCTAGTCGATGGCGTGACGGTGGAATACCGAAGACCAGATGGCACCATCGCAGGGGCACAGGCCCGCGTCATCGACTTCGAGAATCCTGATAGCAATGACTTCTTGGCCGTGAACCAGATCACCTTCCAGGAGGGAAGGAGCACACGCCGCCCTGACATCGTGCTCTTCATAAATGGACTTCCGATCGCGATCATCGAGCTCAAGAACCCGACAGACGAGAGTGCGACCATCTGGGATGCCTACCAGCAGCTCCAGACGTACATGAAGGAGCTGCCGGGCCTATTCTCCATGAACGAATTCCTCGTTATATCAGATGGTCTTGAGGCGCGCATCGGAACGCTGACATCCGGAAGAGAATGGTTCAAGCCCTGGAGGACCATAAAGGGGGAAGGGGTCGATGACTTCGGCGCCCTGCAGCTCGATGTACTGCTCAGAGGAGTCTTCGAGAGGAAGAACCTACTGGAGCTCATTCGCGATTTCGTGGTCTTTGAGGACGACGGCTCCGGGAAGATAAGAAAGAATATGGCCGGTTACCATCAGTTCCACGCTGTGAGGGTGGCGGTTGCGGAGACCCTGCGGGCAGCTGGAATAAAATCATCAGGAAGAGGCCATCCAGGAGATCACCGCATCGGCGTTGTCTGGCACACCCAGGGCTCTGGCAAGAGCCTGACGATGGTATTCTATACAGGCCGCATAATCAGGGAGCCTGCGATGCAGAATCCGACGGTGGTGGTGCTCACAGACCGCAACGATCTTGACGATCAGCTCTTCGGCACGTTCTCCCTCTGCCAAGACCTCCTCCGCCAGCCGCCTGTACAGGCGGAGAGCCGCGAGGATCTCAGAGAGAGGCTGCAGATCGAGGCAGGGGGCATCATCTTCACAACAATCCAGAAGTTTCTGTCAGAGGACAGGCGCGCTCTATCCCGCAGGAGAAACATAGTTGTGATCGCAGATGAGGCACACCGGAGCCAGTATGACTTCATAGATGGTTTCGCGAGGCACATGAGGGACGCGCTTCCTAACGCATCATTCATAGCCTTCACAGGCACACCTCTGGAGCTGGATGACCGGAACACCCGCGCAGTCTTCGGCGATTACATCTCCATCTACGATATACAGAACGCAGTAGAGGACGGTGCCACGGTCCCAATCTACTACGAGAGCCGGCTCGCAAAGCTCAACCTGCCGGAGCACCTCAAGCCAAAGATCGATGAGGGGTTCGAAGAGGTCACAGAAGGAGATGAGATCGAGCACAAGGAGATGCTCAAGAGGAAGTGGGCACAGTTTGAGGCCATCGTGGGGACAAGGAAGAGGCTTCAGATGATCGCAGAGGATATCGTGAAGCACTTCGAGCAGCGGCTTGAGACACTCGATGGAAAGGCGATGATAGTATGCATGAGCAGGCGCATATGCGTCGACATGTACAACGAGATAATTCGCCTCAGACCGGAGTGGCATGATGATGACGATACGAAGGGGAGAATAAAGGTCGTCATGACCGGATCTGCATCTGATCCGGATGAATGGCAGCCGCACATCCGCAACAAGCCACGCAGAAGGGCGCTGGCAGAGAGGTTCAGAGATCCAGATGATCCTCTTAAGATCGTCATAGTCAGGGACATGTGGCTGACCGGCTTCGACTGCCCGAGCCTGCACACAATGTACATCGACAAGCCTATGCGCGCCCATGGTCTGATGCAGGCGATCGCCAGGGTTAACCGCGTTTTCAGGGACAAGCCCGGAGGGCTCGTCGTGGACTACATAGGCCTGGGATACGACCTCAAAGAGGCGCTTGCAACCTACACTGCCAGCGGTGGAAACGGGAGAACCGCGATAGATATCGATGAGGCAGTCGCTGTGATGCTGGAGAAGTACGAGATCTGCCGGGATCTCTTCCACGGCTTTGATATCTCCTCCTGGGTGAAGGGCTCTCCCGAAGACCGGCTCAGAATTTTGCCCGCGGCTCAGGAGCACATATTGGCCCAGATCGACGGAAGGGAGCGGTTTATCAGGGCATCCTCTGATCTCACAAAGTCCTTCGCACTGGCTGTGCCACATGAGAGAGCGCTGAGCATAAGGGACGAGGTCGCGTTCTTCCAGGCTGTTCGGTCTGCTCTGCTCAAGAGAGCACCATCAGATCGTGTTCGAGATCAGGATACAGACCGGGCCATACAGGACCTCATCTCGAGGTTCATAGCGCCAGAGGGGATCGTCGACATATTCACAGTTGCTGGCCTGAAGAGGCCGGATATCTCCATACTCTCCGAGGAGTTCCTGGCAGAGGTCCGCAACATCCCCCACAAGAATCTCGCGGTCGAGCTCCTCCGGAAGCTGATATCAGGGGAGATAAAGGAGCGCCGGAGAAGGAACGTCGTCAGGGCGCGATCGTTTGCCGAGATGCTCGATCAGTCTCTGAAAAGGTACCACAACCGTGCCATAGATGCTGTGCAGATTATAGAGGAGCTGATCGATATCGCCCGTAGGATGCGTGAGGACGAGATGCGCGGCAAGGCGCTCGGCCTTCACAGATGAGGAGATAGCTTTCTACGATGCGCTTGTGGTTAATAACAACGCTGTCGAAGCCCTTGGCGATGAGAATCTGAAGGAGCTGGCAAGGGAGATCGTGAGGACGCTGCGCGGGAGCGTCACTGTGGACTGGACAGATAGGGAAAATGTCAAGGCTCAGCTTCGCGTGAAGGTCAAACGGATACTCCGGCAGCATGGCTATCCTGTTGAGAGGCGTGATGAGGCTGTGCTCAAGGTCCTGGAGCAGGCCGAGGCGCTGGCCGCGGAGTGGGCGACTGCGTGAGCCCGAGGCCAGAATTAGAATCAGCCGCAGCATCTTGCAGGTCGGTGAGGGGCGGTGCTGGTGCACCATGCTTATAATCTCGCTCTTATCCATATGATAACTTGCCCACCGATACATTGGTTCCAATATGCACTCATGGCGAATAAATGAGGGCTTTTTGTAGCCAGCATGCTTTGCACGCAAGTTGTCAACCACATAAATGCATAGCAGGACCAGTGCATCTTCTGTGGGTCATCGTATGGATAAGAGCGCTAACGAAATCCCGCACGATTTATAGACACTTTGTAGGTAGACTACCGACATTCGCGCTGACGATAAACTATGTGAGCGCTCGCTCTCGCGCTGTGTCTTTTGCTTCGCTCGCTCCATTAAAAGTGAGCGCGAGCTCCGCTCGGACCGCGCAGTGCGTCGCGTGGGGGCGTGATGCATGGGGGACAGTAGTGCTTATGGATGCAGCCACAAAAATCGCGTGAAGATAAATCCTGCAACATCAGTATTGTTTCCTTCTGCCCGCGACCCGTTCCGTGATGTATTCGAGTATCATCCCGTCCACCTTGAAGGGCGGGAGGTCTAGATATTCGGCCAGCATCTCCTTCGTGGTCTCGATGAGCACTTAATGCGTGACAACATGTAGCACGAAAGAACTTACATCACGAGACTCAGCACATCTCTCTCTGCGTTTGAAGTACCTGAGCGGCGTTCTGTAACAGTCTGCACAATCCTTCCGCTGGAATCATAAGTCGCTGTGAGCATGTAGTTATCGTTGTTTGTCTCCTCCATGACGAGTCCGTCCTGGCCGCTGTAAAGCACACTCACGACCATTCCAGTGTGAGGATCTTTGTCCACGACGCCTGTATTAAGAGAGAGCGCCTCCTGTGGAACCCATAAGCCCATGAGCTGTGCGATGCCAGACACTACAGACACGTATGATGGCTGCATTGCATTTTCAGTGCGCACTTGCTGCCTGAACTCGGCGAACCTCTTATGGACCTTTTGTACATGCAGCTCCACACCCAGCTGAGACACAGTGGGCGCTACGTCCGGAAGTTGCGGAAGCCAGAAGTAATGCTGCCCCTGGAAGAGCAGGGTGGCTCCAGGCTGGACCCATGACGGTATTGCGCCGTCTCTCCACGGAATACTCACCTCGCGCAGACCAGACAGCCTCATGATCGCATGCTGTCCACGGCTGAGAATTCCGCCACCTTCTGTTGGCATATTGGAGGTGTAATCTGCAGTGTGATGGAGCAGTATGCCCGTGTTGAGGTCGTATATCATGATCATAGAAATTCCCTGGGACTGGAACCTGAATCTGATGACATCATACTCCCTTCCACCAAGCTCGTATTTTCCACGGTCCACATACAGATCGTCGTCCGCCCTCTCCGGAATTGATCTTAGAACCTCCGGGTTGCACCAGAAATCACCGCATCCCGCTGGATTCACCGAGCCGTAAAAGTTCACCTTCTTCATGCCACCTGTGGAGGGATCAGGGTAAAATGCCTCGGTCCAGGTGGCTGCATCTCCACCATCCAGCGCCACCACAGTCACCTGCACCAGCCCGGCGCCGTAATCTCCACCCACAAAGGCCAAATTTCCTTCTGTCGTGATATCTGGGGACCCTACCACAATCTCATAAGTGGCCCGGAGACCCTCCTTTATCGCAACAGGAGCTGGCGCCCGGGCGAGTTCCGGGTATCTTATGGTCATTGGATTGCTCATGCCGCTGGGAAGCGTGAGCTTCGCGGCATCTGATGCTGTGGCTGAATGAACGATGATGAGAAGAAACAACATCGTGAGCGCAGCTTTTCTGCCCATAACATCGACTCCATATTCGAATTTGTATTACCAGACGTCACAGGGATCTTTAAAGAACCAGATCTCCAAAGCGGATTTACTGCAGGCGTGCCGACGCAGGCGAAATCCTTGAAGTTCTCGCTCAGAAAGAAGGCTCCAGAGAGGCAGGAATCTGCATCATTCTCTACTTTAATGAATGATCCAGTAGAGTTCCCGGACAGCCCGGCTTATAGAGTGAGTCTGGCTGTCTAGTTCATGGCCACGGCATCTCAATCCGCATGCATATACCCAGCGCTATGTAGCGCCCGCACCGATTCTGGATGATCTGAGCTTGAGACTGTTCCGTCCTGAGATCCTGTAAAAGCAGCCCTAAATAAATAGTTACGCATTCGAATACTTAAGCAGATTATAGAAGATTCCTATTAAACTCCTCTTCAACAATCTGCACATCTCGCTGCCTGCTTCTATTAAAGTAGTTTTATAGTATTCCGTATAAGTTTATATAATATTGCATATTACATAAAATCATGTATAAAGTGGGACATATCATGCAGATTTTAAATTGATTTATATGAAGCGACGCAAAGAGCTATAATTTATGGGGAGCTTAAGCTCCAAGAACGCATAACAGAACCGGTGCTTCTTCTGGCAGGTCGTCATATGGATATGAGCGATTCAATATCATAATGTATCTACGCTGTAGAATATAATATCACTAATTTCAGAATTGGGCACTAATTTTAAAAACAATAATAGTAAGCCCGAAATTAGTAAATTAATAAAATTAGTTCGTTTGAATGCTCTTCATAGAGGTGTGCGTGCGTGTCCGCATGGAGACCTGCCATGACGCACAGAATCACCTCCTGCAGGCCTCTGCACTGCTACTAATTTTACAAATTTACTAATTTAGTGCCTTTAGATATCGATTTTCGAATTAGCTATTGTTATATAAAATTGGTTGAATTAGCCCTCGCCTGTCCCCTCCTCCATATCGAATGCCTGTTTCTTTATCGGGGTTACCCACCTCGTCCGCTTATTTATGGTCTTGCTGTAGGATCGGGATTTCCCTGGCGGTGTGGCCAGCAAACCCTTCTGCTCGATCGCATCCAGCAGGATGTCTTTTCTCAGGATCCTGTTTTCACCCTGGCCGCGCAGGAGTTCATTGACTGCTTTTATCGCTGGATCCATCAATACATAGTATACATCATCATCTGGACCCCAGCCGATCAGCTCCCTGCGTCCTGGCATGATCTCCCTGTCCCAGATGGGTACAGATCCATCCATCGATGCGAAATACACCTTATTCTGAGCCAGGAGATCTGATATGGCCTGGAAGAAGATCTGCGATGCATCGCCTTTCTGAGCCATCTCCGTCTGCTCATCAGCACCCATGTTCAGAGCGTCCCAGCCTCTTTTGAGATGATTCCCGGCTTCTTCCTCGGTTAAGGCACCAGATTCAACCGCATACCTGAAGAACGTCTCAAGACCGATGTACATGTCCGCTACGGCCTCGTTCAGCCTGCCGTGACGACCCTGGATCTCTGCCTCAGCGATTGCCCTTTCACGAAGCTCTCCGAACCTGGCTGGCAGACGTTTAGATAGATCGTCGAGCTGCGGTGCCAGCCAAGTCAGGTACCCGACCATGGCCTGGGACAGAAGCTCTCTGCGATCCTGAGCCGTCCTAATTCGATCGTTGTCCAGGTCGTCAGGGGATATGTGCAGTGTGTATGCGCGAGCCAGTGACGACCCGGAGAGGGGCTGGAGCTCGCCAGATGCGACTATGAGACCACGAGGTGGATGGCCGCTGTTCAGCGTGTAGTCATGTTTGCCCGGAACCAGCCTGGATCTCCCCTGCCGGTCACCCTGGTTCCTCATGAGGTACTCCAGGACACCAACCAGCTTCTGCTGCTCTTTTGGATCCTGCGCGGGATACAGATCGTCTACCGCCAGGAGGACATCCTTCGCGATAAAGGCCATAAGCTCGATGCTCATTGGCGTATCACGGAACGATGCGGGTAGCGTCTTGTTATCGAACCTTCCGAACATGCACAGTACCAGGGCAATGATGGTCGACTTTCTCGAACCCGATGGCCCCCAGAGGTACATCAAAACGCCAGGCTCGATTCCAGCCATCCTGAACGGTTCCATGAGTGGCGATAAGAACGCCATGGAGACCAGCGGGTACATTATCCTGGCAGGTCCCGCATCGAAGAGATCAATAACGGCCTTTATGGCCGCATTCAAATCGGGGACCGTCTCAGGCAGCCTGTAATTCTGGAGCTTTGCCGGAAGCTCGATCTCTACGTTTTCAGCACCTATCGCACCGCCAGCGTGCAGGTAGATCCACTTTCCGTCAATATGCTTCCATCCCAGAAACGTATAGACCGAGCTTTCCGGGATGCCGTTCTGAGCCATCTTCTGGAGCAGGAACCTGAGCTCCGCCTCTTTGAACGGCCTGATTGCAGTCTTCATGCCCCATATACGGCCAGGCCATTTCATCTCGCTGAACTCCGACATCGATATGCAGATCTTTGGAAGGGGTGTTGAGTCTGGCAGAATGCCCTCAAGCTCGATAGACCTCTCCCTCGACTCGCCATTGTCTTTGAGAATCTCACGAACCGGCCAGGCCACGAAATCGCATATCGGTGTATCGACTGTTTCATAGGCCGAATCACCTGTGGCCGGGTCGAAGATTTTTTCTATAGTGACCCTGGATAAACCTCCCTTCTCGTTTATGCGGTAGTCTGCAATCCCATTCATGAGGCGTAATGCAGCATCATATCTGGCATCGAGACCGGAACCGGCACTGTTCTCTGCTGAGGTCTTCTCGTTTGCGCTCTGCACCTCTGCCTGTGCTTTGATCTTAGACTTCAGGAGGGTAAAGTCAGGCGCAGGTTTTGCTCTCTTCAATCTCGACCAGGCACGATTGTATTCTGCTGGATTGTTGCGCCACAGATAAGCCAGTGCCCTGATATTTCGAGGTTCGAGTGGCAGGCCCGGATCGAAGTTGTTGTCCTGAACCGACCTCTCGGCCCGCTCGCATATCTCGTTAACAATCCTCAACGCCTCCTCAAGGAGTCCCTCACGTGTCGGTGAAACTGTGGGACTGCCCTCTGACGACATGCCACTCTCATATTCATCAATCATATCAACACCTTTAATACACAAGCCAGCCCGCTTCGCACGAGCTGGCATCCCCCATATCAGAACCGTTCAACATCCACGCCTGTTCCAACAACAGTTCTCTTTCCTGAGACCCAGTGTCCACTACCTCTGTTGTACCTGACACTACCAGTCGAGAACCCTCAGTTCCTGGACACAGGCTGATATTCCGCTTCTGTATCGGGAAGTAGTGTTTTTCCTGTCCCTCCTCCTCAAGTCGGCATCTTCTGTAGCGTCCGCTGTGATCTGACCGGCAATATCTCTATCCGAATGTTCATCCTCAGGGCGCTCAGCATATCGATCCCCCCTCAGACTTTGCTGCATGCGGTATTACAATCGTGGTGCAGCACATCCCTCTGGAATCATCAACCCGTTCATCCCTCCCGGTAAGCACTCTGATCATGTACTCTTTGCCCGGGATATCGGTTCGGAGTATCGCGATCCTGCTCCCCACATTAGGGGCCAGCTTATCCTTAAGCCCGATTGGCAAGACAACAACATGTCCTGCGATCTCTGCCAGCAGCATACCATCTTCCTCCACAAGCTCTGCGAAGGTACCGACTACCTCCATGTACGGAGAGAGCACGGTCATCTTCCGGCTGTCCGTTACCATTCCTCCGCTGGACTGGAGCACGGGATTCCAGAGCAGTTCCACTCTTCCACCCATACCAGACCTCACATCAACGCTCATCATCCACACACTTCCTGTGGCGTTTCACTGCCACAGCACACTGTTGCACCCCGGCACTATTTATTATTTTTCTTATATTAATTGATGTGCATTATAACCGATTATATCCTGAAATGGGCTCCAAATAACCGGTTATATGCGGGCTTTGTGCTGTATAACCGGATCCCGATATCGATAAATATCTGCAAGGTTTTTGAAGGTGACATCATGTCCGGAGCTGGAGTTAACAGGCACAGGGAAAAGGAGGACAAGAAGATCAGCATCCTGCTGCTTCTGGCAGACGAAAAGGGCCACCCACAACGTGAAATCTCAAAGCACATTGAAACAGCCTTCAGTAATACTAACAGTATTATAAGAGAGCTGATGGAGGATCATCTGATTTACGAAGGTGCGCCTCGAAGAACCACAAACCCGATGTCAAAGCGGCCGAGGGCAAAAGAGATTCCCTTGTATATAATCAGAGATCTGAAAGTGTACCGAACGATTTTAATGAATATCAATGATGAAATAGAGGAGAATATATTAAATATCCACATGGCATCAAGAAACAGGGAGCTGGCACGTCAGCACATCATACTGGAGAGGAACGGGCTGCGTTTGAAAAAGGGTTCGATAACACAGGAAGATTATGAAAACCTGTATAAAAAATTTGACGAGATGGCGAAGTACAGAGGGCATGAGGAGTCGTTTTATGAGAAAAAGCGTGATAAATACATGGCTTACCTTGAAAAGTTTTTATTATCAAAATATACTGAAGAAGTCATCAGAGAATTCGGGCTCGATGCCGTACTGAGGATCGGCCTTACCGGAACGCTGGACATCTGGTATATGGAGAAAATTATTCAAATAGCATTGAATAAAAAGCTGGCGGATGAACTGCGAATCAAAGAGATTCTCGATGCCATGCAGGAGAACGGCCATTACGAGCTCCCATGCATCTTCAGCAGGAGAATCCCATCCAGGTTCGAGAACGGCACGATCTGAACTCCCACGAATGATATGCACATCAACCTCTCCAGGAGGTTGGGGGTACCTCTGAGCCGCGCCCTCCTATATCCCGAGCTGAGGTATGTGCGCGAGGTAGCTCTCCCTGAGCTCCTCTCTGTCTATGTGGTCGTAGATGTCTATGGCGCTCCTCCTCACGTCTCCCCTGAGCTCCTGGATGAACTCGCGCGGCATGCCAGCCCTCCTGAGATGCGTCGTGAACCAGTGGCGGCAGCAGTGGGGTGTGAAGTGGTCCTCTGGGCGATCTGAGCCGGGGTCGTGCAGGCCGACGCGTTCCGCAGCTTTCGTCACCACCATGTAAACCCCGTTCCGATCCAGCCTCTCCCCCATGCTGTTGATGAAAAGAGCCCTGATGTTCCTGCTGTTCCTCGACTCTCTGGCCCTGAGCCACCTGTGAAGTATGAACGCGGTCTCCTCATCGAAGAACACGGTCCTGTTCGTCCTCTTCGCGGTCGGCTTGAGCCTTATGCTCTGATCCACCATGTCGACGTCGTCCACATCCAGGCTTATGAGCTCGTTCCGGCGTATGCCGGTCTTCGCCAGCAGTGTGATTATGGCCTTGTCTCTTATGTCCACGACCGAGTTTATGAGCCGGGCCATCTCCTCCACGGATATGAGCTTTCTCGAACCCCCATCGTCGTTGTCCTTGTACCTCCGCAGGTACCTCTTCCTCACAGAATGTATCGGGTTTCTGGGGATGTACTCCTCGTACTCCAGAAACTCGTAGAATGCCGAGAGCGCGGAAAAGTAGTTCTCAACAGTCTTATGGCTCACACCCCTCTCCTGCCTGAGGTACTCCAGAAAGCTCCTCAGAACGTTCTTGTCAACACCGAGCAGGTCGATACCCCTGCTCGCGAGGAACTGGGTGTAAATCCTGAGCGACGATATGTATCGTCGTGTGGACTCTCCAGACATCCCACGGATCTCGCAGTCATGCTCGAACTGGCGTATGAGGTCTGAGGCGAGATCGTTCTTTTTTACATCCATCACCCAATCCACCTCCAGCCGTGGGCCGTTCTCGCCACAAGACCGTACGCCTCAAGATCCTCCAGCTGGCTCGATACCGCCTTAACAAGATCAGAATCGCCCGGGTCTATGTTCAGCTCCTCAAGAAGCCTGTAGCTCTCCACAGTGCCACCACGCCTCAGTATCCGTATGATCTCCCTGTTGTATCTCCTGACACCCTCAAAACCTGTATCGAGAAACGCCTCGCTCCTGTAACGTCTGAGCTCCTTCTCGTACCTCTCTATGACTATCTTCTTCTGCCTGAGGTCGTCCCTCAGCTCCCTGTTCTCAGCGCGCAACCTGCCGAGCTCCAGCATCAGCTCCTTACGCGGCTTGTATTCCGATCCCTCGGCGATCGCACTCTCAAACACCTCTATCACAAACCTGGACAGCGGCACTCCTGCCTTCCTGGCAAGACTCTCCCACCGGGCTTTGTCCTCTGAGGAAGGAAGATAGAGGTAAACATATCTGGACCTGTCAGGCTTGACCATGAACTACCACAAGAAATAAAGTAAACATCATTGTATTTATTTCTTACCAGTAAAAGAGTGCGGGGGAAGGGATTTGAACCCTTGAACTCCTGCGAGAATAGATCTTGAGTCTATCACCGTTGGCCTGGCTTGGTTACCCCCGCGCTGTGTATTCAGTAGCGGGTTCGATCGATATAAGGCTTTCTGGATAAGATGCCGGGCGCGCTGCTGTGCGATTTCGTTCAACTTTCTGCGTTTGTATCAGAATCGCCAGCCTCTCCGGCCTGAACTGTGTTTCCCACATCAGCAGCAGCGCTTCATCTCCAGGAGCATGTCGATCTCACGCTCGTAGCACTTCTTGCATATTCTTCTGGGCCCCAGTTCCCTGTGCATGACCTTGAGAAGGGATATTCCCTCTGCACCACATGTTTCGCATCTCATATGCCACGCTATGTGCCGCATGCTCTTATGGTTGGCGGGCTCTATCCATGGAACCAAGTGGCTGAAAATAACAATACACTGCGTTTACAGACATCCTGAAATCGTGAGGCGCATCAGCCGAAAATTATTTGCAGAAACGCATGGAGAGATGTGCATGGAATTCCATCATACAGGGAATGGGAGTGCAGCATGGGCGAGATGAAAACCTGCTTTAAGAGGGTCGACTACGACCTCAGCGGTCTTTTACACTATATTGACATAGGCGATATCGGGCTGCCAGACATTCAGCGTCCGTTCGTGTGGTCTAATACCAAGGTGCGTGACCTGTTTGATTCCATGTATCGAGGCTTCCCAGTGGGTTATCTTCTGTTTTGGGAGAACATCACGGCAAATGGCAGCAGGCAGATCGGAGTAGATGATAAGCAGCATCCAGTCCCCTCACGCCTGATAGTGGACGGACAGCAGCGTCTCACGTCGCTTTATGCTGTCTTCCGTGGAAAGAAAGTTCTGGATAAAGAGTACCACGAGCGGAAGATCGAAATAGCCTTTCGCCCACGTGATGGCAAGTTCGAGGTTGCGGATGCTGCCATACGCCGCGATCCTGAGTGGATCGCGGACATATCCGAGCTCTGGGCCTCCGGTAAGTCGAGCTATCAGCTGGTTAAGGAATTTCTCGAACGCCTTAAGACCAAATGCACACTTCGGCCTGATGAGGAGGAACGTATCGCTCACAACCTCGATCGTCTCTTCGACCTTCAGAAGTACCCATTCACAGCCCTAGAAATTGCACCCACAGTGGACGAGGAAGAGGTGGCGGACATCTTTGTGCGCATAAACAGCGAAGGAGTCCGATTGAACCAGGCGGATTTCATTCTGACCCTCATGTCAGTTTTCTGGGACGATGGGCGCAAGGCTCTAGAGGCGTTTTGCGATCAATCACGCCGCGTGCCAGATCACTCCTCTTCGCCATCGCCTTTTAACTACTTCATCCAGCCCGACCCGGCTCATCTGCTCAGGGTTGCTGTTGCATTTGGGTTCTGGCGTGGCCGATTGAAAAGTGTTTATCAGATCCTACGTGGGAAGGACCTTGAGACTGGAGAGTTCTCAGCTGAGGCGCGTGAGAAACAGTTTGAAAAATTAAAGATGTCACAGGCTGAGGTTCTGAACCTCACTAACTGGCATCAGTTCTTTTCATGCATCATCGGTGCTGGTTTTCGCAGTGGGAATATGGTCACGTCGCAGAATACACTTCTTTATTCATATGCGTTTTACCTTATCGGTCGTAAGCATTTTGGTATTCCTGAACACAAGCTTCAGAAGCTAATAGGCAGGTGGTTCTTCGCCTCAAGCCTAACCGGACGGTATACCAGCTCACCTGAAAGTGTTATGGATAGCGATCTTAATCGTCTCAAGGCTGCCAGAGACGGGGAGTCCTTCGAGGCAATACTCGAGCAGATGATGGCAAACGAGCTGACCAATGACTTCTGGACGATTACGTTACCTGCGAACATGGATAGCTCATCTGCATCGAGCCCCGAGCTCTTTGCCTACATAGCGGCGCAGAACCGGCTTGGGGCACCTGTTCTGTTCTCCCACAAGAAGATCCATGACCTGCTAGATCCTACCATCAAAACTACAAAGAAAGCCCTTGAGCGACACCATCTATTTCCACGTGCGTGGCTGGAGAAGCATGGTGTAAAGGATCTGAAGAAGATCAACCAGATCGCGAACTTCGCCCTGCTGGAGTGGCCTGAAAATCTGACCATCAGCGACGAACCGCCATCCAGTTATGTGCCAAAGCTCAGAGAACGTTTCACCAACGACGAATGGCAGATAATGCATGAGCTTCACGCTCTGCCAGAAGACTGGCATGAGATGCAGTACGAGGATTTTCTCCAGAAGCGCCGTGAGCTCATGGCAGCGATCATCCGCCGTGGGTTCGAGACGCTGAGGTGATTCCCAGACAACCAGCCCAGGACAAAAGCGCTTTATGCTTGCGCAATCTCTATCCATCGATGCACGCTGATGTGGTCGTCATTGGCAGGGTCCTGACACATGGGGGAGAGGAGGGCGAGATATCCACACCCTACGGAAACGTAAGAGCGATATCCTCGATGATCAGCGGAAAGGATGTTGTTTTCATTTCAAGACATGGGGAGGATCACCTTCCGCCGCACCGCGTCAACTACAGGGCGATAATCTGCGCCGCGGAATCCACAGGTGCTGAGAGAATCATTGCCATAAACACAGTCGGCTCGATGATCTCGCCTCCGGGAAGCTTCGTGATACCGAATGATTTCATAGAGTTCACGAAATCCAGGATCGCCACATTCTACGAGAATCGTGCAGTTCATGTGGATATGAGCGAGCCGTACTGCCCTGAGATAAGGGCCGCGCTGATAGAATCCTGCAGGTATGAGGGGCATGAGCCCTACGAAGGGGTCTATGTGTGCACCGAGGGGCCACACCTCGAGACGCGTGCTCAGATAAAAATGCTCAGAGGCTTCGGCGATGTGATCGGGATGACCGGATACCCGGAGGTTGTGCTCGCGAGGGAAAGGGCCCTCTGCTACGCATCGATCTGTCTGGTAACGAACACAGCAGGCGATGGTCAGGTTGATCTCAGCCAGATCGTGAGCGTCGAGAGGAGATCAAGGAGCGACCTCGCCAGGATAATCGAGAGGGCGATCTCCAGGATCCCTGAGCACAGATCATGCAGATGCAGCAGGGCCCTCGAGAACGCGAAGTTCTAGCAGATCTCTTCCTCCGGAACGGATTTTACTCGTCTCCTATCAAGCCAGCCATTTTGCGTCATGATCTCCGTACAGAACGCCCATGATCGTGCAGAGTCGCTGCAGATCTGCGGTGACGCAGGCGTCCCGGTGGTGTCAATTTCGACTAAAGACGAAGTGATTTCATGCGCGCTCTGATGTTTTGGTCGATTTCCTGAGCCTATCTGCGACGAAAAGCTTATTATGCGATCAGATCCCTCTGCCATGAACATAGGCAAGTGACGAATCCGAGGAGGTTGTATATTGCTGATGAGGTTTCTATCAATAGGCCTGCTGTTCGCGCTCATCATCGGTGCTGGGATGTGCGAGGACCAGGCGGATGGGGCAGAGAATGCCACCGTGAGCATGGAAAATATAACCGAGAATGCGACATCGAATGTGACTGCTGAGGTGGCTCCGCTGAGCCTCCAGTACATCTGGTCCGTGAGCCTGAGCAGCGGGGAGCAGATAACGATGGCGCTTAACCAGAGCGGATCTGAGCTCTTCGGCTCTGCAAAGTACGAGGGCGCTGAGCCGTGGAACGGCGTTGTTGTGGGAACGGTGAATGGCACAAGCGTGGATCTCGTTCTGACCGCGCTGAAGGGCAGGACCCTGGTGCCCATTGTGCTGAAGGGCAGCTATTCAGAGGACACTATTACAGGCACCTACAGCGTGTATAGCCCAACAGGCCCTGTGGATAACGGAAAGTTCACGGCGATGTGGATAAATCCTGATACATCCGTGTACACACCTGCGGTCATCGCTGAGGCTGCACCGCCCGCGCCAGCTGCTCAGACGAATGTGACAGAGACAGAGCAGACCACAGCAACAAAGCCGACCCAGCTGAGCAAGAGGGAATTCTTCGATGTGACTGAGAAGAAGGAGGAGATCTTCTCATCGCCCGCCAGCATAATACCGCCAGGAATAGGCATGGGCGCAGGGCTCTCGTAGGACGTAAGAAGAGAGACTGATGTTTAGGGGCACCGCCCCCCATTTTTTATCCGCTCTTCTTGCTTGGAGAGGCACTGTTTCCGCTATTGTGCTCCTGATGAATGAATGCGTGCCTCCAGCAACCGTTACGCTTGCTCTCTAAGTTGCTGAACAAACAAGAGCGTTTGTATATTCATTCACTGTGCAGCTACGCCAGCTTTTCTGAAGGCCGTGGCTGCCGTTCTTCTCTCCCTTACTCTTCTGCCTCCACTCCCTCGATCTGTCTCTTCGATCTGGCAGCTTCATCTGCAATCTTTGCTTTCCCCAGAACCCTGGCCATCGACTCTATTGCCTCCAGGTACCTGACGACCTGGTCGAGGTAGTTTATCAGATCCCCCTCGTATCCGTAGATCCCGTAATCGTCGCTGAAGGCGCCCAGGATATCCTTCGGATCCTTTCCTTCAGATCTCATCTCCAGAATCCTCATCGAGACTGCTCGCTCTACACATCCGCAGTATGGTGCCTCCCTGCAGTTGCATCGCATGAAATCCCTCGCGAACCGCAGGCACTCCTCCTGTATCCTCCGATCGAGCTTGAGAAGATCCGGGCTCGAGATGAGATCGAAGAAGGATCCCTGGAAGACCCTCTGAGCCACCGGCATTCCTATCCTGAAAGATATCTGATCTGCCTCCCTCAGGAAGAGGGCATCGAACTGCTCGAGATCGACAGCGATCTCCTTAGGGGATTTTCCTGCGTCAATGCCTTTTGTAACAAGATCCGCCTGCTCCGGGCTCAGGAAGTGCGCTGCCACCACCCTGCCGAGCTTCGTGGGAGATATGCCCTTCACCAGATTCTTCTCGCGCAGGATATCAAGTGATCGATCGAGATCGTCGATACCGATCGTGAGCCTGTGCAGCTCCCTCAGGTCCTCCATGGATCGGGCAACAGCTGTGTTTGCGAGAACCTCCTCGAGCTGCTGCTGCTCCTCGTAATGCGGTGATACGTCCTCGACAGAGCTGCTGAGAAGCCTCAGGGCGACCTCATCCTCGCTCTCAGTTCCACTGTAGTGCCTCCCGGGCTCTGCAAGTATGTACACAAGACCCCTGTCGTGGTACCCGGGCCTGCCCGCCCTGCCGAGCATCTGGTTGAACTCATGGACGGTGAGCCATTCGATGCCCATAGCAAGCGTCTCGAATATCACCTGCGATGCGGGAAAATCCACCCCAGCTGCGAGCGCGGATGTCGTGACAACCGCATTGATCTTCCCCTGAGCGAAGAGCTCCTCAATCCTTTTACGCTCATGATACTGCAGGCCCGCATGATACGCGACCGCTCCTGGAATCGACTGTGCGATCGAGAAGCACTTCTTCCTGGAGTTTGTGAATATTATTGTCTGCCCTTTGTATCCCGTTGAGGATCTCACAGATGCCCCAGCGCCCACCAGCCTTCTCATCAGATGCATTTTATCTGCAGGTGATGTGAAGATCAGGTGCCTCTCTATGGGCACCGGCCTGATCTCGTACTCGACCAGCTCCGCGTCGAGACCCTTTGATAGAGCTGCTGGATTTCCTACGGTCGCTGACAGGTAGATGAACTGCGCCCGGGGAGCGACGAACCTGAGCCTCGCGATCATTCCTGCGAGCCGGTGGCCGCGCTCAGGATCCTCGAGCATGTGGACCTCGTCTATGACCACTGTCCCGATCCTGCCAAGGCTCCTGCCGCTCCGGAGAACCTGGTCGATGCCCTCATATGTTCCAACGATGATATCAGCGTCCAGATCCGTCGGCAGGCTGAAATTCCTTCCAAGCCGTAGCCGGCTCACGCCCACCTTTATCGATGTCGTGAACCCAAGTCCGGAATAGTCGGAGAGCTGTTCGAACTTCTGGTTGGCCAGGGCGACCAGTGGGACAAGAAAAAGAAGCTTTCCCTTTCCCTCGATCAGGTTCTTGATGCCTGCGATCTCGCCGATCAGGCTCTTTCCGGTTGCTGTCGCTGATACAACAAGAAGGCTTCTTCCCTCGAGAAGCCCCTTCCTCACAGCCATCGCCTGGACCGGCAACAGCTTGCTGAGCCGTCTCTTAAGATGATCTCTGAGCTCTGTGGGGATCTGGATCTCATCAATGCTCAGAGATGCGACCTCCTCAGAGGCGGGTATGACATCGAACCGCGTGAGATCCGGGTCTATCCTCTGGAGATTGAGCAGATCCATGACCTCATCCAGATCGCGCCTCCTCGCAAGTATTCCCGCAAGATACCTTCTTCCGGCTCTCCCGATCCCTCTGAACTCAGCCTCTCTGTTTATCTCATCGACTGCGCATCTGTAGCATATTCTGGAGCCCCTGTAACTCACAGAGTCGTCTCCGAGAAGCGTCACCCTTCTTCTTCCAAGACAGTGCTGGCAGACGGAGACCCTCCTGTGCTTGAGCTGGTATGCATTCAGGAGCTCGACAAACCTCTGCTCCAGTGCCTCCTCTCCATCCACCACAAAGATTCCCCTCGCCTTCCGGAGAAGCTTCACGGAATCGTCTGGGGGGAGATACCTCTCGGTATCTTTCTTCACAAGAAACTTGTATGGTCTGGGTCCTCTTGGAGTATCCTTTATGCGCAGATACCCCTCGAAGACAACCCTGTCATCCTTTATTGGCAGCAGAAGAATCCTGGATTTCTCGGCCTGCACCAGAACGTTCAAGCTCATCCTGTCAGGGTGAGGTCGACGAGCTCATACTTAATACCTTCTGACTCCAGCCTGTTCAGAATCCCGGGGATCTGCTCATCGACGCTTACTATCACTGAGGAGACTCCATGGTAGGCGGCCTCGACCACGGCCTCCTTTGAGCCGAAGAAGACATCCGGCTCCCTTCCGACCTTTCTCAGGGATATGAGTGCCTCTATCCCAAGAGCTCCCACAAGACCCTTCTCTGGGATCAATCCAGCGAGAGTCTTGAGATCAACACGCCTGCTTCCGCCAAGCTGAACCCTGGGGACCTTGCAGACCTTTATCCTGCCTTCCTCAAGGCTTATGAGCCCTCTCAGATCGGAGACCCCGACATCCTCTCCCCTGGAAGCATCGGAGATCGCTATGCCACTGGCCTCGACATCCGGGCGATGGTGTGTGGCATAGAGGAGCCCATCCTCCATCACGAGGGTCACACGCTCCCCCTCTGAGATATCGTCCCTAGCGATAGCAGGCCATACAGAGACGTGGTTGATTATCTCCTCCATTACGACCCTGGCATAGCGCTTGAGCTCAGCCGCGCTCTCCAGGAGCCACTCAACACCCCTCTTCGTTATCCTGTAGCGCATCCTGCCATCTGTCTCGACGAGGCCGTCTGCGACGAGCTCCTTGATGTACTCAGAGACGGCCTGTGGTGTCACCCCGAGCTTGTCGGCCACCTCCTTCTGCCTGACATTCGGCTGATGTGCTGCAATCTCCACAAGTATCTGGAACCTGGAGCTGTCCCGTCTGGACTGGAGAACATTTGGCATCTGACTTCCTCTCCGACCTGAAAGACCTACGTCTGGGATCAATCCTCAGAGAGCTCTATCCTCTGACCTCTCACCGTCAGCCCCTTTGCACGTTTTGCAGCTGCTTTCAGGTACATCTGACTCTTTCCGAGATCCCGCGAGAGCGTTGATATCGATGTAACGCCTGAACGGACCTTCTCCCTGAGCTTTTCTGTTATGTCCCTGAGCTCCTCATCAGACATGAATGTTACCCTGATGAGATCGCTGAGATCCTCCATGGACGAGAAAAAGTTCGCCTGGACCCTCGAGAAGGCTGAATGGTACTCCTTCTCCGGGCTCTTTCCAGGCTCCGGCACCCTCCACTTCGTCTCTATCAGGCCGCTCTTTCGGAGAAGCTCTATGGACTGGCTGACGCTCTCGTTGTCTCCGAAGATCTCAACAAGCTCCCTCTCAGTGAGCCACTGATCACAGAGCTTATCGAAAACCCTTTTGTGAGATTCAGAGCCAAAAACCTGAAGCAGAGGGACCAGATCAGATGGATCGTTAATGATCCTAGTTCTTTTCCCGTTCACAGAGCATCCCAGGCTCTGTTTTGGAGCTTACACCACTTAAAGCTTTTGAGAGAACGCCAGGATGCACACTTTTTTGGTAGCATGTGGGAGATCTCCAGCAAGATGTGCATCGACAGATATAGATGTATGGATGGCATCATATGCCTGAGAGGTACCTGAATGAAGGTAGCATCTGTTGTCGGGGCGAGGCCAAACTTCGTAAAGCTCGCGCCCCTCTCCAGGGCTCTGCGGGAGAGATTTCATGAGGTGATAGTTCACACAGGCCAGCACTACGACTACGAGATGGACAGAATATTCTTCGACGAGATCGGGATCCCTGAGCCGGACCACCATCTTGGGGTTGGATCCGGCAGCCACGGGCGACAGACGGGCGAGATGCTTGCACGCATCGAGAATGTCCTGATGAAGGAGATGCCAGATGCAGTCGTGGTCTTTGGGGATACGAATACAACGCTTGCTGGAGCGCTGGCTGCTGCAAAGCTCCACATCACCCTCGTCCATGTGGAGGCCGGACTGCGCTCATATGATCGCAGAATGCCGGAGGAGATAAACCGCGTGCTCGTCGATCACTGCTCTGATATCCTCAGCTGCCCCACAAAGACGGCTGTGGATAACCTCCGGCGTGAGGGGATCGTGGATGGCGTGTACCTGACAGGAGATGTGATGGTCGATGCGATGAACCTCTGCATGGAGATATCCAGGCGCTCCAATGTTCTTGAGCGGCTTGAGCTCAGGCCCAAGGAGTACATCCTGGCGACGCTCCACCGTGCGGAGAACACCGATGATGAGGCGAGGCTCAGGGAGATCATCGGCGCATTCCAGGATATCGGAAACAGCCTGGTATTTCCCTGCCATCCCAGGACAGAGAGAAGGCTCAGAGATCTCGGTCTATGGGATTCGCTCAGGGAATGCATAAAGGTGATAAAACCGGTGGGATATCTGGATATGCTCCAGCTCGAGAGGAACGCGTTGAGGATACTCACCGACTCGGGTGGCGTGCAGAAGGAGGCGTATATACTCAGAGTGCCATGTGTTACGCTCAGAGACCGTACCGAGTGGGTGGAGACCGTGAACGATGGCTGGAACGTACTCGCCGGAGCCTCCAGGGGGAGCATAGTGAGGCACGCAACAGGATTTGTGCCGACCCGACCGCAGACACACGTCTTCGGGGACGGAGATGCGAGCCGGAGGATTGTGGATCTTATGGAGAGCTTTCTGAGCTCACGCCGCGGTCCTGCTCGTTAGATCATAACAGCCTCATAATAAAGGGAGCGGACGCGTTTGATGAGGTTAATCATCCTGATTCTGGCGGTTCTGCTCATGTCTCTCGCTGCATACGCGAAGCCTGACCTCGCAGTGGAGAGCGTGAGCTCAGAGCTGGATGCCGGAAGGATAGGCACCATGGTTCTGAGCATCAGGAATGCTCAGACAAATGCCACGGAAGAGGCGCTATACACCTTCAACAGCTCTGATGCTTTATGCCTGGTACTGAGGGCGGTCAGCCACGATGAGAGGCTGAGGGTTCTGAGCGAACCGCTGCATATCGGCTCTCTGCGTTCCGGATCTGAGATCAAAGTGAATGTCGATGCAATCGCAGGCGAGGATATCGGCATATATCCGGTGGATATCATACTGAGCTACATGTGGCTCTCCGGCATTGAGAAGTCCGGAGGTACATCTTCTGAGGTGTATTTCCTGTACGAGAACTCCACCGATGTATTCCCTGTTGAGGCGAAGGTCGTCTCGGGTCCGGTTCTCTCCCTGTTCTCCAGTGGATCCTCTCTTGAGATCAGGAATCTGGGCGACAGGACAGCGAAGAGTGTGAGTGTGCGAATCGAATCCCCTCTGGTTCTGAGGAGATCGGAGATCGAGCTTGGCGAAATACCTCCCGGGAAATCGAAGAGGATTGAGATCCCCAGGCTGGAGGATGGAGAGCACCCCGTGGTGTGCAGGGTGAACTACACATCTGGATTTACTGAGGTCAGCACAGAGCTGGCGACCGTGGTCCGGATGCGCCACCTACCGAACGTTTCGATTGTGTTGCTGGTGCCTGTGATCGCCGCGGTGCTTTACGTGGTGCTGAGAAGAGACGGGCTGAGGAGTATGATCAGACGGTAGGTGGTGGAAAACCCTTTCACCCGTGTTCAGTTCTGAGTCCGATGTTCCGGTCCCCCAGAAATTCCAGGGATGTGCGCGGATGATTTGTGAGCCGTGACCTCCTATCCAGGCCGGAAGCCTGGGGTTTGCGCCCTGCCACTCTCCATCACTGTGGGTTCTGCTGAAGCGCATTCCTCGATTGGAGAGCTGCTGTGCTCTTGAGTGCTGCGCGCGGGGGGCAACAGATATAAACCATCAGATCTCTCAGCTGAAGTCGTGCCGGGGTGGCAGAGCGGACAAGCTCTGGGCCGTGCTCCAGCGGCAGAGGTCCATACGCGGCAGGCTCGAGACCTGTTGTCCCTTCCAGGGACGCTTGGGTTCAAAATGGCGCGGACGCTGAGTCCACCATGAAAATCCCAACCCCGGCGCCAAAATGATATCCTTAATCGGGGAGAGTAACCATCATGGCCAGATTTCCAGAGGCAGAAAATCGAATTCTGAACGTCAAGATATGCATGCGCTGCAATGCGCGCAACCCGGTCAGGGCGACACGCTGTCGTAAATGCAGGTACAAGGGCCTCAGGATGAAGTCCAAGGAGAGCAGAGGATAAACGGGTCTATGCTCAGAAAGCGGGTCGAGATAGGTCCTGTGGAGTCTGGGCTCTGGGATGCGGTGGAGTCGCATGGCGCGGCACACCTGACCCTTATAGATCCGGCGTCGCAGGATCCAGAGCAGGCTGCGCGGATGGCGAGATCAGCAGCGGATGCTGGCACCACAGCTGTTATGGTCGGCGGATCTGTCAGTGCCACCGGCTCCGTCCTCGATGAGACAGTGCGCGCCATAAAGGAATCTGTGGATCTGCCAGTGATACTCTTTCCGAGCAGCGCCGCAGGCCTTTGCGATAGCGCTGACGCTGTCTTCTTCATGAGCCTTCTGAACTCCAGATCCACAAGCTACCTCATAGAGAACCAGGCGCTGGGTGCGCCGATCGTCTCCAGATACAGGCTCGAGGCGATACCGATGGGCTACATAGTGGTGGAGCCCGGGGGTACAGTTGGGTGGGTTGGGGACGCGAAGCTCGTTCCGCGCAGAAAGCCAGAGATCGCGGCTGCATATGCCCTTGCAGGGCGCTACCTCGGGATGCGGTTGATTTATCTGGAGGCAGGATCCGGTGCAGACTCACCCGTGCCCGCGAACATGGTCTCTGCGGTCAGGGATGCGATAGGCGATGCCATTCTGGTCGTGGGCGGAGGGATACGCGACGCTGAGAGCGCCAGGAAGCTCGTGACTGCTGGCGCGGATCTGATAGTCACCGGCACAGGCGTAGAGCAGTCAGGCGATGTGTTCGGATTTGTAAAGGACATCGTCACCGCTATACATGTCTAGAGATGCTGTTGTCGGTGCTGTCAGAGCTCTCGGGGTTGACGGGCTGCTTCTTGTGGGCGACAGCATCTGCGATGCTGATATCTACTACGCATCGAGGTTTCTCTCCAGCGACAGGTTCGCTGTGCTGATCACAGACCGGATTCATCTTCTGGTCTCCAGCATGGAGCGATCGAGGGCCTCAGCAGAATCAAAGGCTGATGTGGTGGAGACGACAAGCGATTACTCGCTGAAGTCGAAGATCGAAGAGCTCGGGAGTCCTGAGAAAGCATACATGAAGGTCATCGAGGAGTTCGTCTCCAGGCGCGGAATCTCGCATCTTGGCCTGCCATCAAATGCTCCGGCGGGAATTTACAGAGACCTCTCGGAGCGATTCGATATGGTTCTCCTGGACAGACCATTCGAGCAGGTCCGCGCTGTTAAAACGCCAGAGGAGATATCAGCAATTGCAGATGCCCAGAGGGCATGCGAATCCGCAATGGATACCGCGATACGTCTCATCAGAAGATCAAAGCCTTCCGGTGGCATTCTTGTTCTGGACGGCACGCCGCTCACCTCTGAGATGGTGAGGAGCGCCATCGATCTCAGACTTGCAGAGCTTGGCTGCGAGACCCTGGACACCATAGTCTGCGGCGGTCCCATGAGCTCCAATCCTCATTCGAGTGGCAGCGGACCGCTTCCTGCAGACATGCCCATCGTCATAGACATATTCCCTCGATCGAAGAGTAGCAGGTACTTCGCGGACATGACACGCACGGTCGTCCGCGGTGAGCCGTCCTCGGAGATCTTGGAGATGTACCAGGCGGTGAGAGCAGCTCAGGAGGCAGGGCTGATGTGCATAAAGGAGGGCGTGAGCGGAGCTCATGTGCACGAGACTGTGTGCAGGACATTCGATGATTTTGGATACAAAGAGCGCGATGATGTGGGCTTCATCCACTCAACAGGCCATGGGGTCGGGCTGTCGATACATGAGAGCCCCTCGCTGAGTGAGCTCGGCGGCACGCTCAGATCAGGCAATGTCGTCACCGTTGAGCCCGGGCTTTACTATCCAGATATCGGCGGCGTCAGGCTTGAGGATCTCGTTGTTGTCAGGGTGAATGGATGCGAGAACCTGACTTCTTTCGAGAAAGAGCTCGTTATCCGGTAGGTGGAGCAGCTCCCATCTCCAGTCCTGCAGCGCTCCTGAAGACAGGGGAAAGTGATTCCTGGCGAACCTTTGTCATTTAGGGCCTGTCGTCTATGACGTATGATACTCTGCCAGGCGCCAGGAGCAAGCCCCTCACTCCGGAGTGGCTAATGACATGTATGAATTCTCCGACCGCATCACCGCCGTGTGTGTGATCTGACACTAGATAGACTTATATCTGCATAGCGTATTTGGCCATCAAAACCATAATGGTGATTCGATTTGAGCCTCTTAGATCATGTCGACCCGGAGATATCAGCAGTAATACGCAAGGAGCTGGAGCGGCAGAGAAGCACCCTGGTTCTCGTCGCTGCGGAGAACTTCACAAGCCCTGCGGTGATGGAGGCGCAGGGCTGCGTGATGACCAATAAGTACGCTGAGGGCTATCCGGGAAAGAGGTACTACCGCGGCTGCACCTTCATGGACGAGGCCGAGAACCTCGCAAGGGAGAGATGCAAGGAGCTATTCGGAGCTGAGCATGTCAATGTACAGCCGCACAGTGGCTCGCAGGCGAACATGGCCGCGTACTTCGCCACTCTCAAGCCCGGGGACACCATAATGGGCATGAACCTGGATCATGGTGGTCACCTTTCTCACGGATCCCCCGTCAACTTCTCAGGAAAGCTATATCGAGTGGTTCCATACGGGGTGAGCAGGAAGACGGAGATGCTGGACTACAGCGAGATCCTGGAGATTGCCAGGGAATGCAAGCCCAGGATGATAGTATGCGGCGCCTCTGCATATCCTAGGATCATAGATTTCAAGGCCATGCGTGAGATCGCCGATGAGGTCGGAGCGCTGCTCATGGCGGACATCGCCCACATCGCAGGTCTGGTCGCTGCTGGTGTTCATCCGAGCCCGATTCCATATGCAGATATCGTGACAACCACAACACACAAAACCCTCCGCGGGCCAAGGGGCGGCGTGATAATGTGCAGGGAGGAGCTGGCCCAGGCAATAGACAGATCGGTTTTCCCGGGAATACAGGGTGGACCGATGATGCACACAATAGCTGCGAAGGCCGTAGCATTCAAAGAGGCGATGACCCCTGAATTCAAGAAGTATCAGGAGCAGATAGTGAGAAACGCAGCAGCTCTCGCGGGAAGGCTCATCGAGAACGGCTTCGATCTCGTGTCGGGCGGCACCGACAACCACCTCATGCTCGTCAAGCTTCTGAAGGAGAACATAACCGGAAAGGAGGCGGACGAGGCCCTGGAGAGCGCTGGCATCGCTCTGAACAAGAACATGATACCCTTCGATCCGAGAACTCCATTCGTGACAAGCGGGATAAGGATCGGAACGCCTGCGGTCACAAGCAGAGGCATGAAGGAGAAGGAGATGAGGGAGATAGCGGACCTCATAACAGAGGTCATTCGGGACATAAGAAACCCAGCCACCATAGAGTCGGTCCGCTCCAGGGTCAGGGCTCTGTGCGAGAGGTTCCCGCTGTATCCTGAGCTCTGATGAGGAGGTCTTCTCTTGATAATCGATGGAAAGGCGCTCGCGTCAGAGATTGAGTCAGAGGTGAGGGAAAGGGTCGAGAATCTCGGCCTCAATCCAGGCCTGGCCACAATACTTGTCGGGGACAACCCTGCATCTCAGATGTATCTCAGGATCAAGCACGCTGCATGCGGGCGTGTTGGCATAAGATCGGAGAATATCGTGTTGCCTGGCGATACGGACGAGGGCACACTCATAAAAACTATCAAGGAGCTGAACAGGAGAGAGGATGTGCATGCGATACTGCTCCAGCTGCCGCTGCCCGGACACCTCGACCCGAGGAAGGCCATGATGGCGATAGCCCCAGAGAAGGATGCGGATGGATTTCACCCTGAGAACATGGGCGCGCTCCTTCTCGGCGCAGAGCGGCTTGTTCCCTGCACACCAAAAGGGATAATCTACGCGCTCGAGCGTCTGGGTGTGAGGATCGAGGGCGCAGAGGCTGTTATCGTAGGGCACAGCAACGTGGTGGGGAAGCCGCTCGCAGCCATGCTGCTGAACAGAAATGCCACAGTCCAGGTCTGCCACGTCTACACGAAGGATCTGAAAGAGCACACCAGAGACGCTGAGATCCTGGTGGTCGCTGCAGGCGTCCCCAGGCTCATAAAGGCGGATATGGTCAGGGATGGAGCATACGTCTTCGATGTGGGCATAAATAAAGTGGATGGTAAGACGGTGGGAGATGTTGATTTTGACGCAGTCAAGGAGAAGGCGGCTGGTATAACGCCTGTGCCAGGCGGTGTCGGACCGCTCACCGTCGCGATGCTCATGAGTCAGACTGTGATGGCTGCGGAGCTCTCTCTTGATAGGAGGAGATCATGAGCCTAGTCATCGCGTTCTCCGGCAGGGAGGCTGTGATCTCAGGCGACAGGAGAAGCATAGCGTTCGCCGGTGATTGCAGGCTGCTTGAGGAGGAGCTGTACTCTGGAAAGATACATGACGATGATGAGCTGCGCAGGAGAGCTGAGGAGCTCTCTGCGACGATATACATCTCTGACGGCCGGGAGAAGGTCTGGCGTGATGGGGATGTGCTTGTGGGTGAGGTGACGGAGGTCTCAGCGTCCAGCAGCAAACGCAGAAGGGTGTATGTGACATCAGGAGCATATCTCATCGTGGACGTGATCGACGGGAACGCCAGGATATCCGGGAGGGGCGGCACCTCGCTCATCGTCCTCGGAAACAGGCACACAAGAGATGCTGCTGGAAAGGCGCTGCAGAACCTCAGGAAGATCAGCGCTGATGCAATTGCGAGGGTTATGAAAGAGGTCAGCGCAGGAACTGCGACCATGAGCAGGGAGCACACAGTTTTGAAGATCACAACATCTCATAAAGACCCTGCATCTGTTCTCATGCAGGTTTTCTCCAAAGACTGCGAGAAGATGGGCTGGAGGTCATGAGGTCGGCGGTTGTGCTTGCCGGCGGGGAGGGCAGACGGATGGGCACGGAGAAGGCATCCGTCATGCTCTGCGGCAGGCCTCTGATATGGCATGTGATTAAGAGAGTATTCGATGCGGTCGATGAGGTCATTGTTGTCATGAGAGATGGCGCGCAGGCGAGGCGGCTTGAAGGCGTCATCTCTGGCTGCAGGGTGGCGATCGATCGTGCGCATGGCGTGGGGCCGGTCGCGGGCCTCCAGGCCGGAATGGATGCTGCACGGGGGCGATACGCATTCGCAGCAGGCTGCGATATGCCCTTTCTAAATCCCGATATAATAGACGGCCTCTTCTCGCTTGCTGAAGGTCGTGACGGTGCAGTTCCTCTTCTGAATGAACTTCCCGAGAGGCTGCATGCCGTTTACCTTGCAAGACGGCTCGAAGAGGCATGCAGAGACGCTATCACAAGAGGTGAGAGCAGGATATCAGCGCCGCTATCAGGGCTTGATATCAGATTTGTGGACGCAGGAATGTTCAGGGGCGTGGATCCCGATCTCCTGAGCTTCTTCAACGTCAACACCCCTGACGATCTCAGGAGCGCGGAGAGCATCATTAGAAAACGGACTGCAGAGATGCGCTCAGAGCTGATGTGATTGGTGAATAAGAGAATGCTTTTTCATCAGGTGTCTGCTTTGCACGACAGATGCTGTGTTGGATAAGTCTTTAAAATCCGCAAGCAGAAGACGATTCCAGGAATGCGTGGAGAGCAGATCAGAATCAATAGCTAGAGACGTTATCACAAAAGGTTATCCAACACAGCAACGACAGATACCCCTGTCGCCATCGGGCTCAGCGGACTGGCAACCGGTAGGCAGGGTCTGTTTGCTGAGAGCTGAATATCATCAGAGCTTGCATCTGGGCTCATCTTCTCGAATTATCGTAGATCTGGATTGAGCCGAGTCTCTTCGGGATCTTTGGAGGCTATTTTTATCTATCAATCCGCTAATTCAGCTGGACGAGCCTGACAGGAAATCAAAAAAGTATATGTAGCTTGATCTCCAGAGAAAAGCTGCTAGGAAGCCCTGCTCCTCCAGGAAGTTACATCATATATCGTGGCGCGGAAGTGGCTGCGACTCTGAACCGCCTGGCACAGGGCATGCGCGGGGACGGGATCGGATCTGTTCGAGCTTTCGCTGATTCGAATCCCGCTGCTCCCTCAGGAGGATCGCACATGAGACATGCTCTTCTCTGTATGGCCGTTATGGCGGCTCTTATCATATCTGCATCTGGCCAGGGCACAACATCATGCTGGATGTGCCCTGTTTGCGGGACTGTTTATACGCTCGAGATCAGCGTGCCATCCGTGGCTCAGTACTACCAGACGACTCTGGGAAGCATGATGAGCCTGGACCCGAACAATCCGGACTGGTACTGTTCGACATGCTACTACACCCTCGGTATGATCACATTCGCTGGAAACTTCGTGCTCGTTCCGTGCGAAGGTTTTACCGAACAGGAGACTGAGAACAGTACAGACGGGCCCGTTCCTGTTCAGACGCTCAACACATCTCAGCTATCGGCGTCGCGTGTGCCGGAAGATGCGACCGAAGCTTTCAGGAATCTCAGCGGCAGCATTCTGATGGTTGTTGCTCCTAAAAACTACCAGGAGAGGGAGCTGGATATCCCGAAGGAGGCCTTTGAGAGGAGCGGGCTGGACGTGGATGTGGCCTCGAAGGGCGTCACCACCGCCACCTCCATGGGCGGTGAGAGCGTGTCTGTAGATGTTGATGTGAGAAGCGCGGATCTCTCAAAGTACAGAGCTGTGGTGTTCGTCGGAGGAATCGGCATCGAGGAGCTGAAGCTGCACCAGGACAGCGACTACGTGAACCTTGCAAGGAGCGCATACGACAGGGGAATGATCGTGGCCGCGATCTGTCTGGCTCCGAACATACTCGCGAGCGCAGGGTTGCTGACGAACAGGAACGCGACCTGTGCGGACAGCACATATCTGATCCAGAAGAATGTGAACTACAGAGATGCGCCAGTGGTGAGGGATGGATCGATAATAACAGGCAGAGACCCCAATTCATCAGAGGAGTTCGCGGAGATGATCATCGCAGCTCTATCTGAGCAGTCCCAGCACACAACAGGACAGGTCGAGGAGAGGAACGGAGCGCTGACACTCGTGGGCGCAGGCACATCATCTCCAAAATACAGATGCACGGTCTGCGGCTACGAGTACGATCCAGCGGTCGGCGATCCGGGCCAGGGGATCCAGCCAGGTACTCCGTTCGGTGAGCTTCCTGCAGGCTGGAAGTGCCCGCAGTGTGGCGCTGCTAAGGATAAATTCGTGCGTGTGTGATGTCCTGACAGCAGACGGAGAGGACGGGAAGCGCTACACGTGAGATTCCGTCTGACAGCCCCTCCGCCGTATGAACCTCTCGATCTCAGAGGCTGCACGGTCTGCAACCTCTGAGATCCCCCTTCCCGCATCTATCACCACGAACCTCTCAGGCTCCCTTGAAGCTATTATATCGAAGTTCCTGCTCACCTCTCTCAGAAGCGTCTCCATCTCGAAGATCGAGGTCGCGCCGCGCTTCTTGCACCTCTCGAGGGCCACTGACGGATCTATCCTGAAGAGCAGCGTCATGTCAGGCATCCGTGACCAGGGCCTGTGCAGATCGTATATCCACTCGATCGACACCATCTCCCTGAGAAGAGCTCCCTGGTACGCCGCGCGCGAGTCTATGTATCTGTCGGATACCACGACCTTTCCTTTGCTGATGGAAGGGAGTATGCATGAGCGAAAGTGATTGGCGTGATCCGCCATGAATAAAAAGAGCTGCTCGAGCGGATCCTCTGTGCTCCTTGCCATCTCTCCAAGTGGCCCCTCAGTCGGCTCTCTGGTGAAAACGAAATCCGGAAACCTCTTCTGGAGCACCCGCGCGACTGTCGTCTTTCCAGCGCCATCGATTCCCTCGAGGGTGATGAGAAGACCTCTGTCTGCTCGCATGATCTGCATCCCTGTGGATCTCCTGATATGTTCCCTGTTTTGTGGCCATCATTCAAGGCGCAGAGGATCCAGCATTACAGTATCGTGCCTCCATGATGCCCCTTCCGGCCAAATGATCCCGCCAGTAGCTTCTGCCCCCATCTGGATGGCGCATGCACTGATCCAGCCAGAGCATTACTCCGGCATTGTTGATCCCATCATACCATCATCAGATGCCTCCGAGCTCCCAATCAGCCCTGTGCATAGGCACTGACCGTTAACCCAGCGGCACATGGGGTTCTGCTCGCACTGTTGCTTCTCCGGATTGTCTGGAATTACTCCACGGCAGTAGCAATTCCCGTCGACCCAGCTGCACTGCGGGTTGCTCTCACAGACATCCTCTGGAGATGGCCCTGGTGACGGCACAGGCGGAACCCACTGATAGTGGACATCAACAACCACACGGTTGCTGAACATGCCTCCTGAATAGAGAAGGCATTCATGCCTGCCCACGGTATCTGCGTAATACCAGATGCGGTAGAATCCCGGTGTCGCATAGCCGAGATCGTATCTCCACACGAAACCCTCAGGGTAAATCTCGTAGATGGAGACAGGTGATGCATCCGGAACGAATATCAGCATTTCCGCCCAAGTGCCAAGGGGCATTGTCGCATACCACGACCATCCATTGTGCCGCCTGATCCACATCACAGGCATGCTGTCAGGAAAGATCGCGCTGAACCTCTTCCAGGGCATGTAGCTGCCGCTGTAGTAGACGTAGGAGGACTGGCCTGTGTCCTCAAGTGGGAGCAGCTCGCCCACATCCGTCTCTGGCGGGGGCTGTGATGTGTAATCTGCACTTTCCACCGCTGAGGATGCAGCAGCCTCTGGAACTTCCATAGTTGCCTCTTCTGCTCCTGAATATTTCAAAAGAGACGCGAACTCCTGCATGCTCATATTCACAGCAGCTGAGCCGGGCTCCTGCTCGTAGCCGCCAAGAGCCAGACCGCTGAAAATGATAATACCGACCAGCGCCCAAATACACTTACTCACAGAGATCACTCCCATGTTCAGTCCTGCAGCCGCATCTCAGCATGATCCTGTACAAAACGTGACCTCCTCTCCGGCCTGAAGACCGGAGTTTGCGCCATGCTACTCTCTATCACGCAACAGAGGCGTTTTCTGCAGCGCTCCTGTCGGGCGTGTCGCTCACTGGCGGCAGGGTGTTCCACGTCAGCCAGTATGTGCACACGGTCCTCGCCAGCTCCTGGAACTTGTTGAATCCAAGCGGCTTTATGAGATAGCTGTTCGCATGGTTCATGTACGCGTTTCTGATATCATGCCTGTTCTTCGATGTGGTCAGTATCACCACCGGTATGCTCCGCAGATCCTCAGAACGCTTGATCTCCTTGAGAAGGTCCATGCCATCCATTTTCGGAAGCCTCAGATCCAGAAGGATGAGATCCGGTCTAGGGCTGGTGCTGCTGTCCACGTATCTGCCGCGATGGAGCAGGAAATCGAGCGCCTGTTCTCCATCGCCCACCCAGTAGATCCTTCCCATGTTCATCTCTTCAAAGGATCTTATAAATAGGGACGCATGGTTCTCGTCGTCCTCCACAAGCAATACCGATGACATACCACACTCACTTCAATACCTGTTTTGGTCTCTTGCATGAACTCAGACGTCAGGCGCACATAGTGTGCCACACAGGACAATTTTGTTGATTTTGTTCCTGGCCCGAAACGTTTCATGTGTTGCAGCACAATATGTTATTTGAGGATCCCAGTATATGAGATGCCGCAGGCCGCCCTTCTGAACTGCCCGAATATCATGTCTCCTGTCGTGCTGTCTGGCTCGAACCGCTCCCTCGGATGGGCCATGCATAGCGAGGCCTCCCGGATGCTGTGATAATCGCCAGATCCGTATGCAGCTATCATCGCAGCGCCCAGCATCTCTCCCTCCGGCACCCTCTGGGAGACCACAGGCAGTCCCATTACATCTGCCTTTATCCGGTTCCAGAGCCTCGAGATCGACTGCGTTCCTGTCGTCCTTATCTCTTTAATCTGTACGCCCTTTTCCTTAAACCTGTCGATCACCAGCCGCATTGCGCATGCGCACCCCTCCATGATCGCTCTGGATACCTCAGGCAGTCCATGATTTAATGAGATGTTGATCATCGCGCCCACAGCAGAGATGCTGTGGCGCTCGCGGGATAGATACGGCAAAAATATAAGACCACCTGATCCCGGTGGCGCTATCTCAGCCTCTGCCACCAGCTCCCACGGCTGCTTCGAGACAAGAGATGCCATCCACTCCATGCTCAGACCCGTAGTAGAAAGCGAGGCTCCCGTGTGCCAGAGGGTTCTATCAAGAGGATGAGGCGCTGTGTAGAACCCATCGATTGGAGCGTCCCAGCAGAGCTCGATCCCCTCAGATGTGCCGGCCTTGTCGCACACAACTCCCCTTTCAAACGATGCCGTCGCGAGAATCGCCTCCACGAAGTCGGGCGCACCTGCGAAGACCGGAATGCCGTTACACAGCCCGGCTCTGCGCGAGGCATCTGGCTTTGTGCACCCTATCAGCTCTCCCATGATCCGTTGCTCCGGGAACATCTCAGGATCAAGACCCGCAGAATCGATCTCCTCATCGCTCCAGGGTACTATCTCCTCTGAGGCTACGGATGCTGCTAAAGAGCCGGTGAGCTTCCACGCGATATAGTCCATTGGCTGGACCACTTTTCTCAACCGTGTGAAGATCTCAGGCCTGTGGTTCCTCAGCCACATCGTCTGCGGGACATACCACGATGGCTGCACAGATCTCCCGAGAAGCTCTGAGAGCAGAGATGCCTCTTTCTCAGCCCTTCTGTCCATCCAGAGCACAGAGAACGCCACCGGCTCCATGGATGCGTCGAGGAACACGGGGGATGGACCGTGGCCTCCGATCGATATTCCTCTGATCTCAGCTGGCGGCTTCAGCTTGCGGAGTGTTTCGCAGAGCGCCATCCATAATATTTCCGGGTTTATCTCAGCAAAGCTCTCATAGCTCCTGAACTGCCTGTACCTGTTTACAGCGCCTCTCACCAGATCTCCGTCATGCGTGAACAGCCCTGCCTTGACGGAGGTGGTGCCGATGTCGATGCCAAGATACATATTCACACCGGTTTCTGATAACCTGCCAGTAAAAGCATTTGTACTGCCATGCGCTCCTGGCGAACGAAATGGTTGTCTCTGGAGAATATTCCCTGCGGTTGGAGTGCAAATGATTCACACAAAATCCGCAAGGCCTGTCTGCTTCACCCTATCGGATCTGAATAACGAGTCTATCTCCATTCTGATCAGCTCCAGGCGCTGGCGCGTGTAGCTTGACACTCCATACTCCTCCGCGACCTTCATCGAGACCTCAAGATACTTTCTGACGCTGCCCTCATGGACTGTGAGCACCAGTTTTCCGCCGCACTTCGGGCAGAGCTCGCTGAGCGGCGGCCTCCTGTATTTTGCATTGCACTTCACACAGCGCACACTCTGTCGCGAGAACGCCCTGAGGTTCCCCATCAAATCCGGAAGAAAATGCGAGTTTATCACACGCTCGGCCACATCTGTCGCATCAACCGCTCTTATCAGCCTGGCGAGCTCCAGCTGGGATCTCATCTTGTCGATCATCGTCTCAAGGGTCTTGTACGAGCTGTTTCTCGGCCCCCCTGCGATATCATCGGTGTCGTGGGTGAAGCCGAAGCCTGAGTACTGCCCATCGCAACCAAGCCGCTTCGAGACAAGATCGATCAACCCCTCGACATCCTTTGGGTTTGCGTTTCTCAGGCTCGCCTCGTAAAACTCAAGAGGATACCTGAAGGAAAGGTCGAGGTTGTGCGCCTCCTTGTCGACCTCTGCCGGATTGATTCTTGTTGTCAGAACAAGAGGCGCATCCATCTTACCGCCCCTCTTCTCCGGCAGGTATGACCTGGAGAAGTTCAGCAGCGCATCCATGAGCAGCATCACGCAGTCCTCATCGCCATCGCAATTCCTTCTCTTGGCTGCGTGAAAATAGGGATGCGCATATCCGGCGCTGGCCCTCGTGAACCCTATCAGCCTGCAGAGAACGCCAGCGGATGTGTGAGGGGCCAGCCCGATCATGAGCCTTCCGATCAGATCCTCCGGTCTCTCCGCTCTGTAGTATGGCTCCAGACCGTAGAACTTGACGAGAAGATCATCCACAAATCTAGAGACCCGGAGAAGCCAGTCGCCAGCATCCCTGCAGAGCACTACATCCTGGACCTTCAGCTCCAGGATCTGATCATCACTCTCCAGAGGCTTTCCGTGGATGTCGTGGGTGTATCCGAGAGTGAGAAGAACATCCACGCTGGTGCCGATCTCCCTGGGACGGAAGTGCGTGAGGGGGAGGTCTGTGAGATCATACCTCGATGTTCCATCCTTGAATATGAACACGCCATGCTTTGCTCTCAGCACACCCTTCTCGAGCGGCTCTGGCGTGGAGTCCCTGGACGTCAGCCCCATGACTCCTCGTATGTTATCAACCCGCTCCCCCAGGGACTCAAGGGCTCTTGCGAGAGTGCTTCTCACATCTATCCTCATCCGCGTGGCTGCGCTGGTCTCTGTGCCGCACCTCGGGCATTTGTCCTCGGCGCGCACCCCACATGACGGGCACGCGCGCACCCGCTCTGTGTGCGCTCCACACTCGCACCTGAACGCAAACCCCTCCTTTCCGCAGGATGGGCATCTCCTTCTTTCCACAACCGTCTCTATGAATCCATGCTCTGCAGCCTCGTTCACGAGACGGCTCTTCCCCCCTTCAGAACCCGTGGGGAAGAGAACATGCGGCGGTGGCCTCATCTCCCTTCTGTCAGATTTCTCCGGTCGACCCATTCTGCACCCGATCCTGGTGGGAGCCCTCGCCCTGACCCTGAGACCGGAGAGCTTATTCACAGCGCTCAGCGCATCGTTTGCATCGAGATCCTCTCTCTTCCAGCGCCTGCCGCTCTCGTCCACGCCCAGACAGAGAAGAAGCGGGCGCGCATCCTCCACAACGATCCTTCCCTCCCTGACTTTGTGATGGACTAGCAGCTTCTCGAGGATCTCCTTCGTATCATCACGCAGATCCAGGAGGATGGCATCACCATCGATTGCCCCCTTTGATGCAGCATCCGCGAGCAGATCCAGCTCGTCCAGGGTTATATCATGCCAGAGGTATGTGTGATCGGGGTGGAGCGGCACGCCGAAATCCCTCGAGAGCTGTATCGCTGTTCTTCCATCCGGATGCTCCATGCCCTCCGGATCTCCGCCGGCCCTCCTGAGCTCCTCGGCCCACCACTCGAAGGTGTAGGATGCGGGCGCAAGCGGCCTGTTGTTCTCCATGAAGTCCCCGAAGCTGACCAGGATCTCGCCGAGGTCTATGATCCTCGAGATGTTCCTCCTCAGAGCTTCAGGGCTTGATATCCACGGGAATGAGGACGGATCGTCTATCCGCACGACATCGCCGTTCATCAGACGCACGGTGGGACCTTCGATTGTGCTCACCGGAGCAACCGCGGCTGCCTTTCCGGGCTGCTCGACCTTGATCTGGGTGCCGGGCGCCAGGAAGTGATTCAGCACCATCATTGTGGCCGGATTTATGCCGGCAGCTGCGAGACCCGTGTTTCTCGATCTCCCGTAGCGGAGCCTGAAGCCACCGGGCCTGGATGGATGAGAGAAGACAGGCCTGCCCGCGATCAGATCCCTGAGAAACTTCTCGCTCGATCCCCCTCCATCCTTCTTCTCTCCGCCGAGCGCATCTAGCCACGCCCATCCATCTATTCCGAGCTTTGAGACATGCTTCTTGATCTTCGGGCGCTTCAGAGCGATTCCCTCTGCTGAGACGAGCGCAATGCCCCCACGAACCCTGTTCGTCTCAACCCTCGGAAGATCTCTGTAGCCGGAGACCTCTTCCTCCTCAGTGGGCTCGCCATCAATGCACACCGGACAGTTTCTGATTATCGTTCTTATCTCATCATCAGACGGTGTGTACTGGAGATGCTGCAGGCGCTTGTAGAGCCCGATCTCCTCGACGTACCTCTCTATCTCCTCCTCAGTGGGTTTGTACGGGGCGATGCCCATGCTCCTTCTCACATAATCCGCGACGAGCACCGAGAGCGCCTGGGCTGTTCCCCCAGCAGATCTTATCGGGCCTGCATAGTACACCTTCAGGTACTCGCTCCCATCGTCGTTCTTTCCCAGCCCGACCCTGGCTATACCCTCAATCGGCGCCGCCACAACACCCTCTGTGAGAAGCGCCACAGAGGTCCTTATGGCCATATCTATTGCATCGAGCCTGCTCGCGCCCTTCCCCAGGCGCCCCTCTGCGAAGTCCCTGCCGATGGCGAGCGCTGCTTCCTCCCTGCTGAGCCCCTGCGCCTCGAGCTCTCTTATTCTATTTGCGACTCCTGGTATGGAGACGAGCTTCTCGACCCGCTCTGCCAGGTCAACAGCTATGGGTATCTCAACATCCAGCTCCGGGTCGAGACCCTTCGATCTCGCCTTTCTCGCTATTTCCATCTCCTCTTTCAGGCCGCGCTCAAGACGCTCGAAGTACTCAGCGCTCAACTCCGCCTCCAGAGAAACAGACCTGTCACGGGATCGTATTCCCTCACATGGGGCTCTCCCTCAAGAGCTATGATGTGAAGCTCAGCGGCAAAGATCCTGCCGCCGAGCAGATGCCCCCCGATGAGGTTGTAATTCTCATCTGCTAGTGCGATGTGTGCATGGATGAATCTCTGTCCATCTTTTAAAGAGATGTTGCCGGTGCAGGATGCTATCTCGAATGCGCCCTCAAAGCTTCGCTGCCTGTAAACCTTTTCCTTATGATCGTAGTAAGCGAGCTCGACCGATGAGAGCGCTCCTATGACGCTGAAGAAACCGGCATCTATTGATAGACTCGCAGCTGCCTCTCTTATAGCGTCCAGTATATCAGAGCCATGCTGCAGCCCCACCATCATCATATTCGGCATCTTCTCCCCTCCCCAGTATGTGGAGCTTCCCCGCACCGATCGCCTTCGACGGAGGTCAAGCCGCCGAGGCATCTCGGACGTGATATAATTGTTGAGGGCTCCACAAATCAGCCGCTATCTTCGCTCTCTTCTCAAAACCCTCTACTGGAGTCTGACGCTGCCCGCCCTCAGGCCGCTCTCGACTATCCTGCCGATGATCTTGGATCCAGGCCCCATTATCCTGCATGCATCATCTGCCTGATCCTCAGGAAGAACCACGGCGAACCCCATGCCCATGTTGAACGTCCTGTACATCTCCGCATCATCCACTCCCCCCAGCTCCTGCAGGAACCTGAAAACAGGCTGTGGCTCGAGGGGGTCTGTTATCTCGAAGCCGAGATCTGTTATGCGGTGAAGCTTGAGGAGCCCACTGCCTGTTATGTGTGCAAGCCCATGAACATCGCATTTCCTGAGAAGCTCCAGGATCTCGATGTATATCCTGGTGGGGGTCAGCAGGACCTCGCCAATGCTTCTGGAGTCGCCCGGCATTGTGTCGAAGTATGTGTAGCCAGAGCTCTCGATTATCCTCCTGGCGAGCGTGTAACCGTTGCTGTGCAGCCCTGTGCTGGGCACCCCGACCACCGCATCGCCGATGCGGATCTTCTCTCCTGTGATCACCCGGTCCTTTTTCACATACCCGATGGCAGTGCCGGCCAGATCCAGACCCCTGATCATCTCGGGCAGCGATGCGGTCTCTCCTCCGACTATGCTGATGTTGGAGATCTCAGCGCCCTTCTGGAGCCCCACAGCTATCTGCTCCGAGACCTCCGGGTCGACCTTCTCCACAGCGAGGTAATCAACAAACGCCAGCGGCTCAGCTCCTATTGCGAGAAGATCATTCACGTTCATGGCGATGCAATCTATACCGATGGTGTCCCACTTGCGCATCGCGTTTGCGATCAGGATCTTGCTCCCAACGCCATCGGTCGTCATTGCTATCGCGAACTCGCCCATATCGATCAGGCCAGCATAGTGTCCTATGGCGGTAAGAGGCGCGCCGAAGCCCTTTCTGGAGAAGGTGAGCCTGCGCTTCATCGCATCGATCGATCTGTTCTCCAGCTCTATATCGACGCCGGCCTCCGAGTATGTCATCCCCTTCATGCGCGCTCACCGTTAAGCTTGAACTCCCGGTGTATCTCCTGTACCGCACGCTTTCCATCCTTTGATGCGACAACGAATGATATATTGTGCTCGCTCGATCCCTGGCTGATCATCCTCACATTTATTCCTGCTCTTCCCATGGCGCTGAAGAGACGGCCGGCCACACCCGGGGTGCCTGCCATGCCAGAGCCCACAACTGCGACGACGCAGACATCCTTGTTGTGGGTGATATCCTTCACGATCTCCCTGGGAAGATCGCGCCTCAGAGCCTCCTCCGCTTTGTCGAGATCCTTCTCCTCAACCACCATCGATATGTTCGCCTCTGACGATCCCTGGCTGATCATGATTATGTTCACTCCAGCGTTTGCGAGGGCTGAGAACACCCTGGCGGCGACCCCGGGAGTGCCGATCATCTCCGCGCCTGATACGTTGAGCAGTGCAACATTGGTGGACAGGCTCACCGCTTTTATAACACCGTCCTTCAGTTCCTCCTCCTGGACTATCCTCGTTCCCGGGCTCTCGGGATCGAATGTGCATTTCACCCTTACAGGTATGCCCTTCCTTATCGCCGGCTCGATCGCTCTTGGATGCAGAACCTTAGCCCCGAAGAAGGAGAGCTCCATGGCCTCTATGTATGATATTGTGGGTATCGTCTTCGCAGATGGATCTATCTTGGGATCCGCTGTAAGTACTCCAGAGGTCTCCTTCCAGAACCAGATCTCATCCGCATCTATCGCAGCTCCGATTATAGATGCTGTGAAGTCAGACCCGCCGCGCCCGAGAGTTGTTGTTATGCCGTTCTCATCCTTTGCTATGAAGCCAGTGACAACAGGTATTCCCTTTATGGGCAGCAGCCTCTTCGCTATGAGCGTGTAGCTCTTCTCGAGAGGTTTTGCATTCCCATAATCGCTGTTTGTGATTATCCCCGCATCTCCGCCTGTGTAGTATTTGGACTCAATTCCCATGTCCCTGAATACGCCTGAGAGTATGGGGGCTGAGAGCTGCTCGCCAAAGCTTGAGATGTAATCTATGGATCTCGATGTTAGCTCTCCGAGATAGCATATCCCGACGTAGGCCTTTTCAAGCATGTCGATCTTCCTGCGTATATCAGATCTGACCTCCTCCCGTATCGCATCATCTGATATCGCGTCTACGATCGCCTGCTCGTGCCTCTCAGTGAGCCTTTTGATGAAATCCTCGACGTCAGAGACCCTGCCGTACTTAGCAGATGATCTCGCACATTCCAGCAGGTCATCCGTGACCCCCTGGAGGGCAGAGGTCACCACCACGATTTCGTTCCCGGGACTGAATCCCCTCACAAGCTCCCCAACGTTTCTGAGCCGTCTGCCATCAGCTACAGAACCCCCGCCGAATTTCATTACCAAGCGTGCCATCTGGAACCCTGCCCCATACCAGCCATACAACGATATAAGCTTTAGGATATGATGGGGTCGTGTGCTCGAATAGCTGAACTGGCTCTCAGGGACCAGCGTGCAACGGCATAATACTGCATGAACCCACGAGGTGCATGCATATGATTTCACTTATACAAGTACACGACCGGGGCCTCTGCGGACAGGTTATCAGATCGATAAGAGCGACATGAAACTCGTCAGCTGTCCAGATCTTGATATAAACGTATATATTTTGAGTGTCCATGATGATTTAATCATGAGCAATGACATAATCGATCACACACAATCACAGGATGACTCGCAGGAAGCTGGAAGTGAAGAGCGTGATCTTATACTCTCTAAGATACCTGTGATTGTAATGCGCTTTGATACCAATGATACGGGGGAGTATACTGACACCTATATCTCACCTGCAGCAGACATTATGCTGGGCCTGCCTGCCGGAACGATCGGGAGCAGCTTAGAAAGATACCTCTCATATGTTCATCCGGAGGACCTTCCAGGCCTGAAAGAGACTCTTTATGAGCTATTGCAGGTGCCTGGCAGCGAACGCAGCAGAATTTACCGTCTTGTCAGACCGAATGGCGCAACTCTCTGGGTCCGCTTTAAAGGTGCCGCCTACCACAGGGAGGATGGCAAAGCGACAGTCCTCGGCATCAGCAGCGATATTACAGAGCTCAAGCGACTTGAAGAGCTGCTTGCAGAGAGCAAAGAACTGCTGTGCCAGCTTTGGGAGCATACAAATAGCGGTGTGGCGATTTACGAGCCAGTTGCACATGGTCTGGACTTTATCATTAAAGACATAAATCCCGCCTGTGAGCGTATCGAAGGCGTATCCAGGAAAGATGTGATCGGGAGATCGGTGCTTGAGGTATTCCCTGGTCTCAAAGAGTTCGGGCTGCTCGACGTATTCCAGCAGGTGTTGCGGACTGGAGCTCCTGCATATCATCCTGCCAAATATTACAAGGATGATCGAATATCAGGTTGGAGAATCAATTATGTTTCAAGATTGAAATCTGGAGATGTAATAGCCATATACCAGGATATAACACAAGAGATGCAGGTACATGAGGAGCTGGTTAAGGCAAATGCTTTCCTCGACTCAATAATAGAGAACATTCCTGATATGATCTTCATCAAAGAGGTCTCCAAGCTCAGATTCGTTAGGTTAAACAAGGCTGGCGAGGAGCTTCTTGGCTGCTCCAGGAGCGAGCTGATTGGAAAAAACGATTACGATCTCTTCCCAAAGGAGCAGGCGGACTTCTTCACATCAAAGGACCGAGAGGTACTTGCTAAGAGGTTAGTGGTGGATATCCCCGAAGAGGTCATACAGACCCGCCACAGAGGAACACGTATCCTTCACACAAAGAAGATATCAATTCTAGACGAGGATGGTAATCCGGATTATCTTCTCGGTATATCAGAGGACATAACAGAACGAAAGCGGGTTGAGGATGCGCTCAGGGATGCTATGGATCGGTACCGATCTGTTGTGGAGAATTCCCCAGATGGCATCGTGGTTGCCAGGGATGGCATTGTACTCTATGTAAATCCGCAGATAATAAAGATGCTCCAGGCAAGCCCTGAGGAGATCATAGGTAAGCCGATCATCCGATACATACATCCTGAAGACAGAGAGCTTGTCCTCAACCGCCACCTGAGGCGTCTCGCCGGCGAGGATGTTCCTCAGAACTACGACTTCCGCATTGTCAGCAAGAACGGGGAGGTGAAGTGGGTCCAGATCTCAGCGGTTCGGATAAACTGGGAAGGGTTGTCTGCAACTCTCAACTTCCTTGTCGATATAACTGAACGGAAAAATGCTGAAGAGACCCTGCGCAAGAGCGAGGAGCGGTATCGGGCATTCTTCAATACCTCAATAGACTGTGTGTTCATCACAACCGTTGATGGACGCTGGATCGACTTCAACGACGCTGCTGTGAAGTTTTTTGGCTTTGATTCGAGAGATGAACTGATGAAAACGAGGATCGAGGACCTGTATGCAAATCCAAGTGATAGAAAACGTCATATCGAGCATATAATCAAGTGCGGCTACTCAAAGGAGTATCCTGTAACTCTGAAAAGGAAGGACGGCACGATCATCGAGACGCTCATAACAGCAGTCGCAGTAAAAGATCCAGGTGGAGCGGTTATTGGTTTTCAGGGAACCATCCGCAATGTCACTGAGCAGAAGCGGGTTGAAAGAGAACTGCAGGTGAGCAGAGAGCGGCTTATGCTTGCCTTGGAGGGTTCAGGCGTCGGTCTGTGGGACTGGTACGTGCAGACTGGCGAGGTGACGTTCTCTGAGCGCTGGGCTGAGATCGTGGGCTATACACTGGATGAGCTCTCTCCCGTCTCCATCGAGACCTGGAAGCGTCTGGCTCATCCAGAGGACCTGAAGCGCTCTGATCATATGCTATCGCTGCATTTCGCAGGAGTCCTGCCGACCTACGAATGTGAGGTGCGAATGCTGCACAAAGATGGCCACTGGGTTTTGGTGCTGGATCGGGGCAAGGTGGTTGAGTGGGACAATGACGGAAAGCCTGTCCGCATGGCCGGAACCCAGCTGGATATCACTGATCGCAAGCGCGCTGAGGAGGCTTTGCGAGAGAGCGCTGAGCTGTACCGGACCGTTGTAGATTCGGCGACCGACGGTATCATACTTCAGGATGGAAGCGGCAGGATTCTGACCTGGAATAAAGGTGCTGAGAGGGTATTTGGTATCTCTGCTGAGAAGGCCATAGGGCAAACTTCCATCAGTCGTGACTGGAGGACGATTCGAGAGGATGGATCTGAATTTCCAGGATCCGAGCACCCATCTATGAGGACATTGCTCACCGGTGAGCCATGCAGAAATGTGGTCATGGGTGTCAGGAACGCACTGACAGATCGTCTGCAATGGATAAACATAAACACAAGCCCGCTGTTCAGGGAAGGAGAAACTAAACCCTACGCGGTGATCATCTCCTTCTCAGATATCACTGAGCGGAAGGAGTTCGAGGATGAGCTTGAACGCAGAGTCGATGAGAGGACACAGGAGCTGAGATCGAAGACCGCCGAGATGGAGCGGTTCATCTACACTGTATCACACGATCTCAGATCCCCCCTGGTCACCATAAGCGGGTTTTTGGGGCTCCTTGAGCATGATATTCTGAAGGGCGATGCTGAGCTGATAAGATCTGACCTGCAGATGATCGGAAAGGCTGTTGAAAAGATGGATCTTCTTCTTCAGGATACCCTTGAGCTGTCGCGCATCGGTCGCGTGGCGAATCAGTTTGAGTATGCTCCCCTTGGGCAGCTCGTCCACGAGGCTCTGGAACAGACCACCAGGGTGATTGCTGACAGAGGTGTCGAGGTGCATGTGCCTCCTGACATGCCAGTGGTTCATGTGGATCGCATGAGGATGGTCGAGGTGTTCGTGAACCTGATAGAGAACAGCGTCAAGTACATGGGTGATGAGCCACACCCCCGTATCGATATCGGTTACAGAAAAGAAGGTTCCGAGACGGTCTTCTTTGTGCGTGATAACGGCATCGGAATCGATCCCAGCCAGCGCGATAAGGTCTTTGAGCTTTTCTACAAGATAGATCCCAAAAGCGAGGGCACTGGTGTCGGACTCGCCATAGTCAAGAGGATCATTGAGGTCCATGGAGGGCGAATCTGGATAGAGTCAGGCCCAGAGAAGGGGTGCACGGTCTGTTTCACCCTGGCATCGTGACGTCCTTCTCACTGTTAAAGTTCGTAAGGACTCAGGATAAGAATCGCTCTTACGTGTTTCACAGCTTGGAGATCAGATCATGCGATATATTTGCTTGAAGTGCTGTTCGTCTTGGCATAAGTGCATAGCAGCACCATTGCCTCTACCTGCAAGTTAGCAGGCGGATAAGAGCGACAATTTATATAAGTTGATGAACAACAGTTAGTATCACTTCCTGGCGTGAGATGCACATCTGCAGATCGGAGGTGTGCATCTTTGGGGGATCACACCTGGGTACCGGTGATACACACTGCGCTACGCTCTGCGAGTTGTTGCTTTAAATGAGTGCTTGACTGGTGACCAACACGTCAGGAAACAGGCATCCACATGATGAAGGAGGTGGAACTGTTGGCGGCGGCTCTGGAAGAATACAAAAGACTTTTTAGAGAGGCGACTGTTTCGGATCAGGTGAAGCTGTTCCAGCTTCACATAGCTATCTACATTGTGGTGAATGCCATCTGGGTAGCCCTGAACGCCATGGGCACGATAAAGACGATCCCCGGCTGGGCGATGTACTATCCCATAGTGGGCTGGGGGCTGCTGGTGGTGGTCCACTACTGGTTCTACGTGCGCGGTGCTGAGAACCTCTGCAAGCTCAGGGAGAGGGAGATAGAATCCAAGCTGAGGTGAAGCGTTGAATCTGAGGGCGTTTCCGGAAACGCCCTCAGATTCGAGGATTCCTATTTACATGGATCTTCATATTATCACATGGCTTTGATTGTTTATTTGGCATATTTGATGCCAAATTTTCGTGATTTTTCCTTGTTTTACTCTGTTTTTCGTGTTTACTTTGATCCTGAGCTCCCCATAATTTAGGCATAGCTGATTGGTTTTCGATAGCTATAGTAGAAATGTGTTTATACTATTTGTGC